>NZ_VFSV01000192.1 GCF_007004065.1 Palleronia caenipelagi | reverse complement strand
CGGGCCAACAGCATGGCATCGACCCGATCGGTCTTGGCCTGGGTTCCCGTGGCTTCGGCAAAGCGGCGCGCCTGCCTGGGATTGACCTTGACGAGCGCATGCTCCGCCTTGGCCAGTGCGTCCTCCATCCCGCGGTGATACGGGCCGGTTGGCTCGTAGACGAGCCGCAATTCTCCGGCACTGCCAATCCACTTCAGAAGGGCCTTGAAGCCGGTCTTGTCATTATCAAAGACCGCGTGCTGGCGATCCGAGAGACGGTATGTGTCCAGCTGGTTTTTCGAGATATCGATACCGATGATATCCTGCATCTGTCTTTTCCTTACCTCTGCTTGTCATGCAGGCCCAAAGCCCTGCTATCCGTTCAGGTCATGAGAAAAGACGGGGGCGATCACACTACCGCACGGCCCAGAACGGCCGACCCATTCCCGATCCGTCCCCCGCCGCTTCCCGGCATGTTTGGGGAGCCGGGAAGCGGCTCCCTTATCGCAAAGGAGCCGAGGGAAGTCATAAGACAAGCCTAATGCGCTGTGTGGTCGTTTCGTGTTGTAGTGTTTCCTCCATTGTTCGATCAGGATCTGCGCCTCGCGCAGGCTGTAGAAG
>NZ_VFSV01000191.1 GCF_007004065.1 Palleronia caenipelagi | reverse complement strand
CTGGCCTGTTCTCGGGTTCTGAACCGATGGCGATGGACCAGCTCCTTTTTCAGCGAAGAAAAGAAGCTCTCCATCGGGGCGTTATCGAGGCACTGACCCTTGCGGCTCATGGATTGCTCCAGCTTGGCGTGGCGGATGATCTTGCGATAGTCCCCGCTGGCATATTGCACACCGTGATCGGAGTGGGCGATCAGACCGGGGACTGGCCCGCGCCGGTGCAGAGCCATCCGGAGCGCGTGGCAGCACAGCTGTGCGCCCAGGTGATCGGCTATGGACCAGCCGACGATTTCGCGGGTCGCCATATCCTTGACGGCCGCCAGGTAGAGCCACCCCTCGTCAGTGTCGACATAAGTGATGTCTGCGAGCCAAACCGTGTTCGGGGTGATACAATGAAATGCCTGCTGCAGCAGGTTGGGCGACGGTTTCAGCTTGTGATTGCTGTTCGTGGTCAACGGCTTGCGCGGCTTTCTCAGGCGGGCTGAGATCCTGTTTTCCCGCATAATTCTGGCCACGCGCCGCTCCGAGACGCGCTCCCCGTCAGCGCGCAGATCCCGGTGGATACGCTTGGACCCGTAACGGTGTTTGCTGGCTTTGAAAAAATG
>NZ_VFSV01000190.1 GCF_007004065.1 Palleronia caenipelagi | reverse complement strand
GTGAAGTCGTCGCCTACGCCGTTTGGGCCTATCATCGGTTCGCGCTGAGCACGGCGGATATAGAGGATCTGCTCGCCGAGCGAGGCGTCATCGTCAGCCGGGAAGCCGTTCGGAAATGGGTGAACCGGTTTGGTCTGCATTTCGCGCATTGCATCAAGCGCGACCGGCCCGCAGCGTCAGATAAGTGGCACCTCGATGAGGTCGCCGTCCCGATCAACGGCATCAAGATGTGGTTATGGCGGGCCGTGGATGGTGAGGAGGACAAGAAATTGATCCGGGGGATCAATTTCCCGACGAACGCGATGTGCTCGACATTCTGGTGCAGCCAAGGCGAAACGCCAAGGCTGCCAGGCGGTTTCTGAAACAGTTGATCGCCCGGTTTGGCCAGCCTCGCGTTATCGTCACGGACAAATTGCGCAGCTATATCAAACCGATCCGCCAGCTGGCTCCGGACGCAGATCACCGGGCTCATAAGGGCCTGAATAATCGTATTGAAGGCTCGCACCGACCAACGCGGAAACGAGAAAAGCTCATGGGACGGTTCAAGTCGGTCAGGCAAGCGCAGCGCTTCCTCTCCGCCCATGACCAGATCAATGTGATATT
>NZ_VFSV01000019.1 GCF_007004065.1 Palleronia caenipelagi | reverse complement strand
TCTGTGAGGCAAATGAGATCGAACATCGGCTCACTAAGCCGAACCATCCGTGGACCAATGGCCAGGTCGAACGAATGAACCGCACCATCAAGGAGGCGACGGTCAAACGCTTCCACTACGAAAATCACGACCAGTTGCGAACACACCTTGCCGACTTCATGGCAGCCTACAACTTCGCCCGCAGGCTCAAGACCCTCAGCGGGCTGACGCCTTACGAATACATCTGCAAGATCTGGACTTCAGAGCCAGATCGATTCATCCTAAATCCGATCCACCAAATGCCGGGACTGAACACCTAGTCATTGGCAGCGTGAGGCGTTCGTTGTCATCGAAGCAGCGGAAGAGGCGGTTCAACTCGTCCGTGGTGGGGCGTCGATCCCGCTCTGTGCCTTTGCCGATCAGACCGAGACGCTTGAGCGCGACGCGCGCCAGATCGACGGGTTCTGGAGAGATATCGAGCCCGTGCACGGCCGCCGCATGGGTGATGACCATCATGATCACGCCGATATCGATCCCGAGAGTTACCGGTCCCGCGCCTTGCTCGGCGCGCATCTTGCCGTAGTCGATCAGCTTTTGCCGGTCGAGGTGCCCGATCTTCTCCTTGCTCATATCGCGCTCAAGCATCGTGAGCGTGGCGGCCTTGCTGCGACGCGGCGGTTTCCCTACCTCGCACATATCGGTTATATGACGGTCGATGAGGTCACCAAAGGTCTGGAGGTGGGAAACGATTGACTTGTTCGGCGCCAGCCCCTGATGACCCGGGTCTCCGCCATGCGGGTCCAACGAGGGCGTTGTCGCGCGGAGGAACGTATCTTTCGCGTAGCGGCCCTTTCGTCTGATCTGGACCCGGTAGGCACCGGAGGGGAGCCTCGTGATGGAGGCTATTCGCGTGTGCGCAGTGTGTGCAATGGGCCGTTGTGGAGGGGCAAATTCGGGGATGTTGGGGCGTACTCGAGCGTATCAGCATCCGTCGTCAACATTTTGAAGATACAAAAATGGAAATAGATCAACACGCTAAATTGTCTGTGGCCCCGATGATGGATTGGACTGATCGGCATTGTCGGGTGTTCCATCGGCGGCTTTCGAGCCACGCGCTTCTTTACACGGAGATGGTCACCGCTCCGGCGCTTGTAAGGGGTGGGGCGCGGCATCTGTTGGCATTTTCGGCTGAGGAACACCCGGTGGCTTTACAACTTGGAGGGTCCGACCCGGCGGAGTTGGCGGAGGCTGCCCGGATGGGCGCGGAAGAAGGCTATGACGAGATCAACCTGAACTGTGGCTGTCCGTCGGATCGGGTGCAGTCCGGGACTTTTGGTGCGGTGCTGATGAAATCACCGGAGCTGGTCGCGGAGTGCTGCGCCGCGATGATCGCCGCGCAACCCTGTGAGGTCACGGTAAAATGCCGGATCGGTGTGGACGATCAGGAACCCCGTGACGTGCTGCCCGCCTTTCTGGATAAGATCCGGGAAGCAGGGGGCCGGCGCGTGACAATCCATGCGCGCAAGGCGTGGCTCAAGGGGCTGTCCCCGAAAGAAAACCGCGACATTCCTCCGCTGGACTATCCGCTTGTCCACGAGATGAAGGCCGCGTTCCCGGAGCTTCACATCTCGATCAATGGGGGGATCACAGATCTTGATATGATCGAGGCGCAATTAGGGGCTGGGCTTGATGGGGTCATGGTCGGGCGTGCCGCCTACCATGACCCCGCCGCGATTCTGCTCGGCGCGGATCAGCGCATTTTTGGCGACACACGCGCGGCGCCGAGCCGGGCCGAGGTGACTCTGTCAATGATCCCTTACGCAGAGGCGCACATTGCGGCAGGCGGGCGACTGCATCAGGTGACGCGGCATATGCTGGGACTGTTTGCCGGTCTGCCGGGTGCACGGGCATGGCGTCGGCATTTGTCCGAAGCGGCCGCTGACCACACGGCCCCTGCGACTGTTATTCGGGATGCGCTTGCCCATGTAACGGAGAGGGCGGCCTGATTTCGTGCTCGGAAGAGTTGCAGTGGCGAATTCACCGGTTATGGTCAGAAGTATTGACGTTGCTCACTGAGCGTTCAGGACCCAAGCCCCCATCATGATCGAGATTGCCCTGGACCCCATGACCGCTGCCGTGATGAGCTTTGCCATCGTGATCGGCATGTTCATCCTGTTCATGCGCGAAAGCTATCCCACAGAAGTGGTCGCCATTGCCGGGGCGGCATTGATGTTTGTGACCGGTATCCTGCCATACGAGACGGCGCTGACCATGTTGTCCAATCCTGCGCCCTGGACCATCGCGGCCATGTTCCTGCTGATGGGGGCGCTGGTGCGCACGGGAGGGTTGCAATGGCTCACGGAGGTTGCGGATTCCAAGGCCGAGACCCGCCCCGTGGTCACGCTGGTGGTGGCGCTCGTGGCCGTCGCTCTGGGATCAGCGGTGATGAACAATACTCCGGTTGTGGTGGTGATGATCCCGGTCTTTGTGCAGCTGGCCGCACGGCTCGGTGTGCCGCCGTCAAAGGTGCTCATTCCGTTGTCCTATGCCGCGATTGTCGGGGGCACGCTGACGCTGATTGGTACCTCCACGAACCTGCTTGTGGACGGGGTTGCGCGGTCCCAGGGCATGGCGCCGTTTGGCATCTTCGAGATCGCCCCTTTGGGCGTCATACAGATCATCGCGGGAGGCGCCTATATGGCGCTAATCGGGCGACGGTTGCTTCCGAACCGGACCTCGCTGGCCGGGATGATCGGCGACCGGCGCAAGATGAAGTACTTCACCGAGGTCGCGATCCCAGAGGGTTCTTCGTTGGTGGGCGAGAGTGTGCTCGACGTGGACATTTTCCGAACCGGCGGCGGGCGGGTGATCGACGTGCTCCGGGGCGATGCCTCGTTGCGTCGCGATATGAAATCCGTCGTGCTGGAGGTGGGCGACCGGGTGGTGCTGCGCACCGAGATGGCGGAGCTGCTGAGCCTCAAGCAGAACCGCAACCTGCGCAGCGTTGACCAGCTGTCCTCCGTGCGGACCCAGACCGTCGAAGTGCTGATCTCGCCGGGCTGTCGGATGATCGGCCGCTCGCTCGGGGCGATGCGTCTCAGACGCCGCTACGGTGTCTACCCGCTGGCCGTCCACCGGCGGAACCAGAATATCGGACGCCAGCTCGACGATGTGGTGGTTCGTGTCGGCGACACGCTGCTCCTAGAAGGCAATAGCGCCGATATCGAGCGCCTGGCCATCGACATGGATATGGTCGATATCTCCCAGCCACGGGCGCAAGCCTATCGCCGGGAGAAAGCACCGATTGCCATTGGTGCGCTGGCCGGCGTTGTAATCCTGTCGGCGCTTGGGGTCGCCCCGATCTTTGCGCTGGCGGTGATCGCTGTTGCGGTGGTCTTCCTGACCCGCTGCATTGACGCGGATGAGGCGTTTTCCTTTATCGAAGGTCGTCTGCTCGCCCTGATCTTTGCCATGCTGGCTGTGGGTGCGGGGTTGCAACAGTCTGGTGCGGTGGACCTGCTGGCCAATGCGCTCGCTCCGCATCTCATGTCGCTGCCTCCCTTTGGGCTCGTTCTGGTGATTTACCTGATGGCTTCCGTCCTGACAGAAATGGTATCGAACAACGCGGTTGGCGTGATCCTCACCCCCATCGCGATCGGGATCGGCCAGACGCTGGGATACGATCCAAGAGCGCTCGTTGTGGCGGTTATGTTTGCTTCGTCCTCGGCCTTTTCGACCCCCATCGGTTATCAGACCAACATGCTGGTCTTCGGGCCGGGAGGGTACCGGTTCACCGATTATCTCAAAGTGGGGGTGCCCATGAACTTGCTTCTGGCCTGTACGGCGAGCCTCGCCATCCCGATGATTTGGCCTCTGTGATGCGCTGCCTTATGCTCCTGGGCCTGTTGGCTGCCTGCGCCGGCCCCGTCGCGACCCTCGGCCCGACGCGGCCGGCCGAAGTGGTGCTCTATCGGGATACAGTGACGGCCCGGATGAGCGATGGGTCGCTCTGCACCGCCGTGCGGGAGGCACGCAGCGGTCCCTGGCAAAGCACCTTTCGGGGATGCCCGCATGTGTGGCCGGTCTCGGTCCTGCGCCCGACGACGGCGCCGAGGTTGCCGCTGGCGCCAGTTACGAGCGATCCGTGGGTGCAGATCGCGGCGCCTGAGGCGTCTCTGTCCTACGGTCCTCGGCGCTGATGACCTCGCGGCGGCCCGTCTCGTGGAGATGAGCGCGCAGAAGGTCCACGTTCTTGCTGTTGGCCTTGTGACCCGCGTCGAACAGATCTCCCAGCACCGGGATGCTGCCGACCAGCGTGTCGATTGCGATGTTTACACCTTGCCGGGCAAGGACCGATTTCGGCGCGCCGAGACGGTGGCTCTCATAGAGGATGTAGGCGGCGGGCAGGGTGGTGATCAGGTCACCGACACCCGGAATGATGCCGAGGATTGAATCCCAGCCCAACCGGAAGCCGGTGCCCGGGATGCGGAAAGCGCGGTCCATGTGACGCGAGATCCTGTGCAGCCGGTCGAGCCGGCGTTGGGTGTCTGGATGCAACATGAAAGAGAAAACCGCGCCGGGGGGGCGCGGTTCCATGGGATCTGATCAGATTGCTGCCCAGTCGTCGAACCGGACAGGCTCGGAGGGGGCTGTGGGGCGATGCGCGCCCGTGCTGTCGACCTTCTCGGCGCGGTAGGGCGTTTGCGGACGGTCGTTTTCGGAGGCGGGGGCAGTTTCGCGCGTGGGCATGGATTCGGTCTTTTTTGTTGCGAAGATTACGTTCGCAAGGCCAACATACCCAAACGTAGGAGAGTTCCAGTCAAATTTTGCGCTGCAACGCCAGATCGGCGGAAATGTGACGTTTGAACCTCAGGGACCGGCCAATTTTCGCCGGTCGGAGGGCGCGCGGGCGCGGAAAACCACGCCCGAAAGCCTTTTTTAGCCGCGAGCCAGAGCCGCAACACCCGTGCGCGCCATCTCTGCGAGACCAAGGGGGCGCATCAATTCCGCAAAAGCGTCAATTTTCTCGGGGCTACCGGTGATCTCGAAAGTAAAGCTCGTGAGGGTCGAATCGACCACATTGGCGCGGAACACGTCGGCGAGACGCAGGGCCTCGACACGTTTGTCACCTTCGCCCGCGACCTTGAACAGCGCCAGTTCCCGCTCAACACAAGCGCCCTCGACCGTGAGGTCATGAACCTCGTGCACCGGCACGATGCGACCAAGCTGCGCCTTGATCTGCTCGATCACCGCAGGTGTGCCGGTGGTGACGATGGTGATCCGCGAGGTGTGCCCCAGATGGTCGATCTCTGCGACGGTCAGGCTCTCGATATTATAGCCCCGCCCCGAGAACAGTCCGATCACCCGGGCCAGTACACCGGCCTCGTTATCCACGATCACTGCCAGTGTATGCCGCTCGATCACATCCGCATTCGGGTCGCGGAGGTCATAGGCGGAATGGCGGGAGGAGCCTTTTTTGATTTTGAGGGGGGACATGGGTCAAGTCACTCCGGAAACGGATAGAGAATGGTAAGATCAGAGGCCCGGCGCCCGGCACGGGCCATGAGGTCTTCTGCGGTGTAGCGTCCAGTCTGCAATTGAAATGGCACAGCCCCGCTGGCCAGACTGAAGGGATCTCCCTCAATGATCTGTACAAGACGGTAGGCATATCGCCCCAGATCGGTGCACTGCCAGTTGCCGCGCTGCCTGGTCACCGGGTTCACAGAAGACACGGGGTATTTCCAACAGATTTCCGGATTTTCACGGTCGCCGGGATAGGTCTTCCAATCGGCAGGAACGGGGCGCGTATTTCCCGGATACCACAGAAAGCTCCGGTAGTCGGCGCGATGGTATTCAACCTGCGTTCCGTGCTGGGGATTGTAGGTGATCATCGTGTTGCCGGCAAAGAGCTGGCGAATGCCCGCTGTTTCGCGCCGGGTCTGATACTCGGGTTGTGTCTGCTCGACGTTGCAGGCCGCACCCGTTCCGACTCCGAGGACCAGAACAGCTGCGATGCGCAAACGCCGAGACACATTGCCCGACAGATCGGCGAGGCTCCGGCACATCACACCAGCACCGCACCCGGCGCCGCGATGGCGTCTTTGGTGGAGCTGTTGGGCAGGAGCATCTTGTTATGGGGCTCGCCCGACGGGATCATCGGCAGGCAGTTCTCGTGCTTTTCCACCAGACAGTCGAAGATTACCGGCCCGTCATAGTCCAGCATCTCCATGATCGCGTCATCGAGATCCTTGGGATCGCTGCATTGGATGCCCTTGGCGCCGAAGGCTTCGGCCAGTTTGACGAAATCGGGCAGGGCCTCGGACCAGCTCTGGGAATAGCGCTCGCCATGCAGGAGTTCCTGCCACTGGCGGACCATGCCCAGACGCTCGTTATTGAGGATGAACTGCTTCACCGGCAGGTGATACTGCACCATGGTGCCCATCTCCTGCATGTTCATCAGCCACGAGGCCTCGCCGGCGATGTTGATCACCAGACTGTCTTTATGGGCGATCTGGACCCCCATGGCGGCGGGTTGGCCGTAGCCCATGGTGCCGAGGCCGCCGGAGGTCATCCAGCGATGGGGTTCGTCAAAACCCAGATACTGGGCGGCCCACATCTGGTGCTGGCCCACTTCGGTGGTGATGTAGCGGTCGCGTCCCTTTGTCAGGGCCTCCAGCCGCTCCAGAGCGTATTGCGGTTTGATGGTGGTCTCGGAGTTGCTGTATTGCAGGCAATCGACCTTCTTCCACTCGTTGATCTGATCCCACCACTTGGCCACCGCCTCGGCGTTGGTCTTGCGGCCCTTGGACTTCCAGATCCGTAGCAGGTCCTCCAGCACATGGGCGACGTCGCCGATGATCGGCATGTCCACGTGGATGACCTTATTGATCGAAGAGGGATCGATGTCGATATGCGCCTTCTTCGATTTCGGCGAGAAGTCCTGAACCCGCCCCGTGATCCGGTCATCGAAGCGCGCGCCCACATTGATCATCAGGTCGCAGCCATGCATGGCGAGGTTGGCCTCGTAGAGACCGTGCATGCCCAGCATCCCCAGCCAGTTCTTGCCCGAGGCTGGGTAGGCGCCCAGACCCATCAGGGTCGAGGTGATCGGGAAGCCGGTCTGTTCGACCAGTTCGCGCAGGAGCTGGCTCGCGGCCGGACCGGAGTTGATCACGCCACCACCGGTGTAGAAGATCGGGCGCTTGGCAGTGGCGATGGCATCGGCAAGCTGCTCAATCATCGCCGTGTCGCCCTTGAGCTTCGGCTGGTAATGGCTGGTGCGGGCCTTTTGCTTGGGCGTGTAGCTGCCAGAGGCAAACTGAACGTCCTTGGGAATGTCCACCAGAACGGGGCCCGGCCGGCCCGAGCGCGCCACGTGGAAGGCCTCGTGGATCGTCGAGGACAGGCTCGCCGTGTCTTTCACCAGCCAGTTATGCTTGGTGCAGGGTCGGGTGATGCCAACCGTGTCTGCCTCCTGAAAGGCGTCATTGCCGATCATGAAGGTCGGGACCTGCCCCGACAGAACGACGATCGGGATCGAATCCATCAGCGCGTCGGTCAGGCCGGTGACAGCATTGGTCGCGCCGGGCCCCGAGGTCACCAGCGCCACGCCGACCTTGCCGGTGGAGCGGGCATAGCCCTCGGCAGCGTGAACGGCGGCCTGCTCGTGGCGGACGAGGATGTGGCGGATCTCGTTCTGGAGAAAAATCTCGTCGTAAATCGGAAGCACAGCGCCGCCGGGATAGCCGAATACGACGTCCACGCCCTGATCCTTCAGAGCCTGAACGATCATCTGGGCACCGGTCCTGGGCTGTGTCATCTTTTCTACTCCGTCTGATTTGCCCAATAAAAAACCCCCGAGGTTCAAGTCGGGGGCGCGTCACGATCCGTTCGGGGCTGTTTAGCCCCGGCGCCTGTTACCTGCTACTACGAGAATGCTGGACATGGCCGCCTCCGGTTTCGTGGGTCGTGTTTACTGATGCCGCGCGGCAGCGTCAACCGCTCCGGACGGAATAATGTGCGACAATCGGCGTCTCGGATCATTTGTTGCGCAAACGCTCCCCCGACAGTCATGACGCCGGGGCCAGGGGCTCTCTGCCGGACCGGGCTGACGCGGCGGATTAGGGGATTGATCTCCGAAGGGGGCGCGTTACGGTCGGGCTACCTACAGCGATCGCGTACATCAGATGCGTGGCACAACAGGAGAGAAATTATATGGATCGTCGTTCCTTTCTTCGCACCTCTGCTCTGGGCGGGTCTGCCGCTGCGGCCTCTACGCTGGCGGCGCCTGCTTATGCGCAGGGCAAGCGCACCCTGACCATGGTGACCACGTGGGGCCGGGGTCTGGCCGGTGTGCACGACTCGGCCCAGTACGTCGCAGATCAGATCACCGCCATGTCGGACGGTATGCTGACCGTGGATCTGAAGGCTGCGGGCGAGCTGGTCGGTGCGTTCGAGGTGTTCGATGCGGTGACCTCCGGTCAGGCGGACATGTATCACGGCGCTGACTATTATTTCGTCGGTCAGCACCCGGGCTACGCGTTCTTTACCGCGGTGCCCTTTGGCATGACCGCGCAGGAGCTGGTGAACTGGTACTATTTCGACGGCGGCATGGACCTCCATGACCAGCTGGGCGAGATTTTTGGACTGAAATCCTTCCTCGGCGGCAACACGGGCGCGCAGGCGGGTGGCTGGTTCCGCAACGAGATCAATGGCCCCGATGATTTCAACGGCCTGCGCTTCCGGATGCCGGGTCTGGGCGGTGAGGCTCTGGGCAAGCTTGGCGCGTCGGTGCAAAACATCCCCGGCGCCGAAGTGTATCAGGCTCTGTCCTCCGGTGCGATCGACGGGACCGAGTGGATCGGACCCTGGGCGGATGAAAAGGCCGGCTTCCAGGAAATCACCAAGACCTATTACACCGCTGGCTTCCATGAGCCGGGCGCGGGTCTGTCGGTGGCGACGAACCGGGAGGTGTTTGACAGCCTGACACCGGCCCAGCAGGCGATCATCAAGTCGGCCTGCCTTGAAGGCCACCAGTGGAACCTCGCTCAGTTCCTGAGCAATAACGGTGCCGCCCTTCAGCGCCTGCAGGCGGGTGGCGTGCAGATCAAGGAATTCCCCGACAGCGTCTGGGAAGCCTTCGGTCAGGCCTCTGCGGAGACCCTCGACGGCTATATGGATGACCCGCTCTATGCGGATATTCGCAACTCTGCCATGGAGTCGATGAAGAAGTCTTCGGGCTGGATCCAGCGCTCCGAGGGGACGTACCGGGCGCAGCGCGACCGCGTCCTCGGTTAAAAAAACATGTGGCATCCCCGGCGCATTCGCCGGGGTGCCCTCACGTCAAAGCCGAAATTCCGTAACGTCTCACGCGACGAAGGTTTCTCGCACCGCACATCCGCCGATACGCTCTCCCCATTGTTTATCGAAAGCACGCATGTTGGTGCAGAGGAGAGAGATGATGGATCGCCGTACATTCATGACCAGGACCGCGTTGGGCGGATCGCTTGCGGCCTCGACCCTGGCGGCTCCGGCCTATGCGCAGGGCAAACGTACCCTGACCATGGTGACCACCTGGCCGCGCGGATTTGCCGGCGTCCATGACGGGGCGCAGTTCGTCGCTGACCGCATCACGGCGCTGACCGACGGTCAGCTGACGATGGATCTGAAAGCTGCGGGCGAGCTGGTCGGGCCATTCGAGGTGTTCGATGCCGTCACCTCGGGACAGGCAGATATGTATCACGCCGCCGACTATTACTTCGTTGGTCAGCACCCGGCCTATGCGTTCTTTACCACCGTGCCCTTTGGCATGACCGCGCAGGAGCTTACCACCTGGTACTATCAGGGCGAGGGGCAGGCGCTGCATGATAAGCTGGGGGAGATCTTTGGGCTGAAATCCTTCCTCGCGGCCAATACCGGCGCGCAGACCGGGGGATGGTTCCGCAAGCCCATCGAGGGCCCGGAGGATTTTCAGGGGCTGCGTTTCCGCATGTCAGGGCTCGGCGGTCAGGCGCTGGGCAAGCTCGGCGCCTCCGTGCAGGTGATCCCCGGCTCCGAAGTCTATCAGGCACTCTCGTCCGGCGCCATCGACGGGACCGAGTGGATTGGTCCCTGGGCGGATGAGAAGGCCGGTTTCCAGGAGGCCGCGCCGTATTACTACGTGGCGAGCTTTCACGAGCCGGGACCGGGTGCGTCGGTGGCGTTCAACCGGGAGGTCTATGACAGCCTCACCACGTCTCAGAAACAATTGGTCGAGACGGTGTGTCAGGCGGCGAACGGGTGGGGGCTGGCTCTGTTTGACGCCAACAATGCCGCCGCGCTGGCCCGCTTGCAGGCGGGCGGCACGCAATTGATGGAATTCTCCGACGATGTCTGGGACGCGTTCGCCAAAGCGTCCATGGAAACGCTCGACGGGTACATGGATGATCCACTCTTTGCCGAGATCCGCACCTCCATGACGGACTCCATGAAAACCACGGCGGACTGGATTTCCCGTTCCGAGCGCGCCTATCTCTCACAGCGGAACCGTGTTCTGGGTTGACCTCGCGCCAGATCTGTTCCCCAATCAACCCGGTTGGGGAACAGCATAAAAAGACCCGTCACCAATGACGGGCAGGGAGGCCATGTGTTCGACTTTATTGTCTGGGTGATACAGAATATCGCCCTCGCGGTCTGGAATTTCGGCTACGCGATCACCCATTTCAACACATGGCTGGACTGGTCGAACAAGGAAAGCCTAGTCCGCTTTATCTACTATGGCGGCTCGGTTGAATTTTTCTTTGTTGTTATGGTCTTCCTGATCGTTTTTACAGCGGTCGGCCTGTGGCAGAGACAGCTTCTGTGGGGCGCGGTCATCGGGCTCGAAGGCTTTGCCAATCTGGTCGGGCGGATCATCGCGTGGGCCGGATTGCTGATGGTGCTGCAACAGATCATCATCGTATTTTCCCAGCGGATCTTTGCGGCCTCCGAGATCGGGCTTGGGATCGGCTCCGTGGTCAGCTTCGACATCTCATGGTGGTCCGAAGAGCTGAAGCTCTACAACGCCGCCATCGTTGCCCTGTGCTGTGCCTACACATTCGTGCAGTCCGGCCATGTGCGCGTCGATCTGCTCTACGCGCCCGCCTCCTTTCGCACCAAACGGCTGATCGACATGCTGGGCGCCCTGTTTTTTATGATCCCGATGGCGACGGTGATCTGGATGTACGCCTGGTACTTCATGTGGCGCCATCTGGTGACGCCCAAGGTCTCTGCCTCGGACAAGCTGGAGCTGATGCTGCGCAAGGCCTCGATCCTGCGCTGGAACGTAGAGACGATTGGCTTTTCGCCCAATGGCTTCAACGCGTATTTCCTGTTCAAGGTGCTGCTGGTGGCGTTTGCGGGGATGGTGTTCCTGCAAGCCATCGCGGTGTTCTACCGCGCGCTTCTGGAGCGCAGCGAAGGCGAAGAGTCCGAGAACAGATATAAAGACCGCGATGCGCTCGATGAGGGCGCCGTCGAAGGCGGACATTAAGAGGGAACGACAGGCATGCTCTTTGGTCTCGACGGGGTCGAAATCGGTCTCATCATTGTATTTCTCTGCCTGTTTGGCGGGATCCTCTCGGGCTTTCCGGTGGCCTTTGCCATTGGTGGCGCGGCTCTGGTGTCGTTCGGTATTATCGCGGCACTCGACAGCGCCGGGCTCCTGATCCATCAGGCGGTGGACCCGGGCTCGGACGCCTACCGCGCGCTGGTGGCCAGTGGCGAGCAGGCAATCAACATTTCGAAATTCCGCTACCCGGAATTGCCGCTCGTGGCCGAGCCGCTCTTTCAGGGTGGCTGGCAGATGGCGGTGGACCGGAACCTGTCCTTCATCGTGAACCGCATCAACGAGCGCGTGCTGGCGGGTCAGTCCATCGAGACGCTGCTGGCCGTTCTCATGTTCGTGCTGATGGGCATCACGCTGGAGCGCTCCCGCATCGCCAATGATCTGTTGACCACCATGGCGCGGGTCTTTGGTCCGCTGCCGGGGGGGCTTGCCGTGTCGGTCGTGGTCGTCGGCGCTTTCCTCGCGGCCTCCACGGGAATCGTCGGCGCGACTGTTGTGACCATGGGCCTCCTGTCTCTGCCAACCATGCTGCGCAACAATTACTCGCCGGAACTGGCTACCGGGGTCATCGCGGCCTCAGGCACATTGGGCCAGATCATTCCGCCCTCCATCGTCATCGTGCTGTTGGGCACGCTGGCGGGGGATCTCTATTCGACCGCGCAGGAAACCCGAGCCATTTCCGTGGGGTGCCCCGATGCGCTGACCTATCTGGGGAAGGCAGCCGTGGTCTCGGTGGGGACGCTGTTCCAGGCGGCGCTGTTGCCGGGGATCTTCCTTGCGTTGCTCTACGGCCTCTACGCCTTTGGTTACGCGCTCTTTAATCCTGAGAAAGCCCCGCCGGTCACTGTCGAGGGTGGCACGGGCGAATATGTCACCCGCAGCGAAGCCTTCACATGGTATCTTGGCGTGCCCACCGCGCTGATCGCGGCCATGTTCCTCGCTGGCTCTGTCGGTCTGATGGGATCCCAGAACGTGACAGTCTCGTCCTACTCGGAGCGCGGCGAAGCAGCGTCTCTGCGCACCAATGTGGGTGAGCAGTGTCAGGCGGCGATGATCGAGCTGCACGGCCAATCGGCTTGGGATCAGGCCGTGGCCGAGCAGGAGGCGATCACCGCAGCCGGCGGCCTCAGCGACTCCGTCGAGCTGACCGAGGACGAACTCGCCGCCAAGCAGGCGAAGGCCATCGATGACGCAGCCCCCATCGGCACCGGCATCGGGATCTTCGTCCTGATGGTGGCGCTGGTGCTGTCGGTCGCTCGCGGTGTCGCTCCGTTTGACAGCTTCCGCCCGCTGGCCATCGGCGGGCTTGGCATCGTGCTGGCCCTGCTGTCCGACATCCTGTTCATCACGCCCAACACCTCACCCGGAGGGGTCACGCTGATCCTCGCGATTCCGACGGTGCTGATGCTCTGGGGCCTGACAGCGGCGTCGGCGCGGCTGGCGCGCAATGACCTGATCCGCGTGGTCTTCCCGCCGCTGGTCCTGATCGTGGCAGTGCTGGGTTCGATCCTCGGAGGCATCACGAACCCGACGCCGGCCGCGGCATTGGGGGCGGGCGGCGCGATCATGCTCGCGGCTTTCCGCCGCCTCAAGGATGAGGGCAAGTCCGGACGTGTGATCATCGCGACCGCGCTGGCCATTGTCGTGATGATCCTCATCGGGGTGAATTTCGATCTGCGCGTCACCGTCGAAGGCGTCAAGACCGAGCAGTGGCTGGCCTATCTGGTGGCGCAGGCCTGCTATCTCTTTGCCATATTCGGTCTGCTCTACTCCTGCGTGGTGCTCTGGCTGGGTGGCGTGCTGACCCCTGTGATCCGCGAAACGGCGAAGGTCACCAGCATGGTCTTCACCATCCTCATCGGTTCGCAGCTCCTGAACCTTGTGGTGATTTCTTTCGGCGGAGAACACTACATCCAGTCCTTCCTGCGCAGCTTTGACAACGAGCTGGTGGTTTTCCTGATCGTGATGGTGGTGCTGTTCTTCCTCGGCTTCGTGCTGGATTTTCTGGAGATTATTTACATCGTCGTGCCCATCGTCGGCCCGGTGATCTATGGTGGCACGATGGACCCGAAATGGGTGACGATCATGATCGCGGTGAACCTGCAGACGTCCTTCCTGACGCCGCCTTTCGGCTTTGCGCTGTTCTATTTGCGCGGCGTCGCTCCGGCCTCCGTCACCACGGGGCATATCTATCGCGGGGTGCTGCCCTTCGTGCTCATTCAGGTGGTGGGGCTGGCGATCCTCTGGGCCTTCCCCTCAATCGTCACCATTGTGCCGGATCTGTTCCCGAACTGACGCGGCTGAACCGGTGGGTTCCAACAGGTCCCACCGGTTGCTCCACGGGTCCCGCCAGACGGCGACCCTGCCATAGGGTTCCGTACGCGGTTCTTCTTCAAAGGTAATGCCGGCAGAACGCATCGCCTCATAGTCTCGCAGGAACTGATCCGTTTCCAGAAACAAGCCAACCCGCCCGGCGAACTGCCGGCCGATCAGGTCCATCTGGTCCGGGCTTTCCGCGCGTTCCAACACCAGCGCCGCGCCGCCGGAAGGGGGGCGAACGCGGACCCAGCGCTTTCGGCCCTGGTCGATGTCTTCGAGCAGTTGAAACCCAAGCGTGTTGACAAAGAATGCGATGGCCTCGTCGTAACCGGGGACGATCAACGCGATCGAGCCAAGCCTTTGCATCTAGTCGAAAGGCGCCATGATGTCGGGGAGGGTAAGTTTGGCCACCTGTTCCGCAACAGGTTCGGTCGACAGCGGGTGCATGGCGCTGTCATGGCTGTTCGGGTCGCCGATGTCCTGCCAACGCCCGCCTTTAAAGATCTCCAGCGGCGAGAACTTCGCTTTATAGGCCATCTTGGCGGAGCTGGGCACCCAGTAGCCGAGGTACACATAGGGCCGGCCCATCTGCCGCGCGATCTCGATATGATCCAGAATGACATATGTGCCGAGGGAGCGGCGGGACTGGTCAGGGTCGAAGAAGGAATAGACCAGCGACACCCCGTCATCCAGCACATCCGTCAGACAGACCGCAGTCAGGTCATTCTCTCCGCCGTCCCGGCGGCTATACTCGATAACGTGGCTTTTGACCGGAGTCTCCTCGATCATCGCCGCGAACTCAAATATGTCCATGTCGGTCATGCCGCCTTCGGAATGGCGGCTGTCCAGATAGCGGCGGAACAGCTCATACTGGTCTTCCGTCGCCCAAGGCGGATTGGCGTTCCGCTTCAGATCGATATTCCGGTTCAGGGTGCGACGTTGCGTGCGGGAGGGCTGGAAATCCGCCACCCGGATCCGCGCCGACATGCAGGCGGAACAATCAGCGCAGGACGGTCGATAGAGGACGTTCTGGCTGCGCCGGAATCCCTGCTTCGACAGGGCGCTGTTGAGCAGATTCGCCTGATCCCCCTGCAAACCGGTGAACAGTTTGCGTTCGATCCGATTGGCGAGATAGGGGCAAGGTTGCGGCGCAGTCACATAGAATTGCGGCGCTATGGGCAGGGTGTGGCGCATGTTCAGACGTCTCTCGTATCACAGACAGACTAGCTGACGAGGACAATCTGTCTACCCTCGCTTGTCTAAACAGCGAGGGAATTTTGGTGGACGGTCAGCGCCAGGTTGAAGTCCGGTTGATGGCGGCACTGCCCATAACGAGGTCCGTGAGCCCCTGTCCCCGTGCCGTGCCAATCATCAGGGCGCCGGAGATCAGCTGCGCCGGAAAGACCAGCACCGATGCGGTGTATCCGACCGTATGCAGCGCTGCTTCGCCAAAATCGAGCGGTTCGCCGTCGCTGTTGCGCAGTTCGACCGACATCAACCGCATCCCCGGTGTGGCCGACAGTCGGGCGATAGACGCGGTCCGGTAGGCCATGCCCACGCAGATGTAGAAGAGCGGGAAATAGAAGATCGAGGTGAACAGGGTCAGCGGTGTCAGCAAGAGCGACAGGGCGGTGATGCAGATCACGTCAATGACCCAGGCGAAGGCGCGCTTGGTCGTGGTGTCGCGGTAGAGATCCGCATGAGCGAAGGGATCGGGCAGGCCGGGTGTCATGGTCATCATCGTCTTGTGCCTCAGAAGGGGAAGCTCCCGCCCCGAGAGTATCGGAGCGGGCAGGGAGGGAAAAGCCAGGGTCAAACCTCGACGGCGATATCCTTGCGGGGCTGGCGCTCTTCCATGAACTGGTCGAACTCGGCCTTGTCGCGGGCCTCACGCAGGCGCTGCATGAACTCCTCGAACGCGGCCTGTTCCTCTTCGAGACGGCGCAGGGTTTCAGCGCGATAGGCGTCAAAAGCCGCGTTGCCGGTGGTGCTGCGGGGCGTACGAATCCGGGTCTGGGCGTGGCAGCTGCGGCCAGCAAATTTGTTTTGCCAGACCATGAAGGCCAGCAGTGCCAAACCGACGGGCCAGACGAAGATAAAGCCCAGCACCATGGCCGCGATCCAGGCGCCGCGACCGCGCTGATCCAGCCAGTCTTCGGCTCGGCGGAGAACGTTTCCGGCCGCAACCGGGGCATTCGTGGCAAAATCAGTCATATCTGTGCTCCTTGATGGGCGGTTAATGTGAATTCCTTTCACATCATCCAAAATGGGAACGTCACGTCGCCGCATCAAGAGGTAATGTAAAAAGATTTTACATAACCGTTGACTTGTTCATGATTTCAATAGTTTGGAAGGTTTCTAACAGCTTTGAGAATGTGGATAAATTGGGCAATGCGCTCCGGCGTTGCGTCGGCAAACCCGACCACGAGCCCCTTTAGAGGGACCACTTGACAGTGGTTCGACAGAGGGTTCGGCCCAAAACCCGCCTCCCGCAGCGCGGTAATGGCTGTTTCTTCGGACCATGTGTCGTCAAATCGGGCCGCGACCTGAACACCCCCATCGGGTGGCTCTGCCTCCACGCCGGGTAAGACCGCGAGGGCCGCAGCGAGCGCGCGGCCCCTCGGCTCGTAGATGCGGGCGATTCGAGCCAGTTGCGCCCGGTAACCTCCGGTGCGCATCATCTCGGCCAGCGCCCCTTGGGCGTGGATATTGGCCAGCATCCCCAGATTACGCTGGGCGCGGCGCAGCGGGTCCATCAGCGAGGCAGGGCCAACGAGCCAACCCAGCCGCAGCCCCGGAGCCAGCGCTTTCGAGGCTGAGCCCAGATAGATCACCTCGTCGCCGCGCGCCTCGGAGGCCAGCGCGGCGATCTCTTTGCCCCGCCAGTGAAATTCGCTGTCATAATCGTCTTCGAGGATGGTTCCACCGCTCCGCGCCGCCCAGTCCAGCAATGCGAGCCGGTGGGGTCGCGTCAGACGCACCCCCATGGGATATTGGTTGGAAGGCGTCAGATACAGCAGCCGTGCGGCGGCGGGGACCTCTTGCGGGTCGATCCCGTGGCGGTCGACAGGGACAGGATGTGGCGTCAGGCCCGCGCCGCCAAAGGCGATCCGGGCGCCCAGATGGCAGGGATCCTCCAGCGCTGCGAGATCACCCGGATCTGCCATGACGTGGGAGACCAGCGCGAGGGACGCCTGAGTGCCCGGAGTGATGAGGATCTGGTCGGGATCGACCTTGAGACCCCGGTCTGTGCCCAGCCGCTCGGCCAGAATGGAACGCAGGGCGGGCAACCCGTCCGTCTCGCCATAGGCAAAGGCCGGACCCTGTACCCTCCGCGCGACCCGGCGCAATTGCCGCGCCCAGTCATCCGCGGGAAAGGCCGCCTCCGATGGCTGGCCCGGCGCCATCATCGACCCGCCGCTCCGCCGCGGTGTCTCGGCCAGTCTGGCACCCCGCTCTGAGACGGTGCGCGTGGCTGTCACCGCGGGACGCGCAGTCGGCTGTTGCGCAGGCAGAACCTCGGGCGCCGCGCCCTGACGGATGGCCACGACGCCCTCCGCGCGCAAAAGATCATAGGCGGTGTTCACCGTACTGCGCGAGACAGCCAGTTCCTCCGCCGCGCGGCGGCTGGAGGGCAGGCGGGCACCCCCGTCCAGCCGCCCATCGCGGATCGCGGCGAGCAGGTCGTGATAGAGTTGCACGGCGAGCGGATCCGGCCGCTCGGGGTCGGGCGCGCAGAGGAGGGAGAGTAAAAGTGGTTTGGTCATATTGCAGGTAACTGGATCTCTTTTGAGACCAGTTGAGCGCGTAAAGAGGGGCTGTCAACTATTTTACTAGGAGCTGCCATGCCGCCCCGCTACGCCCGCGCCCGCAATCGGATGAGAGCGCGTTACGACATCGAGACCATCCACGCCATCCTCGACCACGGTCTGGTCGCCCATGTGGGATTCATCATCGACGACCGCCCAATGGTCATGCCCATGGCCTATGCGCGGATCGGCGATGAGATCCTCTTGCATGGCGCGTCGAAGACCCGGATCGCACGGCTCGACGCGGTGCCGGTCTGCATCACGGTGACCCGCCTCGACGGGATCGTGGCGGCGCGTTCGGGAATGCATCATTCGGTGAATTACCGCTCGGCGATGATCCACGGCACGGCGCGCCGGGTGGACGGTCCTGAGCTGGATACCGCGCTGGACGCCATCACCGATAATCTCCTGCCCGGACGGAGCGCCGAGGTCCGGCCCATGACGGCGCAGGAGCGCAAAGCGACGGGTGTCTGTGCGGTCGCTATAGAGCATGCCAGCGCCAAGATCCGGACGGGTCCACCGGTGGATGACGAGGCCGATCACGGGCTTGGGATGTGGGGTGGGGTTCTGCCAGTGACCACCGCGCTCGGGCAGGGTGTGCAGGACGCCCACACGCCCGATGGTGTCGCAGAGCCCGCCTCTTTCGCGGCGGCGCGACGCAAATTCGCCTGAGCGGGCCGGGGCAGGAGCGCAAAGGGCGCTTGACCTTGGCGCGCACTCGGCGATGGTCAGATCATGAGCCTGTCTGACCGCATCACCGCCTGTCCCCGCCCCCATGAACCCGAGCGCGCCGCCGAGACGCAGGCGCTGCTCGCGGACCTGCCTGCGCGCTTGCGCGACCTGTGTACCGGCGTCTCCGGGTGCAGTCCCTATCTGCGCGACCTGATGGCGCGGGAGGCGGATTGGCTTGCGGAAATCGCGGATCAGCCGCCTGAGGTCGCGTTGGAGGCCGAGCTGGGGCGTCTCGATGCCGAAGATGACCAGCTCGCAGGATCGCTCCGGCAGGCGAAATGCCGGGTCGCGCTGCTCTCGGCCCTTTGCGACTGCGGCGGGGTCTGGCCGCTGGAGGACGTGACTGGCGCACTCACCCGGCTGGCTGATAAGGCCACTCACGTCGCGCTGGTGCGCGAGGTCGGCGCCGAGATCCGGCGGGGTCGGCTGCCGGGCCGCGAGGGTGATCCCGTGGCGGGCGGCATGTTCGCGCTGGCCATGGGCAAGATGGGCGCATTCGAGCTGAACTACTCCTCCGATATCGACCTGATCTGCCTCTTTGACGAAGGGTATTTTGAGGCATCTGACGTGATGGAGGCGCGGTCGTCCTTCGTCAAAGCGACCCGTCGGGCCATGGCGCTTTTGTCCGAGACGCGCGAGGGTGGCTACGTGTTCCGTACCGATCTGCGCCTGCGGCCCAACCCCTCGGTGACGCCGGTCTGTCTGGGCATGGAGGCCGCCGAGCGCTATTACGAGAGCCTCGGACGGTCCTGGGAACGCGCCGCCCATATCAAGGCGCGGGTCTGCGCCGGGGATGCGGAGGCGGGAGCGCGGTATCTGGAGACCCTGCGCCCCTTCGTCTGGCGGCGGCATCTGGATTTCGCCGCTATCGAGGACGCCCATGATATCCGGCAGAAAATACGTGAGCACAAAGGGTTGACGGGCAAAGCTGATCTGCCTGGCCACGATATGAAACTCGGGCGCGGCGGCATCCGCGAGATCGAGTTTTTTACCCAGACCCGGCAGATCATCGCCGGGGGGCGGGATGAGAGCTTGCGGGTGCGGGGCACCGTTGAGGGGCTCGCGCGGCTCGCGGATGCGGGCTGGGTCGAGGCGGATGTGGCCCGGCAGCTGACCGACGACTACCGGGCGCACCGGACCATCGAGCACCGCTTGCAGATGATCGCCGACCGCCAGACCCACGCGCTGCCAGACGACCCGGCAGGATTTGCCCGGCTGGCAGATTTCTGCGACCGGGACGAGGCAGATCTGATGGCCGAGATTGCCGAGCGGCTCGACCGTGTGTCGGCGCTGACGGAACCGTTCTTTAAGCCCAAGGCCCCGCGTCCTGAGGGACCGGAGCTGAGCCAGAGTCAGCAGGAGATCGTCGATGGCTGGCGCGCGGTGCCCGCACTGCGCTCGACCCGCGCGCGGGAGATCTTCAAACGGATCCTGCCCGAGCTGCTCGCCGCGCTTCTGGCCTCGCCCGAGCCGGACAAGGCGATGTTGCATTTCGACGGCTTCATCCGAGGCCTGCCTGCGGGGGTGCAGCTCTTCTCGCTCTTCGAGGCAAATCCGGGGCTGTTGTCGCTCATCGCCGATATCTCGGCCACGAGCGAGGACCTCGCCACGTATCTTAGCCGCAACGCCGCCGTGCTGGATGCGGTGATCGGGGGCGCGTTCTTTGATGACTGGCCGGGATGTGCCGCGCTGGAGGCGGAGCTCTCGGATGTCCTGGCCAAGGCAGGCGACTACGAGCGGCAGCTCGATGCGGCGCGGAAATGGCAGCGCGACTGGCATTTCCGGGTGGGTGTGCATCTGCTGCGTGGCCTGACCGATGGGCGGCAGGCGGGTGCGCAATATGCGGACCTCGCCGAAGCGGTGGTGCGCGCGGTCTGGCCCGCCGTGATCGCGGAATTCTCCACCCGCCATGGCCCGCCTCCGGGCGAGGGGGCGATGGTGCTGGGGATGGGGGCGCTGGGGGCCGGATCGCTGACCACCCATTCGGATCTGGACGTGATCGTCATCTATGATGCGGACGGTCTGGAGGAGTCCGTGGGCAAGCGGCCCTTGCCCGCGCGGACCTATTATGCCCGCCTGACCAAAGCCCTCGTCACCGCTCTGAGCGCGCCCACAGGGGCGGGGCGACTCTACGAAGTGGATATGCGGCTCCGCCCCTCGGGCAAGCAAGGGCCTGTGGCGACGGCGCTGACAGGCTTTGCGAGCTACCAGCGCGAAGAGGCCTGGACCTGGGAGCATCAGGCCCTGACCCGCGCGCGGCCCATTGCCGGGCCGGAGCCGCTTTGTGATCGCGTTCTAGGGATTTGCCGGGAGGTGATCGCCTCCGATCAGGACCACGCGAAGCTGCGACAAGACACGCGCGAGATGCTGGACAGGCTGGCCGGCGCCAAGCCCGGCAGCGGCTGGAACGTCAAGGATGGCCCCGGCGGGCTTGCGGCCATCGAGCTGGTGGCGGCGATGCTTGGCCTCATGGCGGGGGCAGAGGCCCAGGCACCGGTGCCGCAGATCGAGGCTGCGGCTGAGGCCGGTTTGATCGGCAAACAGCAGGCTGCGGGGCTGGCGGCCAGCCACCGGGATCTGCGCGCCATTCAGGTGGCCATGCGGTTACTGTCGGAGGGCGCGCTGGACCCGGAGCGGATTGGCGCGGCAGGTGCGGCGGTGCTCTTGCGCGAAGGCCAGTCGGAGACTCTGGAGGCTCTGCAGGCGCGGTTGACGGAGATCCGCGCGGATGCGGCGCAGGTGATTTTGGAGATGTTGCAAGATGAAGGGTGATACCGCGGATCCCAAAGGGTTGATTTTTGAAGCGTTCCGGATCGATGGAATCAGCGAGGCGGAATGCCGGTCTGTCTTTCTCGACTGGGCGCTGTCACTGGGCGCTGATGTCTCCGCCAATGAGGCGATTGAGCTTCTGCTTGCCCGCTACTCGGATGAGCACATGGATCATCCCATGCTGAAGGTCTTGCGTGAGGGTATGGGTCGTGCCGAAGCGCCGAGAAGGCGCGGAGGAGGCCGGGCCCGGCGCGGGGATGGCTGAGACGGAACAAAAAGACCGGCGCGCTGTGGGGCGGGCCGGTCGATTTTGGCTGTTTGTGAACACAAAGAGGGGGTGGGTCCCCCCGAAGGCCGGTGTCAGCGCGGAAGCGCGGCGGCCTCGCGGGCCAGTGCGGTGATGCCGTCCCAGTCGCCGGTCTGGACCTTGTCCGAGGGGGCGACCCAGGAGCCGCCGACGCAGAGGGTATTGGACAGGCCGAGATAATCCGGCGCGTTGGCGAGGCTCACGCCACCCGTGGGGCAGAAGCGGATCTGAGGCAGAGGGGCGCCGATGGCCTTCAGCGCCTTCGCGCCGCCATTGGCTTCGGCGGGAAAGAATTTCTGCACCGTGTAGCCGCGTTCCAGAAGCCGCATGGCCTCGGTGGAGGTAGCAGCACCGGGCAGGAGCGGCAGTCCGGCCTCTTCGCAGGCATCGAGCAGGCGATCGGTGGCGCCGGGGGAAACGCCGAATTTGGCCCCCGCATCGACGGCGCGCTGCACATCCTCGGGAGTGAGGAGGGTGCCGGCGCCCACGGTGCCACCTTCGACCTTTGCCATCTCGGCGATGACGTCGAGAGCAGCGGGCGTGCGCAGGGTGACTTCGAGGGCGGGCAGGCCTCCGTCCACCAATGCTTGTGCCAGAGGCTGGGCGTGGGCGGCGTCATGGACGACGAGGACGGGCACGACGGGGGCGAGGCGACAGATGGCCTCGGATTTCTGACTGGCTTCTTGGGGCGTCATGGATGTTGCTCCGGTATTCTGGGGTCAGACGACGACGGCGGCGCCGGTATCGGCGGTGCCCACATTCTGGCGGAAAGCGGCGAAAAGTTCGCGCCCGATGCCGTGGCCGTTGCCGCTGAGATCGCGGGTCACGGCCTCGCGGGTGGCAAGATCGACACCGACCGCATCGACCGTGCCAGCTTTAGCATCCACGCGGATCACGTCACCGTCCTGAAGTTTGGCGATCGGGCCGCCATGGGCGGCTTCGGGGGCGAGGTGGATGGCGGCGGGGACTTTGCCGCTGGCACCGGACATGCGGCCATCGGTAACGAGGGCCACGCGCAGGCCACGATCCTGTAGCACGGCCAGCGTTGGGGTCAGGGAGTGCAGCTCAGGCATGCCGTTGGCGGACGGTCCCTGAAAGCGGACCACGACGACCGTATCCGAGGTAAACTCACCCGCCTTGAAGGCGGCTTTGACGCTTTCCTGATCCTCAAAAATGCGGCAGGGGGCTTCGATGACGTGATAGTCTTCTTTGACCGCAGAGACCTTCATCACCGCCTGACCGAGATTGCCGGTCAGATTGGCCAGACCGCCGGTCTTCTGGAACGGATCGGTGGCAGGGCGGAGGATCTTGTCGTTCTGGGTCTCGCGGGGGGCGGTTTCCCAGATCACGCCATCGCCCTTGAGCTTGGGTTCCTTAACATAATCTTTGAGACCGTCGCCCATAACGGTGGTGCTGTCGGCATGCAGAAGGCCTGCATCAAGGAGCTCACCGATCATGTAGGTCAGACCGCCCGCAGCGTGGAAGTGGTTTACGTCGGCGAGGCCGTTCGGGTAGACCTTGGCCATCATCGGCGTGGCGGCGGAAATCTCGGCGAAATCCTCGAGTTCCAGCAGGATTCCGGCGGCGCGGGCCATGGCGGGCAGGTGCAGGATCAGGTTGGTTGAGCCGCCCGTGGCCATCAGCCCCACGATGCCGTTCACAAAGGCCTTTTCGTCGAGCACCTGCGCGGCGGGGCGGTAGTCGTTGCCCAGCGCGGTGATCTCGGTGGCGCGGGTGGCGCCCGCGACGGTCAGGGCATCGCGGAGCGGCGTGTTCGGGTTCACAAAAGAGCTGCCCGGCAGGTGCAGGCCCATGAACTCCATCAGCATCTGGTTCGAGTTTGCGGTGCCATAGAAGGTGCAGGTGCCCGGGCCGTGATAGGAGGCCATCTCGGCCTCCATCAGCTTGTCCCGGCCCACTTCGCCGGTGGCAAACTGCTGGCGCACCTTGGCTTTCTCGTCATTGGGCAGGCCGCTGGTCATGGGACCCGCAGGCAGGAAGATCGCCGGGATGTAGCCAAAGGTGGCAGCCGCCATGACGAGGCCGGGAACGATCTTGTCGCACACACCGAGATAAACGGCGGCGTCAAAGGTGTTGTGGCTGAGCGCGATCCCGGTGGCCAGAGCGATCACGTCTCGGGAGAAGAGCGACAGCTCCATGCCGACCTGCCCTTGGGTGACGCCGTCGCACATAGCGGGCACACCCCCGGCGACCTGCGCGGTGGCCCCGGCGGCGCGCGCGGCGTCCTTGATCAGTGACGGAAAGCGTTCATAGGGCTGATGGGCCGACAGCATGTCGTTATAGGCGGTCACGATCCCGATATTCGGCATCCGGCCGGTGGCCAGATCGTTCTGCTGGTCGCCCATGGCGGCATAGGCGTGGGCCTGATTGCCACAGGTGAGATGCGCGCGGCGGGGACCTTCCTCGGCGGCCTGTTGCATCCGGTCGAGATAGGTCTGGCGGGTGGATTTGGAGCGTTCGGCAATACGGTCGGTGACGCGGGCGATACTGTCCTGCAGGGGCATGACGACTCTCGTTAACTTCGTTCGCGGGCCACCTAGCATGTTACTGTTAGCGATACCAGAGGGGGTTTCGCTTTTCTCAGGCGCGGTTTCGGCCTATCGGCGGTCCATGACCGAGACTCAGCGCCCCACCATTCGTCTGATGCCCAAAGCGAAACCGCAGGCGATCCGCCACGGCTTCCCCTGGGTTTACGCCAACGAAGTCGTGACCGACCGCCGCACCCGGGCTCTCGCGCCGGGCAGCCTGGCGGTGCTCGAGGACGCAGAGCGGCGGCCCATGGGGCTCGTCGCCGTGAACCCGGAGTCGAAGATTATCGCCCGGATGCTGGATCGGAACGCTGAGGCGGAGATCGGTGTGGACTGGTTTCGGGCGCGGATCGGTGCGGCGCTGGCGCACAGGGAGCGGCTCTACGATCAGCCCTTCTACCGGCTGGTTCATGCGGAGGCGGATGGTTTGCCGGGGGTGGTGATCGACCGCTTTGGCGAGGCTGCCGTGATCCAGCCCAACGCTGCCTGGGCTGACCTTCTGCTGGAGCCGCTGGTCGAGGCGCTGGTCGCGGAGACCGGGGTTCAGACGGTGGTAAAGAATGCCAGCGGGCGGGCGCGCGGGCTCGAAGGGCTTGACGACGCGGATGCCGTTCTGCGGGGCGGGGTTGAGGGTCCGGTGCCGGTTCAGATGAACGGCGCGACCTACATGGCGGATCTGACCGGTGGGCAGAAAACCGGGCTCTATTTCGATCAACGGGAAAATCATGGCTGGATGGCGCGGCTTGCGCCGGGATCCCGCGTGCTCGACGTGTTCTCCCATGTGGGCGGTTTTGCCCTCGCGGCTCTGGCGGGGGGTGCGGCGGAGGCGATGGGCGTGGATGGCTCTCGCGCGGCGCTCGATCTGGCGCAGGCGGGCGCGGAGGCGAGCGGCTTTGGCGACCGGTTCACAACACGGCAGGGCGACGCTTTTGCGACGCTGGAAGCGTTGGGATCCGAGGGCGCGCAGTTCGACGTGGTGATCTGCGATCCGCCCGCCTTTGCCCCGTCGAAAAATGCGCGGGACGCGGGGCTGCGCGCCTATGAGCGGATCGCGCGGCTCTCGGCGCCGCTGGTCGCGCCCGGCGGCTATCTGGCGCTCTGCTCCTGCTCCCATGCGGCCGACCTGACCGCCTTTCGCAACGCATCCGCGCGCGGGATTGGCAGGGCCGGCCGTCGTGGACCGATCGTGCATACCGGCGCGGCCGGACCCGACCATCCGGTGTTGCCGCAACTCGCCGAGACCGGCTATCTGAAGATGGTCGTGTTCCGCCTGTGAAGGTCTTTCTCGACGCCTGCGTGCTTTACCCGACGGTCCTGCGCGAAATCCTGATGGGTGTGGCCGGGGCAGGGGCGTTTCAGCCGCAATTCAGCCCCCGCGTGCTGGAAGAATGGGCCGGGGCAGCGGCCCGGTTGGGACCTGAAGGCGAGGCGGTGGCGCGGGGCGAGATCGCTTTGCTGCGCAGCCAGTGGCCCGGTGCCGAAGTGCAGCCGCGCGAGCGGGATCTGGCGCGGCTCTGGTTGCCAGACGCTAACGACGTGCATGTTCTGGCCGGGGCAATTGTCGGGGGCGCCGACGTACTTTGCACCTTCAATGCAAAGGACTTTCCCCGCCGCACACTCACTGAGGAAGGGATCGAGCGGCTCGACCCCGATCAGCTTTTGGGACGGCTGATGCCGGGGCATCGGCCCGCGATTGCGGAGGTCGTAGCCCGGGTCCATGCCACCGCGGAGCGACTGTCAGGCGAAGAAATCCCGCTGCGCGGCCTGCTCAAACGCGCGCGGCTGCCGAAACTGGGAAAGTCGCTTAGGCCTCAGGACTGAAGCCATTTTCGCTCATTGGCCTCGATGGCGGCGATCCGCTCGGCGGTTTTAGGGTGCGACAGAAGCCATGCCGGCGTGCCGCCCGGACCCCCGGTCAGATGCTCCAGTTTGTGAAACAAGGACTTTTGCGCCGCCGTGCCGATCCCGGATTTGATCAGCAGGGCCGAGGCATAAGCATCGGCCTCATATTCATCCCCCCGCGACAGACGCGCGGCCAGCAGGGCCGCCAGACTGTTGGCGATCAGCACGCCCACGCCCGGCAGAAACCGTCCGAGCACCATCGCCATGGCCGTACGCAGGGCATTCTGGCCGGAAAAGTCGATCATCCGCCGCCGCGAATGTCCCAGCGCCACATGGCCCAACTCATGGGCGATGACCGAGGCCATCTCTTCGGCACTGACCTCGCCGCTGCGGTAGCGCTCGTAAAACCCCCGGGTGATAAAGATCCGACCGTCCGGTGCCGCGAGGCCATTGACCTGCGGGATGTCATAGAGATGGACCTTGACCCTCGGCAAATCGAGAGCGGCCGCCATGCGATCTGTCATCTCCTTGAGCCCCGCATCGGCCAGTTCTGCCGAGCGGGCGTCCAGTTCACGGATCGTCCGCCAACTGGAAAAGACATACATCACCAGCGCGTAGAGGATGGCGAGGAGGATCGGCGAGAACTTCAGCATATGTGAGAAATGGGGTGTGCTGCATTTGTGCGCAAGCGCTATAATGAGCTCTTTTGTCTCCAAAAAAGGGGAACTTTTGACGCGGGGGATGTTTCTCCCATTGGCGGGGGCGAGAGTCGTGCCGGTCAACGTAACATAGGGGACAGATATTTATGGCGACAGAATCTGTATCGGGCGGCCTCGACCCGATCTCTGCCGTGGCGCTGGTGGGTGTACTCGGCGTCGGTGCGCAATGGTTGGCTTGGCGGCTCAGGATGCCTGCCATCGTTTTGATGCTCGTCGCCGGCGTGATCGTTGGCCCCGTTTTGGGGATCTTCGACCCGGCACGCGATATCGGACCGTTCTACAAGCCGATGATCTCCATCGCGGTGGCGATCATTCTGTTCGAGGGCGGGCTGACGCTGAACTTCCACTCGCTGCGGGATGCGGCGACCGGAGTCAAGCGGCTGGTCTATGTCGGCGCGCCGTTGGGCTGGCTTCTGTCAACTCTCGCGCTCCATTACGCGGCGGGCCTGAGCTGGGAAACCTCGGCCGTGTTCGGCGGTCTCATGATTGTCACCGGCCCCACCGTCATCGCGCCGCTTCTGCGCACCGCCCGCCTGTCGAAGCGTCCATCTGCCTTGCTGCAATGGGAAGCGATCGTGAACGACCCGTTCGGTGCGCTGGCGGCGGTTCTGGCCATGCAGGTCGTGTACGTCGTCCACACGTCTGAGGGCGTGGCTGCGGCGGCGACACATCTGGTGATCGGTATTATCGCGGCGCTGGTCCTCGGCATCGCGGCGGGGGCGCTGGTCGCGTGGGCGTTCAGCCGCGGCAAGGTGCCGGAATACATGAAGGTGCCGGTGCTGTTCGTCCTGGTGCTGGGCTGCTTTGCCATCTCCAACAAGATCCTGCACGAATCGGGCCTGCTGGCCGTGACCGTCATGGGCATGGTGATCGCCAATGCAGACCTCCCGTCCTTCGCCGAGCTGCGCCGGTTCAAGGAGCACGCGACACTTCTCCTCGTTTCGGGCGTGTTCATTCTGCTGGCCGCCGGTCTCGATGTCTCTGCGTTGGGCAACCTGAGCTGGCGCGCGGCGTTCTTTATTATTGTCGTGGTCCTGCTGGTGCGTCCGCTGACGGTGCTTCTGTCGCTGATGGGCACGGACATTCCGAAGAACGAGAAGATCCTCGTGGCCACCACCGGCCCTCGTGGGGTGGTGCTGATATCGGTCGCGGGACTTTTTGCTTCGGCGCTGATGGACGCAGGGGTCGAGGATGGCAACCTGCTGAACCCGCTGGCCTTCGTGCTCGTGGCGGCGACGGTTGTGATCCATGGCTTCACCCTCGCACCTGTCGCCAGGTATCTCGGCGTGACCGCTGCGCGGCGCCCCGGTGTTATCCTCGTGGGCGGCTCCGACTGGACCACGTCCCTGGCCGAGACGCTGAAGAAGGCGGAAATCCCGGTGCTTATCGCCGACGACAACCGCGCGCACCTGCGCAAGGCGCGGGATGCGGGGATCGAGACCTTCTATGGCGATATTCTGTCGGAAGAAGCCGAGCTGACCCTTGACATGAATGCCTATAAAATCGTGGTCGCCGCGACCGATAACGATGCCTACAACACGCTTGTGGCGGGTGAGATGGCGCCGGAATTCGGTCGGGAGCACGTGTTCCAGGTGGCGCGCGACGTCAGCGACACGCGCCGCAAGAACCTGCCTCCGACCATCGGCGGTCAGGAGGTTATGCCGGATGCCACCTATTCCAAGCTGAACAAGCTGATCTGGAAGGGCTGGACCTTCCGCATCACCAATATTGGCGAGGAATACACCATGGAAGCCTGGCGCCAGGATCGTCCTGATGCGGTGCTGATGGGCTATCTCGATGAGGATGGAGAGATCCACCCGGTCGAGGATGACGACGGCGTTCCCAGCGGCAAAGGCACGCGGGTGCTGGCCATGGTGCCCGAAGGTCAGGGTGGCCGGAACGGCGCAAAAAACGGAGGCCAGCCGGGCAACGTTGACGCCTAGGACCGCGAGGGCTAGGAGGGGCGGGTTCCACGAATTCAGGCCCTGATATGAACCTCTTTGCCCAGATGCGGTCCCGGGTGCTCGACGCCCTGTCCCAGATGATCTCCGATGGCGTACTGCCGGACGGGCTCGACTTTGCCAATGTGGCGGTCGAGCCCCCCCGCGACGCGGCCCACGGAGATATGGCAACCAACGCGGCCATGGTGCTGGCCAAACCGGCAAAGATGAAACCGCGTGACATCGCCGAGGCGCTCGCTGAGCGGCTCGGCTTGCTGGCTGAGGTCGAGAGCGCCACCGTCGCCGGGCCCGGCTTTCTGAACCTGCGACTGGACCCGTCGATCTGGGCAGACCTCGTCCAGACCATTGTAACGACACCCGAATATGGGCGCTCCGACATGGGGCAGGGCGGAAAGGTGAACGTTGAGTTTGTCTCCGCCAACCCCACCGGACCCATGCATGTGGGTCATACGCGGGGCGCCGTGTTTGGTGACGCGCTGGCAAGCCTCTTGTCCTATGCCGGATATGAGGTGACGCGGGAATACTACATCAACGATGGGGGCGCGCAGGTCGATGTGCTCGCGCGCTCCGTTTATCTGCGGTATCTTCAAGCCCATGGGCAGGAGGTCGAGTTTCCCGAGGGGACCTATCCGGGCGACTACCTGATCGGCGTCGGCGAAGCCCTGAAGGAAAAGGTTGGCGATACCTATCTCGACAAGGGCGAGCAGTTTTGGCTCGCCGATGTGCGGGAATTCGCGACCGAGGCCATGATGGAGATGATCCGCGGCGATCTGGCCGCGCTTGGTGTGACCATGGACCGGTTTTTCTCCGAAAAATCGCTCTACGGGACCGGGCGGATCGAGGGGGCTTTGGCCGAGCTGGACGGTAAGGACCTGATCTATCGCGGCACGCTGGAACCGCCCAAGGGGAAGCTGCCAGAGGACTGGGAGCCGCGTGAGCAGACCTTGTTCCGCTCCACCGCCTATGGCGATGACGTGGACCGGCCCGTGCAGAAATCGGATGGCGCCTGGACGTATTTCGCGCCCGACATCGCGTATCACTGGGACAAGATTGAGCGGGGGTATGACCAGCTCATCGACGTGCTCGGGGCCGACCATGGGGGCTACGTCAAGCGGATGAAGGCCGCCGTAGCCGCGCTGTCGGATGAACGTGTGCCGCTGGATGTGAAACTCTGCCAACTGGTGAAGCTCTACAAGAACGGCGAGCCCTTCAAGATGTCGAAGCGGGCGGGCACCTTCGTCACCCTGCGTGACGTGGTCGAGGAAGTGGGCGCAGACGTGACCCGCTTTGTCATGCTGACGCGGAAGAACGATGCGCCGCTGGATTTCGACTTCGCCAAGGCGATCGAGCAGTCGAAGGACAATCCGGTCTATTATGTCCAGTACGCCCATGCCCGGTGCCGCTCGGTGCTGCGCAAGGCGGAGGCTGCGGGTATCACCGCCGCCTCTCCCGTGCTGACCGACGCGGCCGAGATCGACGTTGTCCGCGCGCTCGCCGAATGGCCGCGCGTCGTGGAGATCGCCGCCCGAACCCATGAGCCGCACCGGATCGCGTTTTACCTCTACGACCTGGCCCAGAGCTTCCACGCCTTGTGGAACCGGGGCAACGATCGGCCCGAGCTGAGATTCTGGCAGGAGGGCGATGCTGGGTCGACGGCGGCGAAGATCCTCTTGCCGCAAGCGGTTTCCGTTGTGATTTCTGCAGGTCTTGGTATTCTTGGCGTAACCCCGGTCGAAGAGATGCGCTGACCCAACAGCGTCGGACCTGGGCGGTGTTGAGGCAGAGCAGAGGCGAAAGGCGGCGGTAAAACGGCGTCTTTCGAGGTGGTTATGGCGAATTACACATATGACGATTTCGGCCCCGAGGCGCCCTTTTCCGACGGAGAAGATGGCCACACGCGGAAGCTGGTGAACCTCGCCGGTGCTGCCATGTCCATGGCGCTCATCGCTGGTATGGGGATATGGGGCTACAAATTGCTGGTCCGAGACGTCACCGGCATTCCGGTGATCGAAGCGCTGGACGGCCAGTTCCGCAACGCGCCAGAGGATCCGGGCGGGATGACCGCGCCCCATCAGGGCTTGCAGGTCAATGAGATTGCCGCGGTTGGCTCTGCGAGCGAGGCTGCGAATGAGGTTCGTCTGGCCCCCGAGGACGGCATTCTGGACCCTGAGGACGCGCCATGGGGCGAGGTGGTCGAGCAAGCGCAAAAGGCAGGCGAAAACGCCAGCATGTCAGTCGACGATCCCGCGCTGGCCGAAGAGGCTCCCGAGGCCGGGCAGGGCACGACTCTGTTCAGCGAGATTGTCGAAGATATTCCCGAGGATGCGCTCGCCACTGACCGGGCCGTCGCTGAGGCCCTGTCATCCGACCTCACGTTCATCGACGACGCACCTGCGGAAGAAACGGGCGCTGTCACCGGCTCTGTTCAGCGACCTTCGCCGCGCCCAGCGCGACTGCGTCAGACGGCATCAGCGCCAGCTGCGGCGGTGGCCGTCGCAACCCCTGAACCGGTTGCTGCTGCGACTTCCGGTGAGGTGGACATTGCCAGCCTCTCCTCCGGCACCCGACTTGTTCAGCTAGGTGCCTATGCCAGCCCCGAGATTGTCCGCAGCGAGTGGCAGCGGATTTCGTCGAAATACCCGGATTTCTTCGCGGGCAAGCAGCTTGCCATGCAGCGCACGACGTCGGGCGGAAAGACCTATTACCGCCTGCGCGTCGCGGGGTTTGACGATCTGGCGGATTCCCGACGCTTTTGTTCGGCTTTGACCTCGAAGGGCAATGACTGCATTCCGGTGGCGGTGCAGTGAGCCCTGCGGCCATCATCTTTGGCTGCGCCGGACCCCGGCTCAGCGCGGATGAGGCCGCATTCTTTGCCAACGCAAATCCGTTTGGTTTCATTGTCTTCGCGCGCAATGTTGAGACACCGGATCAACTGCGCGCCCTCACATCCGAGCTGCGGGCGGCCGTGGGGCGGAATGCTCCGGTTCTCGTCGATCAGGAAGGCGGACGTGTTCAACGGCTGACCGCTCCCCATTGGCGGGAGTGGCTGCCGCCCCTGGACCACATGCGCGCTGCCGGTGCCGATGCCGAAAGGGTCATGTGGCTTAGGGCGCGGCTCCAGGCTGAGGAGTTGCGGTCGGTGGGTATCGACGTGAACTGCGCGCCAACGGCCGATCTGGCCCGGCCCGAGACGCATCCGTTTTTGCGCAACCGCTGTCTGGGCGAGACCGTCGAGACTGTCATCATGGGTGCGCGCGCGACTGCGGACGGGCTATTGGCGGGGGGTGTTCTGCCCGTGCTCAAACACATTCCCGGCCATGGACGTGCGCGTGCGGACAGCCACAAGAATCTCCCTCATGTCGCCGCAAGCCGGGTCGAGCTGACGGATGATTTTGAACCCTTCCGGGCGTTGGCCGATCTTCCCATGGCGATGACAGCCCATGTCGCATATCATGCGCTGAGTGATGCGCCGGCGACGGTGGACCCGACCATGATCCGGTTGATCCGCGAAGAGATCGGTTTCAAGGGCCTGTTGATGACCGATGACATTTTCATGGAAGCGTTGGGCGGTACTGTGCCCGAGCGGTCGCGTGTGGCCCTCTCTGCCGGATGCGATCTCGTTCTGCATTGCCACGGAGATATGCGTGAAATGGAGGCGACAATGTGCGAGATAACGCCTCTGCCGACGGAAGTAGTAGAGCGCGCCGAGGCCGCTCTTGCGCTGCGCGATCGGGTTGAACCCGTCGAGATCGGAGCGCTTGAGGATGAGCTCGCGCGCTATGGCTGAGGGGCCAACTGTCTCGGCGGAGGTGGCGCAGCGCATCGCCGCAGAGACCCTGATCGTGGATGTGGAGGGATTCGAAGGTCCGCTCGACCTGCTCCTGACGCTCGCGCGAAGCCAGAAGGTGGACCTGCGGCACATCTCGATCCTCGCGCTGGCGCGGCAATATCTGGAATTTGTTGAAAAGGCGCGGGCGTTTCGGATCGAGCTCGCGGCGGATTATCTCGTGATGGCGGCTTGGCTGGCCTACCTGAAATCCCGTCTCCTGCTGCCACCTGATCCCACCGAAGATGGCCCCTCAGGCGAGGAACTCGCCGCACAACTGGCGTTTCAGCTGGAACGGCTCGAAGCCATGCGCGACGTGGCCGCGCGGCTCATGGCGCGGGACCAGAAAGGTCGCGATTTCTTTGTTCGGGGCGTTCCGGAGCGGCTCGAACGGGTTCGCAAGGTGACCTATACGGCCAGCCTGATGGATCTGATGCAGGCCTATGCGCGGATCCGCACCCGCGATGAATTTCGTCCCTTTGTCATGGACCGCGACCGGGTCATGACCATGGAGGAAGCGCTGGAGCGCATGCGAGGCCTCATCGGCTTTGCCGGGAGCTGGACTGATCTGGCAAGCTATATGCCCGAAGGGTGGGACAGCGACCCGGCGCGTCGGAGATCTGCCACAGCCAGCCATTTCGCCGCCTCGCTGGAGCTGGTAAAGGCGGGCAAGATCCTGATCCGTCAGGGAGAGACCTTCGCCCCCATCGAGATTAAGCGCCGCGATGACTGACCACCCCGAGGATGACCAGAACAAAGAGCCGCCGCTCTTCGATGCTCCATCCCTGCCCGAGCAGGAGCGAATGGTCGAGGCGATCCTGTTTGCCTCAGTGGCGCCGGTGTCGGTGGCGGAGATGAACGCGCGAATGCCCCATGGCGCCGACGGCGCGCTGGCAGTGGTGCGCCTCAGACAGCGCTACGAGGGCCGCGGTGTCAGGGTGGTTCCCGTGGGTGAAGCATGGGCGATCCGCACGGCGCCCGATCTTGGCTATCTTATGAGCCGTGAGAGCACCGAGACCCGCAAGCTCAGCCGCGCGGCCATCGAAACGTTGGCCATCATCGCCTATCACCAGCCCTGCACCCGGGCGGAGATCGAGGAGATCAGGGGCGTCGCGGTCGGTCGGGGAACGCTCGATCAACTTCTGGAACTGGAGTGGATCCGGGTGGGTCGGCGGCGGATGACGCCTGGACGACCGGTGACCTTCGTGGTCACGCAGGAATTCCTCGATCATTTCGGATTGGAGAATGCGCGCGACCTGCCGGGACTCAAAGAGCTGCGGGCTGCTGGCCTCCTGCAGTCGCGTCCTTTGGACACCTCCTCGGGCGAGGGGGGTGACAAAGAGGCCGATCAATCCGATATGTTCAAAGGAACCGACGCGGAGGAAGACCCATGAACATGAATCAGATTATCAACATGGCGACCCGAATGATCATGCGGCAGTTGATGCGTCGGGGCGTGAACGCGGGAATCAACCAGGTGTCTCGAATGGCGTCCGGCAAACGCCCTGAAGACATGACCCCCGAAGAGCGCCAGCAGGCTCAGGTGGCGAACCAGCAAGGGAAGCGGGCGCGCAAAGCGATGCGGGCGGGGCGGCGCGCGGGCAAGTTCTGACCGCCTGCCTTGGGCTCGGCGCCGGGAGGCCACTGTGCTATTTTTGTTGGATCTATCTCGATTGACATTCCGGGCGCTGAAATCATTAAAATCCGGCGCAACTTTGCTCAAGCTTGTGCTATAGTTCGGCTGCGCAGTTGAATAAAAACGAAAAACTGTTAATGCAATTAACTGATGGTTTGGTTTTCCAAACCCCTGATTGTCGGGAATGCGATGCTGCACGCATACATGACTCTATTCATGGTGTCGTTCATGATCTGCGGGTTTCTCCTGCTGGGCAAGCGGCATGTGCTCGCACGTTCTGGACGCGGGGACGATCACAAAGCTGTGCAGGCAGCCCATTCACGTCCAACGCTCCGCATCGGCGGCATCGGTGTGGTGGCCTCTATGGCTCTGGCGCTGGTGGTTTTCGCGCCTGAAGAGGTGCGGCCCGCTACTACCCTGTTTTCTGTGAGCCTGCTGCCGACCTTTCTCGCTGGTCTGGCTGAGGATTTGGGCTGGGAAGTGTCCCCGACGCTGCGGCTGATCTGGGCGTTTGTTTCGTCATGCACGGTGATGGCGCTTTGCGGTTGGTGGATCACTGACACCGGGCTGCCTGGCCTCGACTGGGCTCTGGGGTTCTTGCCGCTGGCGCTGGTATGGACGGCGATCTGGACCTCCGGGGTTTGTCACGCGTTCAATCTGATCGACGGGGTGAACGGTTTTGCCGGCACCACGGCCGTTGCCGTCGCACTCGGGTTGGCGGGGATTGCGTATCAGGCCGGTGACCCGCTGATGGTGCAGGTGGCGCTGGGACTGGTTCCTGCGCTTTTGGGCTTTCTGGTGTTCAACTTCCCGCTTGGGAGGATCTTTCTCGGCGATGCGGGCGCTTACACCATCGGGCATATCCTGTCCTGGGTTGGCATCGTGATCGCGCTGCGGTCGCCCGAGGTTGCGGGTGTCTCGGTGGGGCTACTGTTCTTCTGGCCCGTAGCGGACACTTTTCTGGCGATGTATCGGCGGCGCACCAAGGCCATGTCCACGACGAGGGCAGATCGGATGCATGTCCATCAGATCGTCATGCGGGGGCTTGAGCTCGGCTGGTTCGGAGAACGGCGCCGCGAGCTGTCGAATCCGCTGACGACGGTGATCCTGTTACCGCTCGTGGTGTTTCCGGTCGTGCTTGGGGTGCTGTTCTGGAACGCGCCGCTCGTCTCGATGGCCCTGATCGTGGTTCTGGGCATTGTCTTTGTGTGGAGCTATCTGAAAGGCGTTGAGAAGATCCGCAAGACCGCCCTGCGCCGTCGGCGGCTGTCGATCGCCCGTGGCAGCGCTGTCGCGGCCGAGTGAGCTTCTACATTCGGAACTGCTTGGCGAGCTTCAGGCCCTGTCCCTGATAATTCGATGACAATCCCGCGCCGTAGAGCGCTTGGGGCCGGCCTTCCATCCGTTCGTAGAGCAATCGGCCCACCACCTGACCGTGTTCGAGGACGAAGGGCGCCTCGTGGCAGCGGACCTCCAAAACACCCCGGGCACCGGCACCCCCGGCCTCGGCATGACCGAAACCCGGATCGAAAAATCCTGCATAATGGACGCGGAATTCACCGACCAGCGCAAGGTACGGCGCCATTTCGGCTGCGTAATCAGGAGGGATCGTGACTGCTTCGCGGCTTACGAGGATGTAGAAGGCGCCGGGATCGAGAATGATACGTCCGGCCTCGGAATGCAGCTCCTGCCAGAAATCATTGATCGCATATGCGCCGATGCGGTCGAGGTCGATCACGCCTGCATGGGGTTTCGCCCGATAACCGACGAGGGTGCTGTCTGTGGGCTTCAGATCCACTGAAAACGCAAGCCCGCCATCGATCATCGCGGGACCGTCGACCAGCCCCTCAGCTGCGTGCAGCTCTGCCAGAGCCGCATCATCGAGCAAAGCATTGCCTCTCCGAAAGCGAATCTGGTTAAGGCGCATCCCGGGGCGGACCAGCACGGAAAAGGAGCGTGGGCAGATTTCGGCGTAGAGAGGCCCGTCATAGGCGTCCGGCACACGGTCAAATTCAGTGCCGCTATCGGTCACAAGACGGGTCAGTAGATCGAGGCGGCCCGTAGAGCTTTTGGCATTGGCCACGGCCCGCAATCCATCAGGCAGGGCGAGATGTTCCATCAACGGGACGAGATAGACGCAACCCTTTTCCAGAATCGCGCCGGGGGTCAGATCCATCTCATGCATCGAGAGATCCGCGAGACACTCCTGCACGCTGCGCTCGGGACCGGGCAGAAACGATGCACGCACCCGGTAGGCGCGGGTTCCCAAGCGCAGGTCCATCGAGGCGGGTTGTACCTGACCCTCGAGTGGCTGCGCATCACAGCGGATCACGCCCTGAGCGAGCAGGTCGTTTATGGATTGTGAAGGAAGAACACCGGTCATTGAGACCTTCAATTTTGGCGATAAAGGTAGCTAATGGTCGGGCTAGCAGGACTTGAACCTGCGACCTTCCGTCCCCCAGACGGACGCGCTACCAGGCTGCGCCATAGCCCGACTGAGGGCTCTTTTAGCGAAACGGCTGGGGGTCGCAAGGGGGGGCAGGCCGAATTTTTGCCAGAGATGAAAGAGAATTCAGAGGTGCCCATCCATCCGCTCCACAAGCGCCGCCGCGCGGTCTGCAATGAGGGCGATCCGGTCCCGTGCTGTGCGTCGTGAGGCAGAATCAATCATCAGCAGCGGTGCAATCCGGCTCGGCGGAACCACCACAGTGTCGAGCGAGGGAATTGAGACGGGCGAGGAGACCTGTGGCAGAGACGGCAGGTCATCGTGTCCGTGGACTGGGGCCTGATGTTCTGCGTCCTGTGCGGCCTGACCCGGGAGCGGCGGGGCAAGTGCAATGACGTGGCCCACACCTTTCTCCCGGAGGATCTTTTGCACACCTTTGATGGTGAGCCCGTCCTCGTGGAGGAGTTTCTTGATCCCGCCGATGAGCTGCATATCAGCAGGACGGTAATAGCGCCGGCCCCCCGCGCGCTTGGCAGGTTTGATCTGGGAGAACCGGGTTTCCCAGAACCGCAGCACATGTGTGGGTGTGCCGAGCCACTCGGCGACCTCACTGATCGTCCGGAAAGCCTCGGCGGACTTTGTCATCTAGCGCCGATTGCCTTGCGCAACGCTGTCGCGCATCAGATGGGATGGGCGAAAACTCAGCACCCGGCGCGGTTCGATCGGAACCTCTTCACCGGTTTTCGGATTTCGACCAACCCGTGCCGATTTGCTGCGGACGGAGAAGGTTCCAAAGGACGAGAGTTTCACCGTCTCTCCTTCGACCAGCGCATCGGAGATGTACCCCAGTACCGATTCAACCAGAGCGGCAGAGTCGTTGCGGCTGAGGCCAACTTCCCGGTGGACCGCCTCGGCTAAATCTAGTCGTGTCAGCGTCTTGCTCATTCGATCCCCCAAAAACATAACAAACACTGCGAGAACGGTATCTGCGTGTCAAACATTTCGCCGCTCGAAGACGCCTTTTAGGCGAAAAATTACCAACGGAGAACGACGGAGCCCCAAGCCAATCCACCGCCGATCGCTTCGGTCACCAGCAGGTCGCCTTCTTTGATCTGTCCGCGTTCATATCCCACCGACAGTGCCAGCGGGATCGACGCGGCGGACGTGTTGCCATGGTCCTGAACCGTCAGAACCACATTCTCCATCGGCAATCCCATTTTGCGGGCGGTGGCGGTGATGATGCGCAAATTGGCTTGATGGGGCACGATCCAGTCCACATCCGAATCGTCGAGGCCAGCTTTGCCGAGGGCGGTGTGGGCGGTCGAGGCAAGTTTTTCCACCGCATGTCGAAACACTTCACGCCCTTCCATACGGAGATGGCCCGTGGTCCCGGTTGTGACGCCGCCATCCACGTAGAGGATCTCCCGCTGGGAGCCGTCAGAGTTCAGATCGGTGGCCAGAATGCCGCGATCCGTCTTGTCGCCTGTGCTCTCCACAGCTTCGAGAATCACCGCCCCGGCGCCGTCGCCAAACAGGACGCAGGTCGTCCGGTCCGTCCAGTCGAGGATTCGGCTAAAGGTCTCTGCGCCAATCACCAGCACGCGTTTTGCCTGTCCCGAAATGATCAGGGCATTGGCATTGGCCATGGCAAAGACGAATCCCGCGCAGACCGCCTGTACATCAAATGCAAACCCCCCGGTCATACCGATCTTATGCTGCACCATGGTCGCGGCTGATGGAAAGGTAAGGTCGGGGGTCGATGTGGCGACGATGATCGCGTCCAGGTCTGAGGCGTCAAGGCGAGCCATCGCGAGCGCATTCCGGGCGGCGTTCGCTGCAAGATCCGACGTTGCTTCACCTTCGGCGGCGATGTGCCGCCGCTCAATGCCGGAACGGGACCGTATCCAATCGTCCGAGGTCTCGAGAAAGCTCTCGAACTCGCTGTTTTCCATGACACGCTCGGGCAGGTAGTGCCCCACACCTCTGACCACCGCGCGTGTCATTGTCATGTTTCAGCATCCCCGTTCGCATCAGCTTCCAACAAAGCCGTCGCATCGGCGAGCCGGGATGCAAGACGGTTGTTAAAATCTTTCTGAGCAAGCTTTTCGGCCAGATGAACGGCAGCGGCAACCCCCGTCGCATCGGCGGATCCATGGCTCTTAATGACGGTGCCGGTCAGGCCCAGAAAAACTCCGCCATTGACCCTGCGGGGGTCGATGCGCTTTTGCAGACGCTTCATCGAGGTATAGGCCAAGAGTGCCGCGATCCGGCTGAGCGGAGAGAATTTGAACGCCTCTTTCAGCAAATGCTTGATGATATTCGCCGTGCCCTCGGCCGTTTTCAGCGCAACGTTCCCGGTGAAACCATCGGTTACGACGACATCAACCCGATCGCTTGAGATATCCACGCCTTCGACGAAGCCGACAAACTCGAAATCAGCTTGCTTCGCGGCTGCTGAGATCAGGTCGTGGGCCTCTTTCATTTCAGCCCGGCCCTTATGCTCTTCGGTGCCGTTATTCAGCAATCCGATCCGCGGGCGGCTGATTTCCTGCCCATTGCGGGCATAGGAGCACCCCATGAGCGCGTAATGGAGTAAATCGCGGGGTTCAGCTTTCACGTCGGCGCCCACGTCGAGCACAACGTTGAACCCGGACGGGCTGAGGGAGGGCCAGAGGCAGGCGATGGCGGGACGATGAACCCCCTCGATCCGCTTGAGCCGGATCATCGACAGCAGCATCAAAGCGCCGGTGTTGCCGCAACTGACGGCCGCGCTCGCCTCACCTGCTTTGACCGATTCGATGCAAGACCACATCGAGCTGCCCTGGCCATTGCGGAGCACATGCGAGGGCTTGTCATTCATTGTCACGACATCCGGGCAATGCCGGATCTCGGTGATATGGCTGATTTTGCGTTTGCGGACGAGCTTGCTGAGCACGTCCTCCTGGCCGTGAAGAACAAACCGCAGTGACGGATTCTTTCCAGCAGCTTTGGCAAGACCCGCCACCACGGCTTCGGGGCCGCGGTCTCCACCCATAGCATCCACTGACAAGACAATAGGGCCGGCGCTTTGGCCGGCCCCGTTATCATCTTTTGTCACGGCCTCTGCCATGGACGTGCGCCTCAGGCCGCGTCGTCGTCGAGGTCGATCTCGTCAGCCTGCGCAATCACTTCGCGCTCAGCGTAGTGACCGCAAGCGCCGCACACGTGGTGCGGACGCTTCAGCTCGCCACAATTGGGGCATTCCGAGGGATTGCCCGGAACGAGGGCATCGTGGGCGCGGCGCTTATTGCGGCGCGACTTGGTGACTTTATTCTGAGGGACAGCCATGCCAGGTCCTTCGTCTCGCTGGGGGCAGATCCCCCTGGGTGGATGGGGCGGTGCCCCGAATAATCAGTTGAGCACGCGCCTTACGCCCATCACAGGACGGTTTCAAGAGCTGTGTCGCCCCAATATGGTGGGTTAGCTGACAAAAGCATCGGCAGTAGCAAAAAAATGACGGCAGTAGAGCAGTCGTTCTGAAATGGATAGGCACAGGCCTTGAGTGTGTTTACAGAGGTGTCACAACTTATAGTCTTGCGGGGCTGCCGCGCCGCTATATAGTGAGACGAGACGCGGGGCCAGAGACCGGCGTGGTCCCCTGTCAAACTGCATGGACGGGCAGGTTAGGATAATGGATATCGAGTTTCGCAAGGCCTTTGTCAGGGATCGAAGTGGGGTAAGGCATCATCCTGCGCTGGTTTTGAACGCGGATTATCGACCACTCTCTTATTACCCTCTCTCTCTGTGGCCCTGGCAGGATGCGATCAAGGCGGTGTTTCTCGACAGGGTCAGCATCGTCGCAGAATACGATGCGGTCGTGCACAGCCCATCGACGGAGATCCGGATACCGTCTGTGGTCGTGCTCAAAGATTATGTGAAACCCCAGAAGCGCGTGGCCTTCACGCGCTTCAATCTTTTTTTAAGAGACGAATTCCGGTGTCAGTATTGTGGCTCCAAAGGGGATCTGACCTTTGACCACGTGGTACCTCGCGCGAGGGGCGGGCGGACAAGCTGGGAAAACGTCGTGGCGGCCTGCTCTCCCTGCAATCTGTCCAAGGGATCGCGGTCTTTGCGTCAGTCGGGCCTGTCCCTGCGACGCCCGCCCCGGCGCCCCGGAGCCGAAGAGTTGAAAAACATGGGCCGGAAGTTCCCACCCAACCACCTCCACGCAACGTGGCGCGACTACCTCTATTGGGATGCGGAACTTGAGGATTAATCCGGTCAGTTCGGCCTGTTGCTGACGGACTGGCAGTCCTGTTCGAGAGGCAGCAAGACCCTGCGAATGGCCGCGCCACCCTTCGGGACGGGTCTCGCAAGGCTCGGCGTCCATCCCTCGGCGAACAACTCCGGAAAGAGTTCACCAAGTTCGCGCCTCGCATCCAATGAGAAGCTCTTCATCGCCTCCGGTCCCGTGGACAGGGTTTCGCTGGGTGTTCCGTTGGCCCAGATGATCTCGTGCTTATCCAGCAGGATGTGCCAGTATTCAATTTCCTCGCAATCCTCGTCGATTGAGATTCCGTCCAGACCGACGAGTTTGATGGCAGGCAACAGCACGTCCTGAGATCCGAACATATCTTGGGCTTCGTCGGAGCGGAGCAGAATGCGGTGCTGTCGCGACACACGCAAATCCGTCCGCGGTTGACCCTTTCCCAGCGCACCGGCGCGGATGATGACGGGGCGAAGCCGATCATTGGCTGCGAGGTCAACCCGACAGACGCTCGTGTCGCAGATCCATCGGATGGGCCGGAATCCGTGATCCAGCGTGAGGACCTGATCCCCGGTTGTGAGGTTTTCTACGGGCACCTCTCCGGCATCGGTAAGAATCATCGTCCCGCGGGCAAAACAGACTATTTGTAAATTCACCACATCAGGCGGGATGATCCAACCGGCGAAGTTATTGGAGGCATTGTCTCTGACGGCGGTGACGTTGATGGACTGAATATTGATATTGTCAAAGGCGGTTTCATCGCCGCCGGGCAACTCGTTCAGGAAGACGTCTCCGTTTGTCATCTGAGTGATGACGACATTGGTGAAACTCAGTGTCGAATTGTCACCCAGAGTCAGCGTGACATCCGCCAGCAGCAGGCTGTCGAGCTGAACGGTGACCTGACCCGCACCGATATCATAGATAACCCGGTCCTCTGAGTCCGGGTCTGAAATACTTCCATCGTTAAAAAAGGTAACGTTTTCCTCGATGACGCTATTGGCTGGATCGCCATCCAGGAGGCCTTCGAGATCACGCAGTGTCACCGTTGTCACCTGCAACTCGGAACTGCCGTAGACCCCGAGAAATGCGCCGGGATTTTCCACGCTGAGATTGGGTGAGATATCGCTGGTATCTGCGTCCGCCCGATTTCCGAGATAGAGGATCGTTCTGACGAAGTCTGCCATGGCTTTTATTTCCTCACGCGGCTTGCCCTACCATCCACATGTTGCGGCGGTTGGTGATTGGGCAGAGCAACGCTCCCAACTTCGGGCGCTATTGTTGTATTCCATCCCTACAAACGTTTGATCCGTCCGCAAAAGCTCCTCTTTGGGATAGCGTCCTGTCCTTAACGTGCCCTTGCTACGCTGCTGCTTTTTGGTGGGCAGCGGATTTCACTCCTCAAGCCACCTGCACCGCAGGCACCGAAGCCGCAGCCACGGCTTTCTTTTGTTAGCGCCCACATTACGCTCTTGACCCCGGGCAGAACTCGCGCGAGGGAACGCGCGTACCGCGAAAGGAGCTCTCAATGGTCTCACGCGTGATTCCGGTCGATCCCTTCGACCTCACGATTTTTGGCGGCACGGGCGATCTGTCCCGCCGCAAGATTTTGCCAGGCCTGTACCGTCGCTTTCGGGCCGGCCAGATCCCTGAAGGCAGCCGGATCATTGGCGCGGCCCGATCCGAGATGGACCACGATGGCTATCGCGACATGGTGCGGGCAGCGCTGGATGAGTTTATCGGCACCGATGCGCTCGATCCCGATGTGGTCGCGGAGTTTGTCTCCCTCATTCATTATGTCGCCATCGACGCCACCGGTGAAAAGGGCTGGTCCGAGCTCAAAGAGCTGATCCGCAGCGATCACATCAGCGCCTTCTATTTTTCCGTGGCACCGTCGCTATTCGGTGCGCTGGCCGAACGGCTCCAGTCCAACGGTATCGCGGACAAGACCAGCCGCATCGTCGTCGAAAAGCCCTTTGGGCGGGATCTGGCCTCGGCGCAGGCCCTGAACGCCACGCTGGCCGCCTATTTCGACGAGACGCAAATCTACCGGATCGACCATTATCTGGGTAAGGAAACCGTCCAGAACCTCATGGCGCTGCGCTTTGCCAACGTGCTCTTTGAACCGCTGTGGAACAGCCAGTACGTGGACCATATCCAGATCACCGTGGCCGAGATCGTCGGCGTCGGCGGGCGGGGTGGCTATTACGACAAATCCGGCGCCATGCGAGACATGGTGCAGAATCACCTGATGCAGCTCCTCTGCCTCATTGCTATGGAACCGCCCTCACGGTTCGAACCTGACGCGGTGCGCGATGAGAAGCTGAAGGTCATTCGTGCTCTGGACCCCGTGCCCGCCGAAGATATCGTGCGCGGCCAATATGCGGGCGCGGAGGATGTGGCCTCTTATCTGGATGATGTGGAAGATCCTGAGAGCCTCACCGAAAGCTTCATCGCGATGAAAGTGAATGTGTCGAACTGGCGCTGGGCCGGGACGCCGTTCTACCTGCGCACGGGCAAGCGGATGAAGGCGCGGTCGTCCGAGATCGCAGTCGTGTTCAAGGACGCGCCCCATTCGATCTTTGGCAGCCGCTCTGGGCATCACCGTAACATCCTGACGATCCGGCTTCAGCCGAATGAGGGCATGACCCTCACCACGACGATCAAGGAGCCGGGGCCGGGCGGGATGCGTCTGATCGACGTGCCGCTGGACATGACCTTTGCCGACGCGCTGGGTCAGCACGAGGACCTCGCCACCGACGCCTATGAGCGGCTGGTAATGGACGTGATCCGGGGCAACCAGACCCTGTTCATGCGCGGTGACGAGGTTGAGGCCGCCTGGGCCTGGACCGATCCGATCATCAACGGCTGGAAAGAGCGTGGCGACCGCCCCTGTTCCTACGAGCCGGGCTCGACCGGTCCCGAGGAAGCGCAGATCATGATGCACCGTGAAGATCGCCGCTGGCGCGGGATTCAGGAGTAGGGAGGGGGGCTGATGAAGTTCATCGAATATCCCGACAGCGACATGATGATGATGGACCTCGCCGACCAGTTGGCGGGCGAACTCACCAATGCGCTGCTGACCCACGATCAGGTGTCGATGGCGGTGCCCGGGGGCTCGACCCCAGGACCTGCCTTTGACAGCCTGTCAGGCGCTGATCTGCCGTGGGAGCGGGTCCATGTCATGCTGACGGATGAGCGGAAGGTTCCCGCCACCCATGAGCGCTCCAATGAACGCCTGCTGCGGTCCCGCCTGTTTCAGGACAAGGCGGCTGCGGCGCAATTCGTCCGGCTGGTGCCGGAGGACGGCGTCGATATGGGGATGCTCGGTCGGCGTATCGCGCCGCACCTGCCTCTCTCCATCCTGTTGATCGGCATGGGTGCGGATATGCACTGCGCATCGCTCTTTCCGGGCGCGCCGCAGCTCGATGCCGCGCTGGCGCCCCATGCGCCGCCGGTGATGGAGGTGGACGCCTCTGAGGGGCTTGAGCCCCGCGTGACCCTGACTGCGCCCGTCCTGAAGGGCGCACTGTCCACTCACATCCTGATTAAGGGCCCCGAAAAGCGGGAGGCGCTGGAGAAAGCGCGTCACCTCTCGCCCAAAGAGGCCCCGATCGCCCTTGTTCTGAAAAACGCCACTGTTCATTGGTCAAAGGACTAAAACCCGATGCCCGTTTCTGCTGATAGCTGGTCGCGTCTCGCGGCTGCCGCAAATTCCGTTTCCGACCGTTCCATTCTCGCGCTCATGGATGCCGAGCGGGCAGGGGCCTTTTCGGTCTCCGCGCTGGGGATGCTGTTCGATTACTCGAAAACCAACCTCGACGCCGGGACCCGCGACATGCTGGTCGCCATGCTGGACGAAGCAGGTCTGGCCGAGCGTCGGGACGCCATGTTCGGCGGTGCCGCCATCAACGACACCGAAGGCCGTGCGGTGCTGCACACGGCCCTGCGCAACCTATCGGGCAAGCCGGTGATGGTGGACGGACAGGACGTGATGCCTGAGGTGCTGGCCACGCTCGACCGGATGGACGCCTTCGCTGCGGACGTGCGCGAGGGGCGCTTCACCGGGCAGGGCGGCGCGATCACGGATGTGGTGAATATCGGCATTGGCGGCTCCGATCTCGGGCCGGCCATGGCGGTGCAGGCGCTTAGCCCTTATGCGGACGGTCCCCGCTGCCACTTCGTCTCCAACGTGGACGGTGCCCATATCCACGACATCCTGTCGGGTCTGAACCCCGAGACCACGCTGGTGATCGTCGCGTCGAAGACCTTCACTACCATCGAGACGATGACCAATGCCGAGACCGCCCGCGACTGGATGGCCGAAAAGGTCTCCGATCCTGCGGCGCAATTCGCGGCCCTTTCGACAGCGGCCGATAAAACGGCGGCCTTCGGGATCGACGAGTCGCGCGTTTTTGGCTTCGAGGACTGGGTCGGTGGGCGCTACTCCATGTGGGGTCCCATTGGCCTGTCGCTGATGATCGCCGTGGGGCCGGACGACTTCCGCGCCTTTTTGCAGGGCGCCGAAGCCATGGACACCCATTTCCGCGAGGCCGCGCCGCTCGACAATATGGCGGTGGTGCTGGCGCTGGTCGGTGTCTGGCACAATCAGGGCTGCGGCTATGCCACCCGCGCCGTGCTGCCCTATGAACAGCGCCTCGCCCGTCTGCCCGCCTATCTCCAGCAGCTGGAGATGGAGAGCAATGGCAAGCGCGTAGGCATGGACGGCCAGCCCTTGCCCTGCGACAGCGGCCCGGTTGTCTGGGGCGAGCCCGGCACCAACGGCCAGCACGCGTTCTACCAGCTGATCCATCAGGGCACGCGGGTGATCCCCTGCGAATTCATGGTGGGGCGCCGGGGGCATGAGCCGGAGCTCGCCCACCAGCACCGCCTGCTGGTCGCCAACTGCCTCGCCCAGTCCGAAGCGCTCATGGTCGGCCGCGATCTCGACGAGGCGCGCGCCAAGGTCGCGGGTCAGTTCGAGGGCGAGGAACTGGAGCGTCAGGCCAGCCACCGCGTCTTCCCCGGCAACCGCCCCTCGACCACGCTGGTCTATGATCAGCTCACCCCCGCCGTTCTCGGCCAGATCGTCGCGCTCTACGAGCACCGGGTATTCGTCGAAGGCGTGCTTCTGGGCATCAACTCCTATGATCAGTGGGGCGTGGAGCTGGGCAAGGAGCTGGCTAAAGCGCTCGATCCCGTCGTCGCCGGTGAGGCCGGCACCGAGGGCAAGGATGCCTCGACTGCCGGTCTGGTGGCGTTTATTCGGGCGTAAGCGACACATCTTGTCAGAAGCCCCGCCGCAATTGTGGCGGGGCTTTTTTGTTGTGACACGCGGCCTCGGTCAGATCACGGAGCCACTCAAATCTCCCTATGACGCGCAACGATCTGCCGCCGGATCAGACACAGCTTCAAAATCGGGCCTATTATCTTTATCCGAGCAATATGGATCACTTGGCGCTGAACTTTTATTCCTCGAAAGAGGTTTTCTCTCACTATGTCCCGATCGACAGGGACATTCTGCATGTCGTGATTGGCGTGATGTTGGCTCTGATTGCCTTCGTTGTCGCCAAGGGTATGACCCGTACCAAACCCTATGTGCTGACCCTGGCCTTTGCCTGTGTTCTCGGAGCCGGGATGGAGGTACTGGATATGAGGCATGATATCCTGACACTCGGAGCTTGGCAGTGGTGGGAGAGTGCTCTGGATTTTGGCCGCACAATCATTGGTCCTTTGGCCATGCTTTTGGCAGTATGTATTCTGCGTCCAAACACCCGTCACTCAAACCAACAGGTGCGCTAGCGTGCCCGCGCGTTGCTTCTCAGGATCATCCCCGCTTGCGCCTCCGCCTCCCGGACCTTACCTTTGCGGTGACCACTACTCCGGAGATGCCTCATGGCTATGGAAGCCCGCGATATCGAAGCGCTCATCCGCGCCGAATTTCCCGACGCAAAGATCACCATTACCGACCTTGCCGGCGACGGGAATCATTATGCGGCGGAGGTGATCGATGAGAGCTTCCGGGGGCAAAACCGCGTTCAGCAGCAGCGCGCGGTCTATGCGGCGCTGAAGGGCAAGATGGATGGCAGTCAGGGCGAATTGCACGCTCTGGCCCTGACCACCCGCGCGCCGGAATGAGCAGCGGGGGCGTGATCGCGCTTCTCGCGACCGGGATCGCGCTGGTGCTGGGGCTAAAGGCCCGCCAGTCCCTGCGCCATGACCCCGGACCCACGCGCGGCCAGCTCCCCGGCGATGGAGTCACCGTCCTTCGTGCGGAATACCAGTCCGGCATGGGGGGCGGGGAAGAAACCGAATATACCATCCCGAAGGACCCGCAGGCCTATGCGCGTCTCTTCGTTCCGAAAGAGAAAAGGACAGATCGCAGATGAGCGCTCAGGATCAAATCAAGGACACCGTGACCAGCAACGATGTTGTGCTGTTTATGAAGGGCACCAAGACCATGCCCCAATGCGGCTTCTCCAGCCGCGTGGCGGGGGTGCTGAATTTTATGGGGATCGAGTATCAGGACGTGAACGTGCTGGCCGATGAAGAGGTCCGGCAGGGGATCAAGGAGTATTCCGACTGGCCGACGATCCCCCAGCTATACGTAAAGGGCGAGTTTGTTGGCGGCTGTGACATCGTCACCGAGATGACCCTGTCGGGCGAGCTTGACCAGCTCTTCGATGCTAAGGGCGTGGCCTATGACAAGGCGAAGGCCGAGGAAATCCGCGCCGCCAACGCCTGATTTTTCAGCGTCGTCGCGTTGCCGCCGGGTGCTCTCAGGCCCTGGCGGTTTCCGTTTCGGGGTCTGCCTGATCGGCCAGAGCTTCGGCCCGCTCGACCATGGCACGCAAGCGGTCCTCCAGCCCCTCAGGCATCACGGGGACTTCGACCGTGTTGGCCTGTTGAGCCGCCAGTGTCGAACGGCCCAGCTGCGATTCCAGCTCGGCGATCCGGTCGAACAAAGCCGCGTTACTGGACTCGAGGTCCGCAATTCTGTCGGCCACGATCAGCCCCGACATGAGAAGCATCCGCATCTCGGGCACAGCGCCGGGCTGGGCCGAGAGGCTGGTCGCGGCCTGATCCAGTCGCTGGGCGGCGGCGTGGAGGACCTGTTCCTCACCGGGCTGGCACGCGACCTCGTAGCTGCGTCCACCAATAGAAACCACTTCATTGGGCATCGGTGTGCTCCTCTTCGGCGTCGGGCAGGGTCGCGGTCAGGGCAAGGATGGCGTCAAGTTCGGCACGATCGCTGTCACGCAGCGCTCGGAGCGCCTTGAGTTCTTCGCGCAGTGCAGCGTCGCCGTCGGACCGCGCGGCGATCTCTTCGCAGGTCTGCCGCAGGGCGTCTGTCAGCGCCTTCAGCCGGGTCCGGTCCTCTTCGAGGGCACTCAGCGCGCCGCGCAAGCGATCGATCTCTGCAGTCGTCTCGGCGTCAGCGGTGTCGCCTTCCCCCGACACCGCGCGCAGGTCCTCCTCAAGAGCGTGGGACCGCTCTCTTTCCCGGTCAAGCAGCTCGGTCAGCTCGGCGGTGCGTCCGCGCGCCATCTCGGCCTCGGACTCAGCGTAGCGCACCCTCTCCTCGCTGCGGCGCAGCTCGTCCGTCAGACGCGCGGTCTCTGCGGTGGCTGCCGCAAGCGCGGCCTGATGATCCGACGTGTCCGCCTCTGGCGCAGAAGCGCGGTTCAGCCCCGCGGCAATCCTGTCGAGCGCCGCCGATAAACGGCGGTCCAGCTCCTCGATTTGCTCCATTCCGGGCCTCCTGATGGGTTTCTGCGGTCTTTACGCCATTGTTAAGACCTAAAGCGGTCGCGTTTCCACCCCTATCCTGCGAGTGCGCTTGCACTCGACCGATCCGCTGCTATCACGCAGGCGAGTAAAATTCGGTGCAGGACCCACCTGAGGAGAGACGAAGTATGGATATTGCGACCCTGAGAGAAAGCCACCCCGAGCACTGGGAGCGCTCGACCGCCCTGCGCGTTCTGGCCCTCGACGCCGTCGCCGCCGCCAATTCCGGCCATTCGGGGATGCCCATGGGGATGGCGGACATCGCCACGGTTCTGTGGTCGAAGCATATGAAATTCGACGCGGCGAACCCCGACTGGCCTGACCGTGACCGCTTTGTGCTGTCCAATGGCCACGGCTCCATGCTGCTCTACGGGCTGCTGCACCTGACGGGCTTTGCCGATATGTCGCTGGAAGAAGTGAAAAACTTCCGCCAGTGGGGCGCCAAGACCGCCGGTCACCCGGAATATGGCCACGCTGCGGGCATCGAGACCACCACCGGTCCGCTCGGTCAGGGCATTGCCACCGCCGTCGGCATGGCCATCGCCGAGGAGCACCTGCGCGACCGCTTTGGCAAGAAGCTCGTCGACCACCACACCTATGTCTTCGCAGGCGACGGCTGTCTGATGGAAGGTGTGAGCCAGGAAGCGATCACGCTTGCCGGCCACCTGAAGCTCTCGAAGCTCGTCGTTTTCTTCGACGATAATGGCATCTCCATCGACGGCCCGATCTCCAAGAGCGATTCGACCGACCAGATCAAGCGCTTTGCCGCCGCAGGCTGGCACACGCAGGAAATCGACGGCCACGACCCCGAAGCCATCGACGCGGCCATCATCGCTGCCAAAGAGTCCGGCAAGCCCTCGATGATCGCTTGCAAGACCCACATCGCCATCGGCTCCTCCGCGCAGGACACCAGCAAAGGCCACGGTGCACTGACCGATCCCGACCTGATCGCCGCCACCCGGGTGGCTTATGGCTGGGAAGAAGGTCCCTTCAAGTTTCCCGCCAAGGTCAAGACCTGGTGGAAGCGCGTAGGCTCTCGCGGCGCAAAGGAGCGCGAAGCGTGGCTGGCCCGCCTCGAAGAAACCGGCAAAGGCAAGCGCGCCAAGTTCGAGGCCGCCATGGCTGGTGAACTGCCGAACAAGCTCGACGGCGCGATTCGCCAGTTCAAGGAAGAAGCCAGCGCCGAGGCCAAGGCTGTCGCGACCCGCAAATCCTCCGAGCTGGCACTGGGTGTCATCAACCCCATCGTTGAGGAGACCATGGGCGGCTCGGCTGACCTGACCGGCTCCAACAATACCCTTACCGAGGGGATGGGGGCCTTTACCGCCGAGGATCGCAGCGGCCGTTACGTCTACTACGGCATTCGTGAGCACGGCATGGCCGCCGCGATGAACGGCATGGCGCTCCATGGCGGCATTCGTCCCTATGGCGGAACCTTCATGGTCTTCACCGACTATGCCCGCCCGGCGATCCGTCTGTCGGCGCTGATGGGCGCGCCGGTGATCTATGTGATGACCCACGACTCCATCGGTCTGGGCGAAGACGGCCCGACCCACCAGCCGGTCGAGCACCTCGCCATGCTGCGGGCGACGCCGAACCTGCAGGTGCTCCGCCCCTGTGACACGGTCGAAACCGCCGAAGCCTGGCAGCTGGCGCTGAAAACCACCGACCGCCCGACCGTGTTGGTCCTGTCGCGTCAGAACCTGCCCGTGCTGCGCACCGAGCACACCCAGCGCAACCTTAGCGACAAGGGCGCCTACGTGCTGGCCGATGCTGGCGAGGAGAAAAAGACCGACGTGGTGCTGATGGCCACCGGCTCCGAAGTCTCCATTGCGATGGAAGCCCGCGCGACGCTGGAGGCCGAGGGCATCGGCACCCGCGTGGTCTCGGTCCCGAGCTTCGAGCGCTTTGCCGAGCAGGACGAAGCTTATCGTCGCCGGGTCCTGCCGGGAAATTCCGTCCGCATCGGCATCGAAGCTGCCACGCGCATGGGTTGGGACCGCTGGCTCCTGGGCGAACGCGGCAAGGAAGCCAAGTCTGCGTTTATTGGCATGGACGGCTTCGGCGCCTCCGCTCCTGCGGGCACCCTCTACGAAAAGTTTGGCATCACCGCCGACGCCGTCGTGACAAAGGTCAAAGAACTGCTCTGAGCAGTTCCTGGAACCGACAGATGGGCGCCCCCAACCGGGCGCCTTTTCTTTCGCACCAAATAGGACACCGTGTGACGGATACCCTATTCTTGACGACTCCGTGGGTGCGGCAAGGCCAATTTTGCCCGATGGCAACAGATGGGTTTCCGATGCAGACGGAAATGCGCGTATTCAAAAGCCGGTCGGCACGTTTGCGACGAACAGAACCGATATCGATAACAGTATTGCAGCGCCGCAAGCCAAGAATGGACTTCCAAGCGGGGACTCACAACTTGGCGATAATTTTTGGAGATCGGCCGGGCCACCTGCCTGATACGCCTCAAAACAGGCAGTTGCTAGTCGATACGAGCAATGATTAAGTCAATAGCCTGGGAACCAACAGATTTGGGAATGACGTTTGCGTTTCCACGCGCTCGAACGGTTCGCAGATTTGGGTGGAGACAAGAAATGGTGTTATTCAGAACGGCGGCGTGAATAATCCGTCAGGTGTGTGGGTTGACGGAGAGGGACTACGTTGATGCAAAATAAACCTCTGTCATCGCGAGAGGCGTATTTGGCGATGTTCTCCTTCTTAGAGGACTATTATTCGCGCACGCAGTCCGATGAGATCGGTTCTATGCTCAGTGGATTGTGCCTTATGAGCGATGGAAATCCGATGGACCCTGCCTATTGGGATGAGTGGGAGCAAGCGGTCCAGAAGGCGCTCAACGGGGATGTCGATGCTGAAATGCGCTTGGACAAGAAACCACTAGGCTGATCACTCTACCGCCGTCGGTTCCTCCTCAGCCTGATATTCTGGCATGGCGATAGCGCAGTAGCTGACCCCGTTGCGATCTTGGATGATTGGCGGGTTTGCAAACCAGAACCAGCTTGCGTTAGCGTTTTCAGCGGTGAGCTGGACGGATCGGCTACTAATATCTTGCGCTTTGATGTTTGCCTGTGCGGCGTAGTACGCCCCACTGCCTGCATTTCGTGAAGCCGTGCGCTTTGAGGCAAAGTGCGCGCTCTATTGCCTCTCCCCGGTGGCCCAAGGCTATGTGTCAGCCGGCCATATCGGGGAAAAGCCCGGAAAGCCCAGCTTCGGAGGCGGGGCAGATGCCGCGCTCGGTGATGAGGCCGGTGACGAGGCGGGCCGGGGTGACGTCGAAGGCGTCGTTGCGGGCCTCGCTGGCCTCAGGCGTGACGCGGATCTCAGCGATGCCATCGGCGCCGGTGCCCTGAATATGGGTCACTTCGCGGGGATTGCGGATCTCGATGGGGATCTCCGAAACCCCGTCCGATACGCGCCAGTCGATTGTCGGTGAGGGCAGGGCGACGTAGAAGGGCACCCCGTTGTCATGGGCGGCGAGGGCTTTGAGATAAGTGCCGATCTTGTTGCACACGTCCCCCGTGCGGGTGGTGCGGTCTGTTCCGACGATAACCATATCCACCAGCCCGTGCTGCATCAGGTGACCGCCCGCATTGTCGGTGATGTAGCTGTTAGGCACGCCGTGGGAGCCGAGCTCCCAGGCAGTAAGGGCGCCCTGATTGCGGGGGCGGGTCTCGTCCACCCAGACATGGAGCGGGATGCCGGCATCATGGGCGTGGTACATGGGTGACGTGGCGGTGCCCCAATCGACGGTGGCAATCCAGCCTGCGTTGCAATGGGTCAGCAACCGGACCGGCTCCCCTGCGGGCTTGCGGGCGGCGATTTCGCGGATGAGGGTGAGGCCGTGTTCGCCGATGCGGCGATTGATCTCCACATCCTCATCGGCGATTTCATGGGCAAGTTGCAGCGCAGCCCCGGCGCGGTTTGGGACGGGCAGGGGGACGAGCGCCGCCTGAATCCGGTCAAGCGCCCAGCGCAGGTTGATCGCTGTGGGGCGGGTGGCGTGGAGCCGGTCGTAGGCCGCGCTCAGGGCTGCGTCGGAGGCGTCGCCGCGCATCACGGCAGCGATGCCATAGGCCGCGGTCGCGCCGATCAGCGGCGCGCCGCGGACCCACATTTCGGTAATGGCGGTCGCGTAGTCGTCGAGACTGCGCAGTTCCGCCACCCGGAAATCATGGGGGAGCCATCGCTGGTCGATGATCTCCAGGCAGTCCTTGTCTCCGGACCACCAGAGCGAGCGGTAATGCCTCCCCCCGATCTTCATGCGCCAAGCTTTTCGGCGATGATGGCCTCCAGCTTTTCCGCGTCCGCGTTGAACTTGCGGATGCCGTCGGAGAGCTTCTCGGTGGCCATGGCGTCTTCGTTCAGCTCCCAGCGGAACTCGGCCTCGGTGATTGCCGGGGCTTTGCCGGTGGCGGCGGGGGCGGTGAGTTTTTGCGGCAGATCGCCCTGATCGGCGGCCAGCTGCTCCAGCAGGTCGGGGGCGATGGTCAGGCGATCACAGCCCGCCAGCGCCTCGATCTGGCCCACGTTGCGGAAAGACGCGCCCATGACGATCGTGTCGATGCCGTTGGTCTTGTAGTGCTCATAGATGCTGCGCACGGACTGGACGCCGGGATCCTCATCCGCTTCGTAGGAGGCAACGCCTTGGGACGCTTTGTACCAGTCGGTAATGCGACCGACGAAGGGCGAGATCAGAAAGGCGCCGGCATCGGCGCAGGCGCGGGCCTGAGCCATGCAGAAAAGCAGCGTCAGATTACAGTCGATGCCCTCTTTCTGGAGGATTTCAGCGGCTTTGATGCCTTCCCAGGTGGAGGCAAGCTTGATCAGGATGCGGTCCTTGGAGATGCCGCGGGCCTCGTAATCAGCGATCAGCGCGCGGGCCTTTGCCACGGAGGCCTCGGTGTCGAAGGACAGACGCGCATCGACCTCGGTGGAGACCCGGCCCGGCACCACGCCTGCCAGTTCCGCGCCCACGGCGACGGTCAGACGCTGGGCAATCTCGGCCACGTCGCCGCCCTGACCGATCGCTTCGTCAACGATATCCTTGAAATAGTCGGAGGTCAGGGCCTTCAGGACGATGGAGGGGTTGGTGGTGCAGTCCTGCGGTTGCAGCTTGCGCACCGCTTCAACGTCGCCGGTATCCGCCACGACGACGGTCATCTCACGCAATTGGTCCAGTTTGCTGGCCATGTGTCACTCCTGAAATTCGGTTCGCGCGGACCATAGTCGGTCGGGCAGCGGGTTTCCAGAGACAAGGATGCGAAAAATGATAGCGCACACATCGTTTGAAAACTTACGCAAATCGCCGAGTTGGGGATCAGTTCGGAAAACGCCGCGAGGTCATTTCAGTTAGGCCTTGCCATGCGCTAACAAATATCTCTCAATTTAGGCGTGTGTCCCGCGAAACGCGGCATCCGACCCACCAATAAGGGAGATATTTCATGATCATTCTACGTACCCTCGCCGCGTCGGCTCTGGCGCTGAGCGTCGCGATGCCGTCTATGGCCGCCGATGTGCCCGAGGGAACCAAGCTGGCCGAAAACCAGACCTTCACCTATTGGGTGCTCGATGGGATCCCGTCTCTCGATCCGCAGATTAACACGACGACCGACGGCTCGGACGTGCTGCGGAACCTTTTCGAGGGGCTCTACAACGAGGATGCCAAGGGCAATCTGGTGCCCGGGGTCGCGCTGGAGCACAGCCTCTCTGACGATAAACTGACCTACACCTTCAAGCTCCGCGACAATGCCAAATGGTCAAACGGTGATCCGGTCAAGGCCGGTGATTTCGTCTATTCGTGGCGCCGTCTGGCGGACCCTGCAACCGCGTCGGAATATGCGTGGTACATGGAGCTGATGCAGGTCAAGAATTCCAAGGCCGTGATCGCGGGCGATATGGAGCCGTCTGACCTTGGCGTGCGTGCGGTCGATGACACGACCCTCGAAGTCACCATCGAGACCCCGCTGCCCTATTTCCCGCAGATGCTGGTCCACGCGTCGACCTTTCCGGTCCATCAGGGGGCGGTCGAAGCCCATGGCGATCAGTGGACCCGGCCGGAGAACATGGTGGGCAACGGGGCCTATGTCCTGACCGACCGCGCCGTGGGAGAGCGTCTGGTGATGAACAAGAGCGACAGCTACTGGGATGCCGAGAACACCGTTCTGACCGAGATCACCGCGCAGGTGGTGAACAACGTCAATCAGGGCCTGACGCGCTATCAGGCCGGTGAGCTGGACTATGTGGAGATGCCCGCAGGCCAGTATCCGCGCCTCGCGGCCGAGTTTCCCGAGCAGGCGAAATCAGTTCCGCGCAACTGCTCCTACATTTACATGATGAACCTCAGCGACAAAGGGCCTGAGGCGCTGAAGGACCCCAATGTGCGCAAGGCAATCTCCTACGGTATCGACCGCGACATCATCGTGGACCGGGTGCTGCAGGGCGGTCAGAAGGCCTCCTATAACTGGACCCATTGGGCCACGGCGGGTTGGGAACGCCCGGAGATCGAATACGCCGAGTGGGATCAGGCCTCCCGGATGCAGAAAGCCATGGAGCTGTTGAACGAGGCAGGATACGGCCCCGACAACCCCATCGAGCTGAAGCTCCAGTACAACACGGATGAGAACCACAAGAAGATCGCCATCGCCGCCAGCCAGATGCTGAAGCCGCTGGGGATTAACCTGATCCTCGATAACTACGAATGGAAGGTGCATCTGGAGCGCCTGCGAAACCAGGATTTCGATTTGGCCCGCTATGCCTGGTGCGGTGACTACAACGAGCCGTCAACCTATCTCGATCTGTTCGCGTCCTACTCCGGCCACAACAACGGCAAGTTCCTGAACGAGGCCTATGACGCGGCGGTGCAAGCGGCCAAGACCGCAGATGATCCTCTGCCTCATTATCAGGACGCGTCGCGTATCCTCGCCGACGAGATGCCGATTGCACCGATCTACCACTACTCGCTGGCCTTCATGCTGAACCCGGCGATCAAGGGCTGGCCCTATGAGAACCTCGGTAAAAACTGGTACGGCAAGGACATGTACCGCGTCGCCGAGTGATCATCCGATCGGCCCGGTGGATCTCCGGGCCGATTTTTCTGCGAAAAATCGTGGCGAGATCCGGGTTCCGGACTTCGCTGCCCTGATCCGAAAGAGCGCAGCTTGATTTCTTTTGTCATCAAACGTTTGGCGGTCGCAATTCCCACATTGCTTTTGCTGATCATCCTGTCCTTCGTGCTGATGCATGCAGCCCCCGGCGGACCATTCACCCAAGAGCGTGAAATCCCGCCCGAAGTGCTCGCCAATCTCAACGCGAAATACGGGCTCGATGAGCCGCTCTGGCGTCAGATCACCACTTATGTGACCTCCATCGTCACCGAGTTCGATTTTGGCCCGTCCTTCGTCTACAAAGACCGGACGGTGAACGAAATCATCGCGCAGGGCTTTCCGATCACCCTGACCTACGGGATCCTGTCCTTCCTCGTGGCCGTGACCGTTGGTGTGACCCTCGGCGTGGTCGCGGCGATCCGCCAGAACACCTGGATCGACTATTTCGCCGTGGGCATCGCTATCGGAGCACAGGTGCTGCCGAATTTCGTGATGGCGCCGATCCTCGTGCTGGTCTTCACCCTTTGGCTCGGCTGGCTGCCCGGCGGCGGGTGGCAAGGGCCGGAATACTGGATCCTGCCCGTTATTGCGCTCTCGACCTCTTTCATGGCCTCCATTGCGCGAATTACGCGCTCGTCCATGCTCGAAGTGCTGACGATGAACCATATCCGCACCGCCCGCGCCAAAGGGCTGCCCGAGCGCCGCATTATCCTGCGTCATGCGTTGAAGCCCGCTATGCTGCCGGTCATCTCCTATCTCGGCCCGGCTTTCGTGGCGATGATCACCGGCTCCGTGGTCGTGGACGTGTATTTCTCCACCGGTGGCATCGGCAAAGCCTTCGTGGATGCGGCCCTGAACCGCGATTACGCGGTGATGATGGGGGTGACGATCCTCCTGGGGGCGCTGACCATCCTGTTCAACCTTATCGTCGATCTGGCCTATGCGTGGATCGACCCGAAAATCCGGTACTGACATGAGCCTGATCTCCGACGACACCGCCGCCGCGGCCGTGCCGCAGAAAGGGCGCTCCCCCTGGGCCGATGCCCGGCGCCGCTTCTTTCGAAACAAGGCCGCCATGCTGGGTTTGGCCATTCTCGTCTTCGTCACCGCTTTTGCCCTGTTCGGCAACGTTCTCGCCCAATGGTCCAACGAAGAGCTGGACTTCATGGTGATGGGGCAGGTGGCTGAGCTGGGCGGGCCGACTTTGTCGAACGGCCACTATTTCGGCACCGACGATCTGGGGCGCGACCTCTATGCGCGGACGGTGCAGGGGACGCAGATCAGTCTCGCTGTCGGCATCATCGGTGCGCTGATCGCCGTGATCGTCGGCACCACTTACGGTGCGACGGCGGGCTATGTGGGCGGACGTGTCGACACGCTGATGATGCGCTTCGTCGATATCTTTATGGCGGTGCCCTACATGTTCATCCTGATTTTGCTGCTCGTGATGTATGGCCGCTCCATCGGGATGCTGTTCGTGGGCGTGGGCATGATTTCCTGGATGGATATGTCGCGGATCGTGCGCGGCCAGACGCTGTCTCTGAAGGGGCGGGAATTTGTCGAGGCGGCCCGCGCCACGGGTGTGCCGGCGCCGGTGATCATCGCCCGTCACATCATTCCGAACCTCTTGGGGGTAATCGCGGTCTATGCCACGCTCTTGGTGCCGCTGATGATCCTGACGGAGAGCTTTATCTCTTTCCTCGGGCTCGGGGTGCAGGAGCCACTGACCTCCCTCGGCGCGCTGATTTCCGAAGGGGCGGATACGCTGAATTACGGGACCACATGGCAGCTCGCCTTTCCGCTCCTGTTCTTCATCCTGACCCTGTTCGGCTTTTTCTTCGTGGGCGATGGCCTGCGCGATGCCCTTGATCCGAAGGACCGCTGATATGGCACTGCTCGATATCAACAATCTTTCCGTCACCTTCGACACCGACGATGGTCCCGTGCACGCCGTGAGCGGGCTGTCCCTGTCGGTCAAGCGGGGCGAGACGCTGGGCATCGTGGGCGAGAGCGGTTCCGGCAAGAGCCAGACCGCCTTTGCGATTCTGGGCCTGCTCGCGCGAAACGGGCGGACCAGCGGCTCGGTGACATTCGACGGACAGGAGATCCTCGGTGCTCCGACGGACGCCCTGAACCGCCTCCGGGCCGAGAAGATCGCGATGATCTTTCAGGATCCGATGACGTCGCTCAACCCGTATATGCGGATCTCCGACCAAATGGCCGAGGTGCTGACCCTGCATAAGGGCCTGTCGAAGCGCGAGGCGGTGGCCGAGTCGGTGCGGATGCTCGACGCGGTGCGGATTCCGTCGGCAAAGGAACGTGTCCGCCTCTATCCCCACGAGTTTTCGGGCGGGATGCGGCAGCGGGTGATGATTGCCATGTCGCTCCTGTGCCAGCCCGATCTGCTGATCGCGGACGAGCCCACCACGGCGCTCGATGTGACCGTTCAGGCGCAAATCATGGACCTGCTGCGGGATCTGCAACAGGAGTTCGGCATGGCTACGATCCTGATCACCCATGACCTCGGCGTGGTCGCGGGATTCTGCGAGCGCGTGCTGGTCATGTATGGCGGGCAGGTGATGGAGGAGGGGCCCACGGTGCCACTCTTTGCCGAGCCCGCCCATCCCTACACGCGCGGTCTGCTGGCAGCCGTGCCCCGACTTGACGAGGAGGAGGTGACCATGAAGGCCATCCCCGGCGCGCCGCCCAACATGGCGAACCCGCCCAAGGGCTGTCCGTTCCGGCCACGCTGCGCCTACGCCAGCGAGGCCTGCGCGACCATGCCGCCTCTCGAGCCCTTTGCCCCCGGACGGGCGCGCGCCTGCCATGTGGAACCGGGGAGGGTCGCCGCATGAGCCCGCTTCTGTCTGTCCGTGACCTTCATGTGACCTTCGGCATCACCCGAGCGGGGGATATGCCCTGGACCAAACCGCGACTGCTCCATGCTGTGAATGGCGTGAGCTTCGATCTGGAGCCCGGGGAGACCCTCGGAATCGTGGGCGAATCGGGCTGTGGCAAATCGACCCTCGCGCGCGGTTTGATCCGTATGGTGCCGGCCACCGGGCAGGTCATGTGGCGGGGTGAGAAAGACTTGCTGGCGATTTCGGCGGCGGAGATGAAACGCTACCGCTCCGAGATCCAGATGGTGTTTCAGGATCCGCTTGCGTCCCTGAACCCGCGCATGACGCTGGGACAGATCATTGCTGAGCCGCTGAAAACCCACCGCCCCGATCTTTCTGCGAAAGATCGCGCGGCCCGCGTTGCGGCGATGATGGAGCGGGTGGGTCTTCTGCCGCAGATGATTAACCGGTATCCGCACGAGTTTTCCGGCGGTCAGTGCCAACGGATCGGCATCGCCCGCGCGCTGGTTGTGGAGCCGAAGCTGCTGATTTGCGACGAGCCCGTCTCCGCCCTCGACGTATCGATTCAGGCGCAGGTGGTGGACCTTCTGATGGAACTTCAAAGCGAGATGGGGCTGGCGATGATCTTCATCGCCCACGATCTGAGTGTGGTCAAACACATCTCGGACAACGTGATGGTGCTTTATCTGGGCCGGATGATGGAGCGCGCGCCAAAGCGTGAGCTCTACGCCGCACCCCAGCACCCTTACACGCAGGCGCTGCTCTCCGCCGTGCCCATCGCTGATCCTGAGGTGGAGCGGACCAAGAAGATCATTCCGCTGACCGGCGATCTCCCGTCCCCCATGGCGCCGCCTTCCGGCTGCGTCTTCCGCACCCGTTGCCCCCGGGCGCAGGCCCAGTGCGGGCAGACGGTGCCGGAGGCAGGATACGGAGACCACCGGACGGCTTGCCTGTATCCGGGCGCAATCCGGGCGGAGGAATTGGCGTAGCGGGAGGTCTTACAACTCGCCGATGCGTTGCCCCAACGCCCCCACCTAACGCTGGATTTGGAGGGAGGCACAGTTTCTACTGGCCCAGCCCCCGTCGAGTGGTCCAAGTTGATTGTTGGTGCATCGTGGGGCTCTGGTCCATTGGTACGGTGCTTCCCGGCGCAGGTGGCCTATACCCCAGAGCGCTGCGCGGCCTGACCGTGTTGCAGTGAACACGCCATTGCTCGGTCAGGACTTTTGCCTCGCGAGGGCGCTGTTGCACAAATCGGGATCTGAGCGCGGTTCCCCTTTCCCCGGACGGACCTATCCTACGGCCACAGTAATGGGTGCGCCGAGCGCGGTGTAGGCGTTCAGCACGGCGATACGAACTTGCAGCTCGGCGACCTGGCGGTCGAAGTCTCGGGTCATAAGGGATTGGCCGGGCAGCTTGATGCAGTTCATCTTGCTCTCGACCCGGCTCCGGCGGTGGTAGCCAGACCATCGTCGCCAGATGGCACGACCCAAATATTTGGACGCGCGCAGTGCCTCATTGCGGGCGATGGCTCCGGGGCTCGTTGGTTTCCAGGGCTTGGCGTTCTTGCGGGGCGGGATGATCGCAGCGGCACAACGGGCAGCGATTGCCTCGTGGCACTTGCGTGTGTCGTAGGCGCCATCTGCCGTCACGGAACCGATCTCTTCGTCAGACGGGATTTGGYCCAGGAGATCTGGCAGGATGGGCGCATCGCCAATGTTGCTGCCGGTGACTTCGACGGCCCGGACKTCCAATGTTTCCTCGTCGATACCGATGTGCACCTTGCGCCAGATGCGCCGTTTGGCTCCGCCGTGCTTGCGGGCGTTCCACTCACCTTCGCCTTCGGCCTTGATGCCGGTGCTGTCGATCAGCAGGTTTAGCGGGCCCGTGCCGCCGCGATACGGGATYGCCACATTCAGCGTCTTTTGGCGGCGGCACAGGGTGCTGAAGTCCGGCACTCGCCAATCCAACCCAACCAGCCGCAGGAGGCTCTGAACGAACCCGGTCGTTTGTCTCGTCGCCATTGTCGCTCGGACCAATGGCGCTCCCAATGGCGACCATGCCAAACTTGCCCGGTGCTCCGCCCGTTCAGGGCTGAAAACAGTCCACCGGACTGTTTTCCGAGCGCCCTTCACCCTTCATTGTCAGGCACGTCTGGATAGCTTCATCGCTGAAACTCGGCTGCCGCMCACGCTTCCCGCTGGGCGGCAGCTTCCACATCATGTCGGGATCGAACCAGATCGTCAGCGATCCGCGCTGGCACAGTGCTTCATTGTAAGCCGACCAGTTCGTGGTCTTGTCCTTCGTAGGGGCCCAACTGCTCATACCTTCCAGCTATCACGCTGGATTCACGCAGTGAATCCCTCACTCGATTAGAGGTGGTCCTTGAAATTCGACCAGTTTGCCGCCGTGCTAAGCTATAGCATTGGTTTCATTTCAGGCGGCAACCTTCAGGTCCGGAGATTGCCTGTCATAGGCCTCGTCCGGCGTCATGATCCCATGTGATGAGTGCGGGCGTCTTTTGTTGTAGTAGCTGATCCAGTCACCGATCCCGTCCCGGGCTTCGGAACCTGTTTCGAAGGCGTTCAAGTAGACGCATTCGTATTTGAGGGATCGCCAGAGCCGCTCGATCATCCGGTTGTCGATCCAGCGGCCCCGGCCATCCA
>NZ_VFSV01000189.1 GCF_007004065.1 Palleronia caenipelagi | reverse complement strand
CCAGCGTGATAGCTGGAAGGTATGAGCAGTTGGGCCCCTACGAAGGACAAGACCACGAACTGGTCGGCTTACAATGAAGCACTGTGCCAGCGCGGATCGCTGACGATCTGGTTCGATCCCGACATGATGTGGAAGCTGCCGCCCAGCGGGAAGCGTGGGCGGCAGCCGAGTTTCAGCGATGAAGCTATCCAGACGTGCCTGACAATGAAGGGTGAAGGGCGCTCGGAAAACAGTCCGGTGGACTGTTTTCAGCCCTGAACGGGCGGAGCCCCGGGCAAGTTTGGCATGGTCGCCATTGGGAGCGCTATTGGTCCGAGCGACAATGGCGACGAGACAAACGACCGGGTTCGTTCAGAGCCTCCTGCGGCTGGTTGGGTTGGATTGGCGAGTGCCGGACTTCAGCACCCTGTGCCGCCGCCAAAAGACGCTGAATGTGGCGATCCCGTATCGCGGCGGCACGGGCCCGCTAAACCTGCTGATCGACAGCACCGGCATCAAGGCCGAAGGCGAAGGTGAGTGGAACGCCCGCAAGCACGGCGGAGCCAAACGGCGCATCTGGCGCAAGGTGCACATCGGTATCGACGAGGAAACATTGGAAGTCCGGG
>NZ_VFSV01000188.1 GCF_007004065.1 Palleronia caenipelagi | reverse complement strand
TGGAGATCGAGGCCTTCGGCTCGATGGAAGCGAAACACCGCCAGAAGGCCGATGCCGCCGAGCTGGAGCGGCTGCGCAAGGAGAACAAGCGGCTGGCAGAGGAGAACGAGATCTTGCAAATGGGTGAGCAGGCGAACGCCACCGGTCCGAGTGCGCCCGCGAACGCTTTTTTCGCATCTCGGGCGGTGAAACCACGATGAATAAGCGCGCTTTCATCCCTGCCCGCAAAGCTCAGTTCGACTGACCGTGTCCCCAGTGGGGCCGCGTAAGCGGGAGAACGCGGTTTCGACACTCTGCCGGCTCGTACGCTTGTCGCGCAGCTGGCTCTATGGATACCATGCCAGCCAGGCGGCCCGCGATGACCGCCGCGAGCGGCGCTCTGCACGGGACGACGTGCTTCTGGCAAAAATTATGCGGGTCTTCAAAGCCAGCAAACACCGCTACGGGTCCAAGCGTATCCACCGGGATCTGTGCGCTGAGGGGGAGCACGTCCCGGAGCGGCGCGTGGCCAGAATAATGCGCGAAAGCAGGATCTCAGCCCGCCTGAGAAAGCCGCGCAAGCCGGTGACCACGAACAGCAATCATAAGCTGACGCCGTCGCCCAACC
>NZ_VFSV01000187.1 GCF_007004065.1 Palleronia caenipelagi | reverse complement strand
TTTCGCGGCATGGGGTCCGTCAGCTGAAAACAACCTCCAAAGACAAGGCACGATCATGACACCGAACCTGACCCCCATTCCCGAACTTTACGTGTCGTATGACAGCGCGCAGAAGCTGAAGGTTGAGGCCGCCGATCTGGTGTCCCATGACCTGAACCCGCGCCAGATCTGCGATCTGGAGCTGTTGATGAATGGCGGTTTCAACCCGCTGAAGGGCTTTCTCTCCGAGGCCGATTATGACGGCGTCGTCGAAAACATGCGCACGGCGGACGGTACCCTCTGGCCGATCCCGATCACTCTGGACGTGAAGGAAGACTTCGCCGCTTCCGTCGAAATCGGGCAGGACATCGCTCTGCGCGATCAGGAAGGCGTGATCCTCGCCACCATGACCGTCACCGACAAGTGGAAGCCGAACAAGGCGCGCGAGGCCGAGAAGGTCTTTGGCGCCGACGATTCGGCCCACCCGGCCGTGAACTACCTGCACAACACCGCGGGCGACTGGTATCTGGGTGGCCCGGTGACCGGCATCCAGCAGCCGGTGCATTATGACTTCCGCGCCCGCCGCGACACCCCCAACGAGCTGCGCGCCTATTTCCGCAAGCTTGGCT
>NZ_VFSV01000186.1 GCF_007004065.1 Palleronia caenipelagi | reverse complement strand
AAGTCCTTCAGAAGATATGGATATATCTTGTGCTCCGGGTGCTTCTTGCTGGTCTTCGGTTCCTGGTAGATAGGCACCAACCGCATGAGCTGCATCAGCCGCCGCACACGATGTCGGCCGCATTTATGTCCCTCGCGAGCCAAGTGCCGGACCATCTGGCGTGAGCCATACCATGGCGTCTCGAGGAACTGACGATCGATGATTTCCATGAACTTCAGGTTCTCGGGGCTTTCCCCACGCGGCTGGTAGTAGAGGGTTGAGCGTGCCAGTGACAGCAGGCTGCATTGCCGCCGGACGCTAAGATCGGGATGGTCTTTCTTCACCGCTTTTTGCCTCCAGTGCCGGGGATGAGACTGGAGGCTTCCAACAAAAAATCCCGTTCCACGACCAGCTGCCCGATTTTGACGTGCAGCTTTCCGACCTCTGCCGCCGATATCGTCGGCTCCGCGGTCGCCTGGCCGGTGAAGGCCTGTGCCATGTTCTCAATCGCGGTCCGTTTCCAGCCGCTGATCATGGTAGGGTGGATGTCATACTTCTTGGCCAGCTCGGCCGTCGTCAGCTCCTCGCGGATGGCTTCCAAAGCCACCTTCGCCTTGAACTCTGCCGAATA
>NZ_VFSV01000185.1 GCF_007004065.1 Palleronia caenipelagi | reverse complement strand
GCACCTTGCGCCAGATGCGCCGTTTGGCTCCGCCGTGCTTGCGGGCGTTCCACTCACCTTCGCCTTCGGCCTTGATGCCGGTGCTGTCGATCAGCAGGTTTAGCGGGCCCGTGCCGCCGCGATACGGGATCGCCACATTCAGCGTCTTTTGGCGGCGGCACAGGGTGCTGAAGTCCGGCACTCGCCAATCCAACCCAACCAGCCGCAGGAGGCTCTGAACGAACCCGGTCGTTTGTCTCGTCGCCATTGTCGCTCGGACCAATGGCGCTCCCAATGGCGACCATGCCAAACTTGCCCGGTGCTCCGCCCGTTCAGGGCTGAAAACAGTCCACCGGACTGTTTTCCGAGCGCCCTTCACCCTTCATTGTCAGGCACGTCTGGATAGCTTCATCGCTGAAACTCGGCTGCCGCCCACGCTTCCCGCTGGGCGGCAGCTTCCACATCATGTCGGGATCGAACCAGATCGTCAGCGATCCGCGCTGGCACAGTGCTTCATTGTAAGCCGACCAGTTCGTGGTCTTGTCCTTCGTAGGGGCCCAACTGCTCATACCTTCCAGCTATCACGCTCGATTCACCCAGTGAATCCCTCACTCGATTTGTGCAACAAGGCC
>NZ_VFSV01000184.1 GCF_007004065.1 Palleronia caenipelagi | reverse complement strand
ATATCGACATCGCCGAGGTTCAGACGGCGGAGGGCAAGCTCTACCTCTTCGTGGGTATTGACCGAACCAGCAAATTCGCAGTCACCCAACTCGTGGACAAGGCAGATCGTAAGACCGCATGGGAGTTCCTCGAACACCTGCTCAATACCGTCCCCTATCGCATCCACACGATCCTCACTGACAACGGCATCCAGGTCGCCGAGCAGCCCCGCAACCGGAACACAGCATATTCACGGCAGATGCGGTTCGACATGATCTGTGAGGAAAATGAGATCGAACATCGGCTCACTAAGCCGAACCATCCGTGGACCAATGGCCAGGTCGAACGAATGAACCGAACCATCAAGGAGGCGACGGTCAAACGCTTCCACTACGAAAATCACGACCAGTTGCGAACACACCTTGCCGACTTCATGGCAGCCTACAACTTCGCCCGCAGGCTCAAGACCCTCAGCGGGCTGACGCCTTACGAATACATCTGCAAGATCTGGACTTCAGAGCCAGATCGATTCATCCTAAATCCGATCCACCAAATGCCGGGACTGAACAACTAGAGCACTTGGGACAAAACCGAAATGAAAAAGGAACTGCACGCCTTTCAGCGATGACCTG
>NZ_VFSV01000183.1 GCF_007004065.1 Palleronia caenipelagi | reverse complement strand
TCTCGATGGATGGCCGGGGCCGCTGGATCGACAACCGGATGATCGAGCGGCTCTGGCGATCCCTCAAATACGAATGCGTCTACTTGAACGCCTTCGAAACAGGTTCCGAAGCCCGGGACGGGATCGGTGACTGGATCAGCTACTACAACAAAAGACGCCCGCACTCATCACATGGGATCATGACGCCGGACGAGGCCTATGACAAGCAATCTCCGGACCTGAAGGTTGCCGCCTGAAATGAAACCAATGCTATAGCTTAGCACGGCGGCAAACTGGTCGAATTTCAAGGACCACCTCTGATGATGGCGAAGCCTCCGTTGCAGTTGGTGCTGAAGAGTCGCGCAGGGCCGCCGTGCTACGTCCGCTTGTTCAGGCATATCTCAATGGGGCTGGCAGTCTGGAAAGTGGCATCAATGACGCCGTTTGGGAGCTTGGTGTCAGCAGGGCGACGGTCTGGCGTTGGATAAAGCGGCTGGCGGAAGAGGGTGGGCGCAGCAGCGCGCTGGCTCCGCGAAAACGGGGCCGTCCGGCCGGTACGACCTTGATATCCGGCAAGGTCGAAGCGGTGATCGAAGAGCACCTTCGCCGGTATTACTTGCGCCGGGAGCGTTCGAG
>NZ_VFSV01000182.1 GCF_007004065.1 Palleronia caenipelagi | reverse complement strand
GTTCGGGGTGGTGCAGTGAAATGCCTCCAGCAGCAGGTTGGGCGACGGCGTCAGCTTATGATTGCTGTTCGTGGTCACCGGCTTGCGTGGCTTGCGCTGGCCGGCTGAGATCCTGCTTTCGCGCATTATTCTGGCCACGCGCCGCTCCGGGACGTGCTCCCCCTCAGCGCACAGATCCCGGTGGATACGCTTGGACCCGTAGCGGTGTTTGCTGGCTTTGAAGACCCGCATAATTTTTGCCAGAAGCACGTCGTCCCGTGCAGAGCGCCGCTCGCGGCGGTCATCGCGGGCCGCCTGGCTGGCATGGTATCCATAGAGCCAGCTGCGCGACAAGCGTACGAGCCGGCAGAGTGTCGAAACCGCGTTCTCCCGCTGACGCGGCCCCACTGGGGACACGGTCAGTCGAACTGAGCTTTGCGGGCAGGGATGAAAGCGCGCTTATTCATCGTGGTTTCACCGCCCGAGATGCGAAAAAAGCGTTCGCGGGCGCACTCGGACCGGTGGCGTTCGCCTGCTCACCCATTTGCAAGATCTCGTTCTCCTCTGCCAGCCGCTTGTTCTCCTTGCGCAGCCGCTCCAGCTCGGCGGCATCGGCCTTCTGGCGGTGTTTCGCTTCCATC
>NZ_VFSV01000181.1 GCF_007004065.1 Palleronia caenipelagi | reverse complement strand
CCCGAGTTCGCCAAACACCGAGTCATTGCCAACCCCGCCCGAGACGTCGTCGTCGCCAGAACCGCCAGAGACGGTGTCATCGCCGTCATCGCCCTTGAGCGTATCGCTCCCGGCCCCCCCATACAGGGTGTCGCTCCCGTCCCCGCCTCGCAGAGAGTCATCGCCGAGTTCGCCAAACACCGAGTCATTGCCCGGGTCTCCCGTGACAGTGTCGTCACCGGAGCCCCCATAGAGAGTGTCATCGCCGAAATCGCCGAAAACCTCGTCGTTGCCCGAGCCTCCGTAAACGGTATCGTTGCCAGACCCGCCGCGCACCGAGTCGTCGCCGCTCTCACCGAGAACGCTGTCATTGCCATCATCGCCCAGAACGGTGTCATCGGCCCGACCGCCAGCGACGGTGTCATTCCCGAAACCGCCATAAATCGTATCCGCGGAGAGGCTGCCGCCCGTATCCGCGATACTGTCATCACCGCTCTCGCCGAAAAGCAGATCACTACCGGTCCACCCATCAAGCGCGTCGTTGCCAACGCCACCGTAGAGGGTATCCCATCCGCCATCGCCAAAGAGCGAGTCGTTCCCGAGACCGCCATAGAGCGTATCATCGAAGAGTCCGGTCCCGCC
>NZ_VFSV01000180.1 GCF_007004065.1 Palleronia caenipelagi | reverse complement strand
TCATTATCAAAGACCGCGTGCTGGCGATCCGAGAGACGGTATGTGTCCAGCTGGTCTTTCGAGATATCGATACCGATGATATCCTGCATCTGTCTTTTCCTTACCTCTGCTTGTCATGCAGGCCCAAAGCCCTGCTATCCGTTCAGGTCATGAGAAAAGACGGGGGCGATCACACTACCGCACGGCCCAGAACGGCCGACCCATTCCCGATCCGTCCCCCGCCGCTTCCCGGCATGTTTGGGGAGCCGGGAAGCGGCTCCCTTATCGCAAAGGAGCCGAGGGAAGTCATAAGACAAGCCTAATGCGCTGTGTGGTCGTTTCCTGTTGTAGTGTTTCCTCCATTGTTCGATCAGGATCTGCGCCTCGCGCAGGTCTGGGATCCACGTCACGATCTGGAAGAGGTTTTCGTATGCCATGCATGGGTTCCGGGGTTCGTGCTCCCGGATCATCGTCACGGTCAGGCCAGCGGCGGTATCTTTGATCTCGAACATGGCGGGTTTCCTGCTATTCTGTTCATGATTTGCTTCACACCGGATGCGGGTGTTCTGTCGATCCCCGGACCCTGAAAAGATGAAAAAAGATCCGTTGGTCCCACAGGCCCACATGGGCGGATGATCCCTCCTCT
>NZ_VFSV01000018.1 GCF_007004065.1 Palleronia caenipelagi | reverse complement strand
GGCTGAAGTCGGCGATCACGCAGAGAAGGCGGAACCGGCGGCCATCGGCGAGCGCATCCGACACGAAGTCCAGCGACCAGCGCTGGGGTTCGGCCCTTGCGGGATCGCCATCGGCGCCCTGGTTCCGATCGCGCGCTTGCGTCCGCCCCGTTTACGGATGGTTAACCCTTCTTCGCGGTAGAGCCGGTAGAGCTTCTTCCAGTTCACGTCCCAGCCCTCCCGCTTCAGCAGGATGTGCAGCCGCCGGTAGCCGAACCGCCGTCGCTCCGAGGCCAGCTCCTTCATCCTGGCCCGCAGCTCCGTGTCAGCCGGACCCTTCGAGCGGCGCCGGTACGCGCGCGGATCGATCCCGGACAACGCACAGGCCCGCCGCTGCGAACAGCTCATCTCTTTTATAGCCCAGTCCACGGCTTTTCTCCCCGAACCAGGCCTCAGAAGGTTTTCCCGAGCATCTCCTTCAGCGTCGCCACGTCCATCATCTGCTCCGCCAGCAGCTTCTTGAGTTTCGCGTTCTCAGCCTTCAGCGCCTTCTGCCGCTTGGCATCGGCTACCTCCATGCCGCCATACTTGAAACACCACTTGTAGGAGGTCGCATCGCTGATCCCGTGCCAGCGGCCCAGATCAGCCGCCGTCGCGCCTGCCTGATGCTCTTTCAGTATGCCGATGATCTTCTCTTCGCTGAAACGGCTTCTCTTCATCGTCTGTCTCCTCAGTTGAAGAACGGACTAACCTCAAAGCGCGGACCGGTCAGGGAACCAGGTCAACACAAATGGAGCGGAACGCCTTGCACTCGCCGGAGCGTTCATTCAGGCGCTCTTAAAGACAGACCGGCACCGCCGATGTGTCCCACAGTCCGGTTTCGCCGGAAACATTATCCAACAAATTAACGTCGCTTTTGATGCAATGGTGGGCGGTGAGGGACTCGAACCCCCGACATCCTCGGTGTAAACGAGGCGCTCTACCAACTGAGCTAACCGCCCGACCGTGGGCGCTCTTTGCCCGCAACACGGCAGGGATGCAAGAGGCGGAACGCGAAAGACAGGAGCGGGCCATGGCCACCCAACGTTTGCAGATCAAAGCGCCGGACGGGATTACACTCGAAGGTCGGATCGAACGACCCAAAGGGCCCGCGCGCGCGACGGCGGTCTTCGCCCACTGTTTCACCTGCGGAAAGGATATCGTCGCGGCAAAGCGGGTCTCGGCGGGGCTGGCGGCGCAGGGCATTGCCGTGCTGCGCTTTGACTTCACCGGGCTCGGCCAGTCGGGGGGCGCGTTCGAAGAGACGACGCTGGCGTCCAATGTAACGGACCTGATCGCCGCAGCCGAAGCCCTGACGGACGCGCTGGCGTCGCCCTCGCTCTTGATCGGCCATTCGCTGGGCGGCGCGGCAGTTCTGCGCGCGGCGGAGCACCTGCCTTCGGTCCGGGCCGTCGTCACCATTGGCACGCCCTTCGAGCCCGGCCATGTGACGGAAAACTTTGCTTGGGCGTTGGCAAAAATCGAGGGAGAGGGCTGGGCCGAAGTTGACCTCGGTGGACGCCCGGTGAAGATCGGCCGGGACTTCGTGGAGGATGTGGACAGCGCCGAGCTGGCCGAACCCCTGTCCCGGCTCAAGCGGGCACTCCTCGTTTTGCACGCCCCGCAGGATCAGGTGGTTGGGATCGACAATGCGACGCGGATCTTCGCCGCCGCAAAGCACCCCAAGAGCTTCGTCACCCTCGACAGTGCCGACCATCTGCTGAGCAATCCTGCCGATGCGGAATATGCGGCCAACGTGATCGCCGCCTGGGCCTCACGCTATCTGGACCCGCCCAAACAGACCGCCTCCGAAGCCCCGGACGGGGTGGTCCGCGTGCGCGAGGTGGCAGGATACCGGCAGGAGGTTCTCGCAGGCACGCACCAACTGACCGCCGACGAACCCCTTTCGCTGGGCGGCACCGATCGCGGGATGACGCCCTATCAGTTGCTCTCCGCAGGGCTTGGGGCCTGCACCTCGATTACCCTGCGTATGTATGCCGAGCGAAAGCAGCTTCCGCTCGACCGGGTCACCGTGGATGTGCGTCACAGTAAATCAAGCGATCCGGACAGCGGCGAAAGAACCGAACACCTGGGACGCGACGTCCTGCTTGAAGGCGCGCTGACAACTGAACAGCGCGCAGCACTTATGCGGATCGCGAATAAATGCCCGGTCCATCGGACGCTGGAGGCCGGTATCCGGATCGAAACGTCAGAAAAATGACCCCGAGCAGAGGGTCGGCGCGAGGCCGAGGCCCGCGCCGGATCGCTGCCATATCAGCCGCTGAATTTCGCCCTCAGGGCCGCCTCGACCCGCTTGGGCACAAATGACGTGACATCCCCCCCGAGCCGGGCGATTTCCTTAACCAGCCTTGACGCGATGGCCTGATGCTCGGCTTCGGCCATCAGGAAAACGGTTTCGATCGTATCATCGAGCACACGATTCATGCCAACCATCTGATATTCGTACTCGAAATCAGCGACAGCCCGCAGACCACGGACGATGATCTGCGCCCCTGCGTCGCGCGCGCAATCGATCAAAAGGTTGTCGAACGGGTGCACGCGGATCGGACATTCCGTTTCTTCCGAAATGGAACGGGTCTCCGATTCGATCATCGCCACCCGTTCCTCGAGGGAGAACAAAGGCCCCTTGTCGCGATTGATCGCCACGCCGATGACCAGCTCGTCAGCCAGCACCGTGGCGCGACGTATGATGTCCAGATGGCCGCGGGTCACAGGATCGAACGTCCCCGGATAGAGTGCAGTCCGCATAGGATCTCCCTTTATCGTGCCGGGACGTGTCATCATGCTGTACCCTGAGGGTCAAGATCTGGTTCAGTAGCCTTTGACCATATCTTCGAGCGCATCGCGCTCCATGGCGAGCTGGGACAGGCGCGCCTTGACCACATCGCCGATGGAGACGAGCCCGACCATCGTGTCGCCTTCCATAACCGGCATGTGCCGAAACCGGCCATCAGTCATCTTCTCCAGCACATCGAGGAGCGTATCCTCCGGGCCGCAGGTCGTGAGCTTGGCGGTCATCAGTTCATTCACCTTGCGCTCCAGACACCCTGCCCCCTCGCGCCCGAGCCAGCTGACCACATCCCGTTCGGACAGGATCCCCAACGGCGCGCCTCCATCGGCGACGATGATCGCGCCGATGCGCTTTTCGGACAAGATTCCGGCGGCTTCACGCACACTGGCATTCGGGCCGATCTGAACGACGTCTTTGCCCTTGGTCTGAAGCACTTTGGAAATGCGCATCTGGAAGCTCCCTCTGGTTTTTCTCAGGTTGGGCGCGTGTGTGACACTCTGTCAAGCGCTCCCTTCGGCGCGAAGGATCTCCTCACGCACTCCAGCGACCAGTTCTGCGGCAAATCGATCCAGCCCCGGAGCCCGCGCATCCCCCTGTGGACGCAAGAGCCAGTAGCTGCGCGTCAGCCGGATCTCATCGGGCAGCACCCGCCGCACACCCGTCATGTGCCCCAGCATAAAATCATGGACGATCCCCAGCCCGGAACCACGCGCAATCCAGGCGGCCTGCACGGTCACCGAAGAGGACGCCAGATCCACGCGGGTCAGACCCACCTCGCCCAGATAATCAAGCTCACGGTCAAAGATCATGTCGGGCACGTAGCCGATGATCCGGGCCCGTTCGAGGTCACCGGGCCCGGCGATGGGATGGCGCGCAAGGTAGTCGACATGCGCAGCGAGGCTAAGATGGTAATCCGCGATCCTCTGCACCGTGAGCCGCCCGGAGGAGGGCCGCGAGACCGCGATAGCCATATCCACCTCGCGCCGGTTGAGATCGAAGACCCGCGGCAAGGCGACGATTTCGATCTGCAAATCGGGGTTCTCAGCGGTCAGCGCGGCCGTGACCGGGGGCAACAGATAGGTGGCGCAGCCATCCGGCGCGCCGATGCGGATCGCCCCGGATAGCCCGCCCCGCACCTCATCCTCGGCGCTCCGAATCGCAGCCTCGGCCTCTTCGGCATGGACCATGAGGCGTGAGCCTTCTTCGGTCAGGCGGTAGCCGCCGGGACCCTTCACAAAGAGCGTGACGCCGAGATCCGATTCGAGCCGGGCGATGCGACGGCCCAGCGTGGCCGGGTCGCGCCTCAGCGCCCGCGCCGCACCGCTGAGCCCCCCGCCCCGCGCCACCCCCAGAAACAGCCGCACATCATCCCAATCCATGCCTGTACCTGCAATTTTGCAAAGTTACTTTGGGATCATGGCGCTTCTTCTGGTAAATTCGCAAGGTATCATGCGCCAAACCACGTTCGAGGAGGACCCACCATGCAGACGATTTCCCACTGGATCGACGGCGCTGCCGTCGAAGGCCGCTCGGGCCGACATTCCGACGTGTTCAACCCGGCCACGGGTGAGGTGCAGGCGCGGGTGCCGCTGGCCTCCACCGACGAGGTGAACGACGCCATCGCCCGCGCCGCCGCGGCCCAGCCCGCCTGGGCCGCCACCAACCCCCAGCGTCGCGCCCGGGTGATGATGAAGTTTGGCCAGCTCCTGAACGAGCGCATGGACGACCTCGCCGAGGCCATCAGCCGCGAGCATGGCAAGACCATTCCCGATGCGCGTGGCGATGTGCAGCGCGGCCTCGAAGTGGTCGAGGTCTGCATGGGCGCCCCCCATATGCTGAAGGGCGAATACACCAATGACGGCGGCCCCGGCATCGACCTTTATTCCATGCGCCAGCCGCTGGGCGTCGTCGCGGGAATCACGCCGTTCAACTTCCCGGCCATGATCCCCCTGTGGAAAATGGCCCCCGCGCTGGCCTGTGGGAACGCGATGATTCTCAAGCCCTCAGAGCGTACGCCCACCACTGCCAATATGCTGGCCGAGATCATCCAAGAGGCGGGCCTGCCCAACGGGCTGTTGCAGGTGGTCCATGGCGATAAGGAAGCGGTGGACGCGATCCTCGACAACGAGACAGTGCAGGCCGTGGGCTTCGTCGGCTCGACCCCGATTGCCCAGTATATCTACGGCCGGGCCTGCTCGAACGGGAAACGCGCCCAGTGCTTCGGCGGCGCCAAGAACCATATGATCATCATGCCCGACGCGGATCTGGACAAGGCCGCTGACGCGCTGGTGGGCGCGGGCTACGGCGCGGCAGGCGAGCGCTGCATGGCGATTTCCGTGGCCGTTCCCGTGGGTCAGGAAACCGCCGACCGGCTGGTGGATAAGCTCCTGCCCCGGATCGAAAAACTGAAGGTCGGCCCCTATACCGCAGGCGATGATGTGGATTTTGGCCCACTGGTCACCGCCGAGGCCCATCAGCGGGTCTCCGGCCTCATAGACAGCGGCGTCGAAGAAGGAGCCAAGCTGGTCGTGGACGGGCGCGGGTTCTCCATGCAGGGCTATGAGAACGGGTTCTTCATGGGCCCGAGCCTCTTTGACAATGTGACCCGCGATATGCGAATCTATCGCGAAGAGATCTTTGGCCCGGTGCTGAGCCAGGTCCGCGCCGAGAGCTATGACGAGGCGCTCGATCTGGTGATGAGCCACGAATATGGCAACGGCACCGCCATCTTCACCGCCGATGGCGACACGGCGCGTGATTTCGCCCATCGGGTGAATGTGGGCATGGTGGGGATCAACTTCCCGATCCCGGTGCCGCTCAGCTACCACACCTTTGGCGGCTGGAAAAAATCGAGCTTCGGCGATCTGAATCAGTTCGGCCCCGACGCCTTCCGGTTCTACACGAAGACAAAGACCGTCACCGCCCGCTGGTTCTCCGGCATTAAAGATCAGGCGGAGTTTAACTTCAAACCTATGGACTAAGGCATGAGATACAGCAGGACAGGCAAATCACCGGGTCATGGCGCGCGATGGCGTCTCCGGGGGCTGCTCGCCCTGCTGGCTCTTCTGCTGGGCACTCCAGCCGGGGCGATGCATTTCGCCCCGGCCTGTGTGATTCTCATCCACGGTCTGGCGCGCGGTCCGGCCTCCCTGTCGCAACTGGCCGACGCGCTGGATGAGAAGGGTTATACTGTGGTCCGTGCGCAGTATCCCTCGACCTCCGCCCCCGTCGCCGAGCTGAGCCGTCAGACCCTCCCGCCTCTCATCGCCCAATGCCCGGCACGGGCGCGAATCGATGTCGTCACTCATTCCATGGGCGGCATCCTCCTGCGGCACTGGCTATCGGAGAATCCTCTGCCCCGCTTGGGCCGCGTGGTCATGCTGGCACCACCCAATCATGGCAGTGAAATCGTTGATGACCTTGCCAATCTCGCAACGTTCCAGCAGATTTTTGGACCCGCAGGGCTCGAGCTCGGAACAGGGCCCGACGATTTGCCAGCGCGCCTGCCCCCGGTCACCTTTGAACTTGGGATCATCGCCGGGAACCGTTCGGTGAACCCACTGGGCTCCTCTCTGATCCCGGGGCCCGACGATGGGGCTGTGTCGATCGCCTCCACCAAGGTAGGTGGCATGAAGCAGCATCTCACGTTGCCCGTGACCCACACCTTCATGATGTACAACCCCCGCGTCATTGAGCAGACTCTCAACTTTTTGCAGGATGGCACCTTCGAAATTTCGTCCCAACCCGCGCGGCGGACGCGGCGGTACTAGGAATTGTCTCCACGACCCACGCTGGGCTAGACGGAAGGAAACGCCGTTGGCCCTCGAAAGGACATATTCCGTGAAAGCCGCCCTGATCCTTGGTCGCCACCCGGTTCCGGGTCAGACCTTCGTGAATCGCCACATCGAGCGGCTGTTCGACGGCAACACAATCCTCGCTTGTACTGGCCGGACGAAGACATCCCCTTATGGCAAGCCGGTCTTTGACCGGCGTCACGTCGCGATGCCGCTGACCGACAGCCTGCGCGCGCCGGTGGTGATGGGATGGAATGCGTGGCGCCATGGCACTTCGCGGATCACTTTCGGCGCGCGGCGGCAAGCGCTGCGAACCTTTCTCAAGGAGCATCGCCCCGATGTGGTTCTGGGCGAGTTCGGCACCGATACGCTGGCCTTTTACGATGTGCCTGTGGAAATGGGGCTGCCGGTGTTCACCTATTTTCGGGGCAAGGACGCGAGCACAGCACTCAGACGCCCGGCCCGCGTGCGTGGCTACGCGACAATGCTGCCCCGACTCTCCGGGATCATTGCGGTGAGCCAGTTCCTCGTGGACAACCTCGCCGCGTCGGGCCTCACCCACGCGAACACCCATGTCCTGCCCTCGGGCGTCGATACGGCGCGCTTCCTGCCCGGCGAGAAACGCCCGGGCCATTGCGTCGCCGTGGGAAGGATGGTGGAGAAGAAGGCCCCGCTCCTGACTCTTCGCGCCTTTGCCGAAGCCACCCGAGACCGTCCCGACGCGCATCTGACGATGGTCGGGGATGGGCCGCTCCTGCCGGAGCTAGAGGCGCTGGCCAGGGAACTCGGAGCAGCCGACCGGATCACCCTGCCCGGCGCCCTGCCCCATGACGAGGTCCGCGCCGCGCTGGCCGGGGCCGAGCTATTCCTGCAACACTCCGTCACTGCGGCCAATGGCGACACCGAGGGCCTGCCCAGCGCCATTCAGGAAGCCATGGCCACCGGATGTGTCGTGGTCTCCACCCGCCACGCCGGGATCCCTGAAGCTGTGATCGAGGACGAGACCGGCTACCTCGTCGAGGAACATGACGCTGACGGGTTTCGGGATCGCATCGCCAAAGCCCTCTCCGACGATACCGCGCAGATGGGACAGGCCGCCCGGGCAAGAGCGGTCGAACAGCTCGATACATGGCAGCTCATGGCCCGACTAGAGGACGTGCTGCGTGCCGCGGTCCCGCACAGCTAGAGGCTGCAAACGACGCGCCCCCAGGCATCCTCTCTTGGCAAGCCCGCGATCTGCCGCAATGATACCCGACAAAGGGATCATGCGAGGATAGAGCCATATGGCTGATGATATGTTCTCAATCGGGATCGAAGAGGAATATCTGCTCGTCAACGCAGAGACTCTGGAGCTGGCCGACACACCCGACGAGATGATCGACGACTGCCGCGGGATCATTGGAGATCAGGTCTCGCCCGAATTTCTCCGCTGCCAGATCGAGATCGGCACGAAGGTCTGCGCTAATGTGACTGAGGCCCGCGCCGAACTCCTGCATCTGCGCCGGACGATCTCCGACACGGCCGCAAAGCACGGGCTCCGCCCTATCGCCGCCGCCTGTCATCCCTTTGCTGAATGGGCGAAACAACATCGCAGTCCGAAGGATCGTTATGACCAGTTGCACCGCGATCTCGGCGGGGTCAGCGACCGTATGCTGATTTGCGGGATGCATGTGCATGTGGGCATCCCGGGCGAAGATGACCGCATCGACCTGATGGCGCAGCTCTCCTACTTCCTGCCGCATCTGCTGGCGCTGTCCACCTCGTCGCCCTTTTGGCAAGGGCGCGAGACGGGGCTCGCCTCCTACCGGCTCGGGGTGTTCGATAACCTGCCGCGCACGGGCCTGCCCGCGCGGTTCGGGTCGTGGTCCGAATACCGGCGCATGGTGGATCTGCTGGTGAAGACCGGCTCGCTCAAGGACGGCACGTTTATCTGGTGGGATCTGCGCCCGTCGGACCGCTTTCCAACGCTGGAGACCAGAATCTGCGATGCCTGCACCCAAGTGGATCATACGGTGGCGCTGGCTGCGGCCATTCAGGCAACATTGCGGATGCTCTGGCGGCTGAAGCAGTCAAACCAGCGCTGGCGGATCTATGACAACGTGATGATCCAGGAAAACCGCTGGCGGGCAAGGCGTTATGGGATCAACGAAGGTCTCGTCGATTTCGGTCGCGGCGAGATTGTGCCAATGGCCGAGCTGGTGCGGGAATGGACCGGCCTCATCGCCGAGGATGCCGAGGCGCTGGGCTCCACCGAAGCGCTGGGTGTCCTGCACGACATCATCGCCAACGGCACATCCGCTGATCGTCAGCGACGCATCCGTGAGGAGGCTCTGGCCGGCGGCGCCAGCAGTGAGGACGCCATGCGCGCGGTGGCTGCGGATCTGGCCGACCAGTTCCTGCCCGACGACGCCTGAGGAGCAGACCCATGGATTTTGCCCTGACCGAAGAACAGCAGGCCATCGCAGACATGGCGCGGGCCTTTGGCGAGGACCACATCGCCCCCCATGCCCGGCAATGGGAGGCCGAGGGCACCATCCCCCGCTCTCTCTGGGCCAAGGCGGCCGCGCTCGGATTCGGCGGGCTGAACGTCCCGGAAGATCTCGGCGGCACGGGTCTGTCACGGCTCGATTCGACGCTGATCTTCGAGGCCCTGTCGCGCTCCTGCGCCAGCGTCGCAGCGTTCCTGTCGATCCACAATATGTGCGCCACGATGCTCGCGCGCTATGGCTCGGACGAGATGCAAGCCGCGCGCCTCGTCCCCGCCTGCGGCATGGAGACCGTCTACTCCTACTGCCTGACCGAGCCCGGCTCCGGCTCCGACGCCGCCGCATTGAAGACCCGGGCAGAGCGGACCGGAACGGGCTACAGCCTGACGGGGACCAAGGCCTTTATCTCCGGGGGCGGCTATTCCGACGCCTATATCGTCATGGCCCGCACCGGCGAGGCTGGCCCGCGCGGCGTCTCCGCGCTGATCGTCGATGCGGGGACGGAGGGGCTGTCCTTCGGCGGGCTGGAGGACAAGATGGGCTGGAAATCCCAGCCCACGCGGCAGGTGCAGCTCGACGGCGCGGAGATCCCGGCTGGCTACCTGCTGGGCGAAGAAGGCCAAGGATTCCGCTACGCGATGGCCGGGCTCGATGGCGGGCGGCTGAACATCGCCGCCTGCTCGCTCGGCGCCGCGCAGTCCGCACTGGAGATGACCATCGCCTATATGAAGGAGCGCCACGCTTTCGGGCAGCCGCTGACGGAGTTTCAGGCGCTGACCTTCCGCCTCGCAGAGATGGAGATCGAATTGCAGGCCGCCCGAACCTTTCTGAGGCAGGCCGCGTGGATGGTGGATCAGGCCCACCCGGACGCCACCAAACACGCTGCCATGGCCAAGAAATTCGTCACCGAGGCCGGATCGAAGGTCGCCGACCAGTGCCTGCAACTCCACGGGGGCTATGGCTATCTCGCAGATTATGGCATCGAGAAAATCGTCCGCGATTTGCGCGTGCACCAGATCCTCGAAGGAACGAACGAGATCATGCGCCTGATCACCGCCCGGGCGCTCTTGTCCTCATGAGTGACCTGTCGATCCGAATTGAGGGCCGCGCCGGGCGCATCACCCTGACCCGTCCCAAGGCGCTCAACGCGCTGAGCCACGAGATGGCGCTGGAGATCCACGCGACCCTCGACCGCTGGCAGAGCGACAACCGCGTGGCGCTGATCCTGATCGATGCCGAGGGGGACAAGGCCTTTTGCGCCGGAGGCGACATCACCCGCATCCATGCGGAGGGGGTAGCAGGGAACTACGCGCCAACCCGCCAGTTCTGGCGCGACGAATACCGATTGAATGTGGCACTGGCCACGAGCGCGAAACCGGTCGTCACCCTGCTGCATGGCTTTACCATGGGCGGCGGCGTGGGCGTCGGATGTCACGCGCAGCTCCGGATCGCCGATGAGAGCACCCGCATCGCCATGCCCGAATGTGGCATCGGGCTGGTGCCCGACGCGGGCGGGTCCTTCATCCTGTCCCGCGCGCCGGGGCGGCGGGGGGAGTATCTCGGGATCACCGGCCACCGCATGGATGCTGCCGAGGCGATCCATGCGGGCTTTGCCGATCTCTTCATCCCTCGCGACGATTGGCCCGCCCTGACCGAGGCGCTCGTGTCCGAGGGACAGATCGAGATCGCCCGGAGATTCGCCCGCGATCCGGGAGCAAAGCCGCTGGCTGACGGGGCCGCGATGATTGACCGGGTCTTCTCAGCACGGACGATGACCGAACTTAACGAACGTCTGGACCGCGAAACAGACCCCCTGGCCGAGGCCGCGCGGAAGGCGTTGTCGCGCATCTCGCCCCTCTCGGGCGCCATTAGCCTGCGCCTGATCCGCGAGGTCCGGCAGGTCGCCACCCTGCGCGAGGCGGTCACGCTCGAATATCGCTGCACCCACCGCCTGATCGACGAAGGCGACCTGATTGAGGGCATCCGCGCGCAGGTCATCGACAAGGATCGTCAGCCCTGCTGGCGACACACAGGGTTTGACCAGATAACTGAGGCGGAGATCGACCGCTTTTTCCAGCCGCCGGACGGAGGAGACCTCACATGAAGATCGGATTTATCGGCCTTGGAAATATGGGCCTGCCCATGGCCCGCAATCTGCACGACGCCGGTCACGAGGTGACCGGGTTCGACACGGCTCAGGTCGAGGCACCGTTCCCGCTGGCCGGGTCGGCCTCGGCGGCGGCCGCTGGGGCCGAGGTCGTGATCACCATGCTCCCCAATGGCAAGATCCTGCGGATCGTGGCGGAAGAGGTCATCCCCGCCATGCCCGACGGCGCCGTGCTGCTCGACTGCTCAACCGTCGATGTGGAGAGCGCCCGCGCGGTGGCCGAAGACGCCGCCAAAGCGGGGCTCGGTGCGCTGGACGCGCCCGTCTCGGGCGGCATCGGCGGCGCGCAGGGGGGGACGCTGACCTTCATGGTGGGCGGGACGGAAGAAGCGTTTGCCCGCGCCAAACCGCTCTTTGACATCATGGGGCAAAAGGCGGTCCATTGCGGACCCTCCGGCAACGGGCAGGCCGCAAAGATCTGTAACAACATGATCCTCGGCGCGACGATGATCGTGACCTGCGAAGCCTTCGCCCTGGCCGACCGGCTGGGGCTCGACCGGCAAGCCTTGTTTGATGTAGTCTCAACATCGTCAGGCGCGTCGTGGTCGGTGAACAGCTACTGCCCCGCCCCCGGTATCGGCCCGGCAAGTCCCGCCGATAACGGCTACGCGCCGGGCTTTGCCGCCGAGCTGATGCTCAAAGATCTGGGGCTCGCCATGGAAGCCGCCGACAGCGTCACCGCCGACACGCCCATGGGCCGCGCGGCGTTTGAACTCTATCGGACCTTCGTAGACGAAGAGGACGGCAAGGGGCGGGATTTCTCCGCCATGCTGCCCCGGTTCGAGAGGCGGAACGGCGGCTGATCAGCCCGCCGCGCACTCTGCCGCCGCAGCGCCCAGCGCTTCGAGCAGGCCGGTATAGACTGCGACACCCTCGCCAGACACGCCCGTCAGGGGCACGGTGACAATGGGCAGGCTGAACTCCTCCGAGAGCCGGTCGGCCTGCCCCCGATCATCGCCGGGCGCAGCGAGGATGCAGGCGACGTCGCCCGCGCGCAGGGTCGCCTCGATCTCGCTGAGGCGACGGACACTGGGGCTGTGGGCTTCGCTATCGGAGATCGTCGCGACAACCGGCAGGCCAAAGGCTTCGACAGCCGCTCCCCAGGCGTCATGCACGGCGAGCATCCCGGCGGGGTACAGCCCCCCGACGGCAACCTCAACGGCGTCTGCGACCTCGGCAATCTCGTCGCGCGCAGCCTCGGCATTAGCTGCATAAGTCGGGCCGTTGATCTCATCGCGGGTACTCATCTCCGCTGCGAGGGTCTCAACCCAGCCCCGCACCACCTCCGGGTCGAGCCATGGATGCAGCGCCCCGTGGTTGTCGTGGTGATCCTCGTCATGGTGCTCCACCTCGCCCGCAAGGCTCAGGATCCGTCCCTCCGCCAGCGCGTCCAGCCCCGATTCGACCCCGGGCATAAGCCCGCCCCCGATGATCACCACCAGATCCGCGCGGGACAGGTCGCGCGCCTGACCGGGGCGCAGTGCCGCCCCGTGGGGATCGGTTTGCGCATCAAACACAGGCGTGACGGTCGCCAGATCTCCGGTCACGGCCGAGACCAGCCCTGCGGTCAGGGGCAGATCGGTGGCGATGACCATCTCCGCAGCGGCGGGCGTGGCGAGAAGGAGGGGCAGGATTAGGGTATGTCTGAGCATGGGGCGCTTGTTAAATGTTATGATATAACATATCAAGCATCTATGTCCTGCCCCAGCTTCGTCCCCCATGACCATGCCGCCTGTCGCCGCGATGCCCTGTCTCAGGCCGAAGCGCTCTGCGCCGCCGAGGGCGCCCGGCTGACGCCGATCCGGCGCAAGGTACTAGAGGTGCTTTTGAAACAGCCGAAATCGCTCGGCGCCTATGACATCCTGAATCAGTTCGCGGAATCGGGCGAGCCGAAGCAGCCCCCTGCGATCTATCGCGCTCTCGATTTCCTCGTGGAGCGCGGGCTGGTGCACCGGCTGGAGAAGCTCAACGCCTACGTGGCCTGCTCCTGTCAGGGGGACAGCCACGTCCCCGCCTTCCTGATCTGCCGCGCCTGTGACCGGGTGTCCGAAGCCCCGGACATCACGCCGCGCCGTCTCGACGCGGCCGCCCAAACGCAGGGGTTTCGGATCGAGCGAACGGTGGTCGAAGCGGTCGGTCTCTGCGAGGCCTGCGCGGAATGAACCTCCTGACCCTGTCGGATGTGACGGTGCGTGCGGGCGGATCGCTGATCCTCGACCGCATCAGCCTCTCCATCGACCCCGGCGAAATCGTCACCATTGTCGGCCCGAACGGCTCGGGCAAGACGACCCTGATGCGGACGATCCTCGGGGCCATGCCGGTCTCCGGCGGCACGATCACGACCCGGCCCGGTCTCACCATCGGCTATGTGCCGCAGAAGCTGCCGCTGGACGGGTCGCTGCCGCTGACCGTGGCGCGCTTCCTCGCCCTACCCCATCGTCACAGCCCGAAGAAAATCGCCGGCGCGCTGAAGCTTGCGGGTCTGCCAGATATCGGCGACCGCCAGCTCTCAGCGCTGTCGGGCGGGCAGATGCAACGGGCGCTTCTGGCCCGCGCCCTCCTGAGCGAGCCGGATCTGCTGATCCTCGACGAACCCACGACCGGACTCGACCAGCAGGGCGAAGCGGGGTTCTACCGGCGCATCGAAATGGTCCGGGACAAGCGCGGCTGCGCAGTCCTCATGGTCAGTCACGACCTGCATGTGGTCATGGCGGCCTCGGATAGGGTGATCTGCCTTAACGGCCATGTCTGCTGCCACGGCACGCCCGCCAGCGTCGCCTCGGCGCCGGAATACCGGGCGCTGTTCGGCCATGGCACTGGCGGCGCGCTGGCGCTTTACCGCCACGACCACGATCACGAGCATCACGGGCATAGTCACAGCCATGATTGACGGGTTTCTCATGCGCGCGGGCCTGGGCGGGCTCGGTCTGGTGCTGGCCACAGCGCCGCTTGGCTGCTTCGTCATCTGGCGGCGCATGGCCTATTTCGGCGACGCCCTGTCCCACGCCGCAATCCTCGGCGTGGCACTGGCGCTGGCGGTCCAGGCGCCAATCATGGCGGGTGTGCTGGTGGTGGCGCTCCTGTTCGGCCTCGCAGTGCTGCGGCTGATGCGGGCAGGCGACAGCGCGGATACGAGCCTCGGGGTGCTCAGCCACGGGGCACTGGCGACAGGTCTGGTGGCAGTGGCGCTATTGCCCAACGTCCGGGTGGACATGGAAGCGCTGCTGCTGGGCGACATCCTCACCGTGCGCTGGAGCGATCTGGTGCTGATCTGGGGCGGCGGGGCGCTGGTCGCCGGAGTGCTGCGCTGGCGATGGGACCGATTGCTGACCGCGAGCCTCGGCCCCGATCTCGCCCGCGCCTCCGGCATCGATCCGGACCGGGAATCGGTGATCCTGACGGTACTGCTCGCTCTGACCGTCGCGCTGGCGCTGAAGATCGTCGGCGCACTCCTCGTCTCGGCCCTGCTGATCCTGCCCGCCGCCACGGCCAGACACCTCAGCCGGTCGCCGGAGACGATGGCGATCATGGCGCTCGCTCTGGGTGCGGCGGCGGTGCTGGGGGGGCTGGGACTGTCCTACGGGCTCGACACCCCGGCGGGCCCGTCGATCATCACCGTGGCGACGGCCCTGTTCGCCCTGGCCCGGGTGTCGCGCAAAGCCGCCTGAACCCGAGGGCTGTAACGGAAACAGGCGCCACCGGGGGCGCCTGCATTTCTCATTGTGCCCGGATCAGGCCGCGCGACGCCGACGCCGGGGCCGCTTGGCGCCTTGCCCGCCGCCCTCATGCGATTTGAAGGACGGCTTGCCGCCCTTGCCCTGACCGCCAGCACCACCGCCGCCGCCGCGACGACGGGGACCACCTCGGGAGCCGCGCGAGGGGCGGCTGGCCTCGGAGTAATCGTCCAGCGTGCTTTTGCCGGAGGCCACGGGGACCTCCATCTTCATCACCTTCTGGATCTGGCGGAGCAGATCGGATTCGTCGGGCGCACAGAAGGCGATGGCCTCGCCCTCCCGACCCGCACGGGCGGTGCGGCCGATCCGGTGCACGTAGTTGTCAGGCACATCGGGCAGATCGTAGTTGATCACATAGGCCACGCCGGGGATGTCGATACCGCGCGCGGCCACATCCGTCGCCACGAGGACATTAATGGTGCCTTCGCGGAACGCCTTAATGGCGCGGTCACGCTGGCCCTGGCTCTTGTTGCCGTGAATCGAGGCGGCATTGAAGCCATCGGCCACGAGCCCCTTCATCAGCTTTTCCGCGCCATGCTTCGTGCGGGAAAAGACCAGCGTCAGCGCGTCCATGTCCCGCGAGAGGATCTCACGCAGCTTGGCAGGCTTGTCAGCCTTGGGGAGGAAATGCACCGACTGGGTGATCTTGTCCGCGGCCTTGCCCGGAGGCGAGACCTGAATCCGCAGCGGATCGGTCAGGTAGGTGCGGGAAATCTCCTCCATCTGCTTCGGCATGGTGGCCGAGAACAGCATGGTCTGGCGCGGCGTGCCCAGATGCGGAGCAATCCGGCGCAGGGCATGGATGAAGCCCAGATCCAGCATTTGGTCGGCCTCGTCCAGCACCAGATGGCGGACCTCCGCGAGGCTCACCGCACGGCGATCCATCAGGTCGATCAAGCGTCCGGGCGTGGCCACAAGAATGTCGGTGCCCCGGGCCAGAAAGGTGATCTGGCGGTTGATGGACTGGCCGCCCACGACTGTCGCAACCCGCAGCTTCGTGCCGTTGGTCAGGGTGCGCAGGCTGTCGGCGATCTGGTTCACCAGCTCGCGGGTGGGGGCGAGGATCAGCGCCTTGGCGGTTTTCGGATCCGGCTTGCCGGGTTCGGCCAGCAGGTGGTCGATGAGCGGCAGGCCAAAGGCCAGCGTCTTGCCGGTGCCGGTCTGGGCGAGGCCCATGACGTCACGACCCTCAAGCGCCGGCGGAATCGCCTGGTTCTGGATCGGCGTCGGCTCGGTGAACCCGGCCTCTTTCACGGCCCGTTGCAGTTCGGGCGCCAGACCCAGCATATCGAAATCAAACATAGTTGTCCTTTGATCGGACGGAGGTCACCCCCGCCCTGTGGCAGTCGGGCCGCATCGCGCAGGCCCATAGGGTTCGCAGGACCTCAGGACGCGCGGGCGTCTCCCGCTGCATCCGGTCATTGCGTCAGGAACCCTGCGTGATGGGGAACTGAAGTCGGTTTGCGCTGATGGCCCTCTCAAACGGGGCACGGCTTGCTCACGCGGCAGCGCAGCGTCTCGCCGCAAATGGGCGATGCGCGGCGATCTGTCAAGGGCAAGGGCCCCGGAGAGCCGCCAGGTCAGAGCCCGGCTGCGACGCGCCGCACGGTGGCGATGCGGTCCGCGTTGGGCGGGTGAGTGCCGAGGAACACGTTGCCGGGATCGGGCACCCGGCGGAAGAACTCGGCCCCGCGGATCGGGTCATAGCCCGCGCGTTTGGCCAGCACGGTGCCCAGCGCATCTGCCTCGATCTCAAAGGATTTGGCGAAGGTGCGAGATCCCACGAAGGCGCCGGCATTCTGCACATCGCGGATCACCCGGTCGCTGGCACCGCCTGCGGCTGCCGCTGCCCCCGCGAGGATCGCCCCAAGCTGCGCCGAAGAGCGCCCACGGGCGATGTGACCCTCGATATGATGGGCCGCCTCATGGGCGAGCACGAAGGCCAGCTCGTCCTCATTCCGGGTTTCCATGATCAGCGGCAGGGTAAAGCCCACGATGGGCTGGCCGTTTTTACCCAGAGTCTGGAACGCGTTGGCAGGCACGCCCTTCCGGTCATCAACGACGATCCTGTAGTCGCAGCGCGTCCGGACCGTGCGGGCTTCGCACGCGGCACGGGCCACAGGCATCACCCTATTGACCACATTGGTGAACTGCCGCGCCTTCCCCTCAACGCTGCGCGACACCTGCGGAGGGGCGCTGCGTTTCGGCGCGGGCGCCGGCGCTGTGCGGGTGGGAGCGCCGGACGTATCGACCGTCACGACAGGACCACTGACACAGGCCGATAGAACACCGGCGGCCAGAACCAAGGCAACAAGACGTAACGCAGGCATAGACCCCTCCCCGAGAACTTTCGCACGAACATAGCCGCAGTGCAGCGCATGTGCCAGCCTTTCACGGGGCGGCAGAGGCGGTTAGGCTGGAGAAAATGCAGACCAGTTGAGGCGCCATGTTTACTATCGAGCACGATTTCGACGCTACCGTGATCACGCTGATCGACGACCCCGCTACGAGTCGTCAGGAGGATATCACGGTGAATGCCTTTGACGATTGCGTGACCATCGAACAGCTTGACCCGCGCTCGGGCGACGTGATGCGGGTCACTTTGTCGGCGGAGCAGCTTGCGGACCTCTCCGCCGCTCTGAACCTGCCCGAAGGGATCTATCGCCGCCCCTGACGCCACTCACCCGGTCGAGAGGTCCACACCACCGATCAGATCCGCATGGGTCGCGATGGCGAAGCGGTCGGTCATCCCCGCAATATAGTCGAGCACGATCCGCGCAAGGTCGGTCGCGGACGCAGCCTCCTCCACGTCCTTGCGCCATTGCTTTGGCAGAAGGTCGGTCCGGTCCATGAGCAGCGGGAACAGCTCATGGATGACCCGCGACGCCTTGACCCGCATCTCGACCACGTTCGGGGCGCGGTACATGCGACGGAAGAGGAAGGCGCGGATGACTTTGAGCCGTTCCCAGACATCCGGCGAAAAGCGGATCATCGCCTGCCCCGCCAGACGGACATCCGTGGCCGAGCGGGGACCGATCTCCGCCACGCGGGCATGGGCCTGATCAATCACATCCTCGACCAGCAAGCCGAAGAAGCGCCGCAGCGCCTCGTGGCGGCGGCGGTAATAGTTCAGGCCGGGAAACACCCGGTCCACCTCGGCAAAGCAGGCGTCGAGCAGGGGCAGCTCCGCCAGCTCATCGGTTGAGAACAACTCCGCCCGGAGCCCGTCATGGAGGTCATGGTGATTGTACGCGATGTCATCGGCCAGCGCCGCCACCTGCGCCTCGGCGCTGGCATGGGTGCTAAGTTCCAGATCCTGCCGGTCGTTATAGGCGGCCAGCGCGTATGGGATCGGCTCGGAGACCGGGCCGTTATGCTTGGCGATGCCTTCCAGCGTCTCCCACGTGAGGTTCAGCCCGTCAAACTCGGCATAATGTCGCTCCAGCGAGGTTACGATGCGGATCGCCTGGGCATTGTGGTCGAACCCGCCATAAGGGGCCATCAGCTCGGCCAGCGCGTCCTCGCCCGTGTGGCCAAAGGGCGGGTGGCCGAGGTCATGGGCCAGCGCCACCGCCTCGGCCAGATCGACGTTCAGGCCCAGCGTGCCCGCTATGGTGCGCGCCACCTGCGCCACCTCGATGGAATGCGTGAGCCGGGTGCGGAAATAGTCACCCTCATGCTCGATGAAGACCTGCGTCTTGTGCTTCAGCCGCCGAAAGGCGCTGGCATGGATGATCCGGTCCCGGTCGCGCTGATAGCAAGAGCGAAAGGTCGACAGACCCTCCGCATGGAGACGGCCACGGCTGTCTTCGGGGCGCGAGGCATAGGGGGCGGACATACGGGCGGGCCTCTTCTTGTTGTCGCGGCACGGCGTGCGTATATCTGACGGACAGAGAGAAGACATGCGGATCAAACCATGAACCTGCCTCCAAACGTCACTGATCGTGCCTTTGAACGCCTCGCCGAGATCGGCGCCGCCGCTCAGGGCCAAGCCCTCCGCGTGGCCGTCGAAGGCGGCGGTTGTTCGGGATTTCAGTATGAGATTACCCTCGACACCCCCGCCGAGGACGATCTTGTGCTGGAAAAGGACGGGGAAAAGGTTCTGGTGGACCCGGTCTCCCTGCCCTTCCTCTCCGGCGCGACAATCACCTTTTCCGACGAGTTGATCGGCGCACGCTTCACCATCGACAACCCGAACGCTACGTCTTCCTGCGGCTGCGGAACATCCTTCTCGATTTGAAGGCGCGCGGAGTTATTGCGACCGGGCAAGCATCCCAAAGAGATCGCGCGGGTCGTCAGGATCGGCGATCATGTCGAGCATGACATAGTGCCCGGTATCCCGAACCTTCTGGTGGACATATTTCAGTGCACTGAAATCTTCGATGGCAAAGCCTACCGAGTCAAACAGGGTGATCTGACGGTCGCCCGTCCGGCCCGGAACCTGACCGGTGATGACCTGCCACAGCTCGGTGACCTCGTGGTCAGGGTCAAGCTGCTGGATCTCGCCCTCGATCCGGGTCTGGGGCGGGTATTCCACGAAGATGTCGGAGCGGGTAAGGATGTCGCGGTGCAGTTCGGTCTTGCCCGGGCAGTCTCCGCCAATGGCGTTGATGTGAACCCCTGAGCCGATCATGTTGTCGGTCAGGATCGTCGCATATTGCTTATCCGCCGTGCAGGTGGTGATGATCCCGGCTCCCTCCATGGCCTCCTCGCCGGAACGGCAGGAGACGACGCTGAGACCCCGCCCGGCAAGATTGCGTGCGGCTTTGTCGGTCGCGGCAGGGTCGATGTCGTAGAGCCGGACGGTATCAACACCGCAAATGGCCTTGAAAGCGAGGCACTGGAACTCGGCTTGCGCGCCATTGCCGATCATCGCCATGGTGCGCGCGTCTTTGGGCATCAGATGCCGGGCGGCCATGGCAGAGGTGGCAGCGGTCCGCAAGGCGGTCAGCAACGTCATCTCGGTCAGGAGCAGCGGGTAGCCCGTATCAACCTCCGCCAGCACGCCGAAGGCGGTGACGGTCTGAAGACCCTCCTTCGTATTTTTGGGGTGACCGTTGACGTATTTGAAGCCGTATTTGTCGCCATCCGATGTGGGCATCAGCTCGATCACGCCCACATCGGAATGGGACGCGACCCGGGGGGTTTTATCAAACAGCTCCCAGCGGCGGAAATCTTCCTCAATGACGTCGGCCAGTTCGCAGAGCATACGCTCGACGCCCAGATGATGGACGAGCGCCATCATGTTTTCGACGGAGACGAAGGGCACATAGGCCAGGTCGGAGGGAAGCGTGGTCATGGGCACCTCGGCGGGGACTGGAACCGGGAGTGTGTCTGGCGCCGCGCCGGCTGGCAAGCTGTTCTTAAACGGAAACGCGCCCCAAAGGGGCGCGTTACGACATTTCTGGCGCTCAGCTCAGGGCGTCGTCGCAGCGCCCGCAGACAGCATCATGTCCGTGGGTCCCCACATCCGGTAGCACTTTCCAGCAACGCTGGCATTTGGCGCCCTCTGCCTTGGCGAAGACGACGGCCACCCCCTCGGTCTCGGGCAGGGTGAAGGCGTGCTCAGGAGCCGGATCAGTGCTGACGATCAAGTCTGATGTGATACAGATATCTGCGAAGTCCACGCTGGCCAGCGCCGCAGCCAGGTCGGTATCGGCCACGTGGACCACCGGGGCGGCCTCCAGCGAGGCACCGATGGTCTTGTCCCGGCGCTGGACCTCCAGCGCGGCGGTCACGACTCGACGGACCTTGCGGATTTGTGCCCATTTCGCCGCCAGCGCTTCGTCACGCCAGCTCTGGGGCGTATCCGGCATGTCCTGCAAATGCACCGAGCTGTCCTCACCGGGGAACCGGTCGAGCCAGACGTCCTCCATGGTGAATACCAGCACCGGGGCCAGCCATGTGACCAGACGGTGGAACAGCAGGTCCAGCACAGCTTCGGCCGAGCGGCGGCGCGGGCTGTCGGGGCCGTCGCAATAGAGCGCGTCCTTGCGGATGTCGAAATAGACCGAGGACAGGTCCACCGTGGCGAAGGTGAAGACCGCCTGAAATACCCCCTGGAAGTCATAGGCCGCGTAGCCTTTGCGCACGGTCTCGTCGAGTTCGGCCAGCCGGTGCAGCACCCAGCGCTCCAGCTCCGGCATGTCCGACGGGTCCACCTGCGGAACCTCGGCGGGCAGATTGCCGAGGATGAAGCGCAGCGTGTTGCGCAAGCGCCGGTAGCTGTCGGCCACGCCCTTGAGGATCTCCGGGCCGATCCGCAGGTCGGCAGTGTAGTCCGCCTGCGCCACCCAAAGACGCAGGATGTCGGCGCCGTATTGCTTCGTCACGTCCTCGGGCGAGACCGTGTTGCCGAGCGATTTGGACATCTTGTTGCCCTTCTCGTCCAGCGTGAAGCCGTGGGTCAGCACACCGCGATAGGGCGCACGGCCCCGGGTGCCGCAGCTCTGGAGCATGGAGGAGTGGAACCATCCGCGATGCTGGTCGGTGCCCTCCAGATAGAGATCCGCCAGCCCGTCCTCGGAGCCGTCCTCCCGGTCACGCAGCACGAAGGCGTGGGTCGAGCCGCTGTCAAACCACACGTCGAGAATGTCGAAGACCTGCTCCCACTCTTCGGGGTCGTAGTCGGTGCCGAGGAACCGCGCCTTGGCGCCGTCCTTGTACCATGCGTCCGCCCCTTCGGTCTCGAAGGCCTCAAGGATGCGGGCGTTCACGGCCTCGTCCCGGAGCAGGAAGTCCGGGTCGGTGGGCAGCGCGCCTTTCTTCGTGAAACAGGTCAGCGGCACACCCCACGCGCGCTGGCGGGACAGCACCCAGTCCGGGCGCGCCTCGATCATCGAATAGAGCCGGTTGCGTCCGGTCTGGGGCGTCCAGGTCACAAGCTCGTCGATGGAGGTCAGCGCGCGCTGGCGGATGGTCTTGCCGTAGGTATCGTCGCCGCCGATCTCGCGGTCGATGGCCGCGAACCACTGGGGCGTGTTGCGGTAGATCACCGGGGCCTTCGACCGCCAGCTGTGAGGATAGCTATGGGTCATACGGCCGCGCGCGATGAGTCCGTTCGCGGCGACGAGCTTTTCAATGACGGCTGCGTTGGCCTTGCCTTCCTTGCCCTTGTGATCGAACACGCGCAGCCCTGCGAAAAGGGGCACGTGGGGCAGGAATTCGGACTCTTCGCCCACGTTATGGGTCATCCGGTCGAGCCAGTTGCGGGCCACGAAGCACTCGTAATCCTCCTGACCATGGCTCGGTGCCGTATGAACAAAGCCCGTGCCCGCGTCGTCGGTGACGTGATCGCCGTCGATCATCGGCACATCGTAATCCCAGAAGCCCTCGGCCCAGTCCTGACCGCGGAACGGGTGAGCGAGGGTGAGCTGGCTCAGCTCCGTTCCGGCGACATTCCGAACGCGTGACCACTGCCCGGCTTCCAGCCGTGCCTGCGTCAAAACCTGCTCAGCCAGCGCATCGGCCAGCACGTAGCGGTCGCCCACCTGCACCCATGACTCATCTGGCGTGCCCGTGACCTCATAGAGACCGTAGGCAATGCCCGGACCATAGGCGACGGCCTTGTTGGAGGGGATTGTCCAGGGGGTGGTGGTCCAGATCACCACCCGCGCCGCGCCCAGATCGTCACCGCCGGACACGATCTCAAATGGCACCCAGATCGTGTGCGACTTGTGGTCGTGATACTCGACCTCGGCCTCGGCCAGAGCGGTTTTCTCCACCGGCGACCACATCACGGGCTTTGAGCCCTGATAGAGCGCGCCGTTCATCAGGAATTTCTGGAATTCGCCCGCGATCACCGCTTCGGCGTGGAAATCCATGGTCAGATAGGGGCGCTCCCAGGTGCCGGTGATGCCGAGGCGCTTGAATTCCTTGCGCTGCACATCAATCCAGCCTTCGGCAAATTTGCGGCATTCCTGACGGAAGTCGATCACATCGACCTCGTCCTTGTTGCGGCCCTTCTTGCGGTACTGCTCCTCGATCTTCCACTCGATAGGCAGCCCGTGGCAGTCCCAGCCGGGGATGTAGCGCGCATCGCGGCCCATCATCTGCTGGGAGCGCACGACCATATCCTTGAGGATCTTGTTCAGCGCGTGGCCGATATGGAGATGCCCGTTGGCGTAGGGAGGGCCGTCATGGAGCGTGAAGGGCTGACGCGACCCGTCCGCAGCCTTGTCGCGCAGGCGGTCATAGATGCCGATTTTCTCCCAGCGGGAGAGCCATTCCGGCTCGCGCTTGGGCAGGCCCGCGCGCATGGGAAAATCGGTTTCGGGGAGGTTCAGCGTGGCTTTGTAGTCGGGGGTCTCGGCGCACATGGGTCAGGCGTTCCGTTTCACAGTGAAATCATGGGGGGTCGCACGAAAAAATCCCGGCGGACAAGGTCAGTCCGCCGGGCCGGTAATTCGCTGATCTCTGAGCAACCGGTCCATCTTGCGCTCCCTTTGCCAGAGTGCGCGCCGGACGACAAGCCGCTCAGGTCGCCGCTTTGCGTGCAGGTGGCGCGTCCGGATCGTGTATCGCGGTGTCTGCCGAGCCGAGGAAGTGGCCGACGACCCGGAGGCTCTGGACGTTGTCGCAAATGACCTTAATCCCGACGAGGAACGGCACGGCGAGGAGCGCGCCCGCAATGCCCCAGATCCAGCCCCAGAACACCACCGTCAGGAAGACCGACACGGTATTCAGCTTCAGCCTGCGCCCGACGATGGTTGGCGTGACGAACTGACCTTCGACGGCGGTCGCACCCCAGTAGAGCAGCGGCGCGAGCATCGCCTGGCCAAGTGTATCGTAGGTGATCACGGCCACTCCCGCTACCAGCGCCGCCCCGGCCAGGGCGCCGATGATTGGCAGGTAGTTGAAGGAAAAGGCCACGAGCCCCCAGATCACCGGGTTTGGCATCCCAATCATCCACATGAGCAGCCCGGTCACAACACCCAGCCCCGCGTTGATCAGGGTGATGGTAAACAGATAGCGCGAGATGGAGCGTTCGACCCCGTTCACAATCTTCAGCGCGCGCTTCTTATCCGAGAGCGTGGGCAGCGACTCCACCAGCTTGGCCGAGAACATGTCGCGCGAGGTCAGCAGGAACAGCGCCAGCACCAGCGCCACGGCAATCGTGGTCATGGTACGCGCGGCATAGCTTGCCGCAGAGTTCAGGATGCTGGGCGTCTCCACCGCGACACGCTCGACCTCTTTGTCGTCGGCCTGCCCGGTAATCTCCTCGACCTGTTCCGACGCCTCTTTGACCTGAGAAATCGAATCGATAACGCCGGAGAGCTTTCGCTCGATTTCGCGGCCCATCCGGGGCGCGTCGTCGACCCACTCCGCCACCGGTGCGCTCAGGGCGTAAACCCCGATCCCCATGGAAACGGTCATGGTGACGATCAGAGCTACGGCGGTGGCGGCGGGCGGCACCCCGAGCCGGTCGAAAAAGCGCACCACCGGGCTGAAGGTCAACGCGATCAGGAGGCCAAGGATCACGGGCATCACCAGATCCTTGGCGAAGAACAGGATGACCGGGAGACCCGCGAGCACGATCACCGTCAGTATGATCCTGACGCGGCGGAGTTCCAGCAGTTGCAGCCGCCGGATCTCGTCTGTCTCGGCATCCGGGGTCGAGGTCGTCGCGTCTGTTGGCGCGGTCATGGGGGCGGCTCCAGATCTGGCAAAGCGGGGGTCTGACACACCAAGCCGCTGCAAGCCTCAGGGTTCCACCCGCAGGGGGCGAAATTCAGTCTTTCGCGTCCCCATCACGGCCCATTTTCGGCACCAACCCGCCCAATGCGCGGGCGACCAGCGCATGAACCTGCGGACGGGTGGACCGGCGGAACGGCAGCGGACGGCAGACCTCCATGGCAGCGACACCGACACGGGCGGTGAGCGCGCCATTCACGATGCCCTCGCCAAAGCGGCGGCTGACCCGCGACAGGACCGAGCCCCCCGCGACCGAGCCCAGCAGATCGTCGCCCACCGCAACGGCCCCCGTGGCCACCAGATGGCCAAACACCGCGCGCAGAAGCCGCCACGCTCCCAGCGTCCCGGCCCGCCCGCCATAGATCTCGGCAATGCGGCGGATCATCCGCACGTTGGACAGGAGCGCCGCCAGCACGTCGGCCAGCGCCAGCGGCACCAGCGCCGTGACCGTTGCAACCTGACGGGCGGCGGCCTCGATCTCGATCCGCGCGGCCGCGTCGAGCGGTACCAGCAGTTCGGTCTCGGCCAGCTCCAGCAGCGCATCGGCATCGAACTGGTCTTCTCGCCGATCGGCGAAGCTCTGGCGGTGCAGATCCAGCTCAGGACGCCCGTGATAGAGCCGCTCCATCCCGTCAGCCACCTTGCGGGCGGAGGCAAGATCCTCATCGGCCAGCGCCTGCGTGGCGTCCTTTTGCAGCACCGCCACCGCCTTCAGCCGGGACAAGGCCGTCAGCTCGCGCAGGATCACCGCCAGCACCACCAGTGCAAAAAGGCCCACAAGCCCCATGGCGATCAGCCCAAGGATCTCGCTGCGGGCCAGCATCGACTCAATCGCCGCCCATGTGGAGACGGACAAAAAGAACAGCACGACCGCACCCAGAAGCCGCCAGAACCAGCGCCCCAACGCAGAGCTCTTGCGAGCGGTCAGGGCCGCGATGGTGCGCATGGCCTCGGGTTGCGGGATCTCGCCGTCATCGGTCACTGGCGGCACCTCTGCGGGCGAGGGCCGCGCCTCGACAGCCTCGTCTTCGATCAGGATCGGTCCCCTGCGCTCGCTCATGGCCTGTCCTTTCCGATGTCGCGACGGATCAAAGCTTGTCGCCGATGAGAAACTCCGCCGCGCGGTCGAGGCGGATATGGGGCGGACCTTCGCCCGGGGCGAGGGTCAGGGGCTGAGGCAGGATGTCCATGACCTCGTAATCTCCGCCGAGCCAGTCCTCCTGTCCCTGCCGTCCCTGCGCCAGAAGCTGCCGGGGATCTTCGGGCAGCTCCCCGGGCGAAAACGCCGCCCGCCGCCCGTCCCGCAGGATGCCACGCACCACATTCGCCATCTCGCCATTCACCTCGATCTGGTCCTCGGTCGTGGCGCGGAGCGAGGCCATGGCGATGGCCGCCGTCTGGGCACCCGCGTAATCGGCGCGGGCTTTCGCGTCGGTGACCAGCGCCTCCATGATCCGGGTCAGCCGCCCGTGCTGGGTGTGGTGAAGATGATCGGCCTTCGTCGCGGCAAAGAGAATCTTTTCCACCCGCTTACCCCGCAGGATTTCGGTCAGGAACGCGTTGCGCCCGGGCCGGAAGGCGCCCAACACATCGGCCATGGCGCGACGCAGATCCTCGACCGCCTGCGGCCCCGCATGAATCGCCCCCAGCGCGTCCACCAGAACGATCTGCCGGTCGATCCGGGCGAAATGATCGCGGAAAAACGGTCGCACGATCTCCCGCTTATAGGCCTCGTAGCGGCGGCGAAACTCGGCACGCAGCGAGCCCTTCGGCGCCTCGCCGGGGGGCAATGGAGCGAAGGTCAGCGCAGGCGAGCCCTCCATGGGCCCGGGCAGCAGGAACCGCCCCGGCGAACAGTCGGAATAGCCCGCCGCTTTGGCCGCGTGCAGATATTGCGTCCAGCCCTCGGCCAGCGCCGTCGCCTGCCGGATGTCAAAGGGGGCCTCGGGGTCGGCCCCCTCCAGCGCCTCCCGGAACGCGGTGGCCTCCGAGCGGCGGGAGGCACGTTCCAGCGCATCGGCGGACCAGTCGTCGAACTCCTTTTCCAAGAGCGAGAGATCGAGAAGCCATTCTCCGGGATAATCGACGATATCCAGATGCAGGGTCTTCGGCCCCCGCACCCCCGCAAGCAGCCCACCCGGCTCAACCCTGAAGGACAGGCGCAACTCGGACACCGCGCGGGTGCTGTCGGGCCAGTCGGGGGCCGGGCCGGTCATGGTCTCCAGATTGGTCTCGTAATCAAAGCGCGGCAGCGTATCGCTCGGCTGAGGTTGCAGCCAGACGGCCTTGATCGCTCCGTCCGTGACAGAGCGCATCCCCGGCATCCGCCCGCGCTCCAGCAAATTAGCGACGAGCGAGGTGATAAAGACGGTCTTGCCCGCGCGGCTGAGCCCCGTGACGCCGAGCCTGAGGGTCGGCTCAAAGCCCCCCGTCAGCCGCCGCCCTGCCCGCCCGAGCCCGGTCAGGATCCCGTCCTTCATCTCACCAATCATCCCGCGCCTCCTGTCTGGCTCCGAACAGATAGGCTCGGATGTCGCCGAGTTCTACCTGTCAGCGCAACCGCGCGCTGAACACCGCCCGAACCGTGATCGGACATGGGGTCCCGGATCAACGTCGCGAGTCTCAGCGTCCGATCATCGCCAGGCGCAACAATCGCGCTGAACGCACAGCCTGGGGTCTCTCCAGCGCGGCGCCTGCGACCAGACCCGGATCCCGAATGGCCCGTTGCAGAACCGGCTGCGCCTCCGATGCAGACAGAGCGGCGATCCGTCCCGGTCCGCGGACACGGCTCAGCAGCTTTTGCCCTTCGCGTGCCAGCGCAACGATCCCGGAGTCACTCTCATCAGGCAGTGGTTGCAGCCCATGCGCTTTCAGAGAGGGAACCGAGACCAGCCAGTTCGCGACGCCCCCCGCTGTACCAATCTTGCGCAGCGGCGCTTCCTGATCGGACCCCAAGGCCCGGCCCGCGACCCACATGAGCGTGCCCGCCGTGGCCTCCAGATGCCGGATCAGCGCCGCTGTATCAACAAAAGGCTCGCGCGCAATGTCCCAGCGCCGCGCCACTACAACGCCGTCCAGCAGCCGCGCGCCCTCGGCGTCAAGAACCTCAGTCAGTGGCGTCACCACCTCGTGCCGCCGGACAGGACCGCCCGAGGCGATCTCATCCAGTGCGTCACGCCACCACTGCAGCCGCATCTCGGCGATCAACGGCTCCTGCGTGACCCAAGGCGCGCGCGACACCTCCACATTCATGGCATAGATCGGAAAGAGTTTTTCCCGGGCAGCCGGTGGGGCAGCCATCACAGCACGGAACCGATCCGGGTCGCCCTTGCGGACAAACTCGGCACAAGCCTGAAGCGTCATGCCCCCTGCCCGTCCCGCATCAGCTTCCACGTCACCGCGTCGATCAGCGCCTCGAAGGACGCGTCGACGATATTCGCCGACACGCCCACGGTGGACCAGCGCCGCCCTTCGCCATCCTCGCTGTCGATGATAACCCGGGTCACGGCCTCCGTGCCGCCCTGGGTGATGCGCACCTTGAAATCCACCAGATGCATGTCGTCGATAGCGTCCTGATAGGGCCCGAGATCCTTCGCCAGCGCGCGCGCCAGCGCGTTCACCGGCCCCCGGTCCGAGCCTGTCTCATCCATGCTCTCGGACACGGAGAGGCGCTTTTCCTCGCCGATCTTCACCACCACCACAGCCTCGGAGAGCGACACCATGCGGTTATACTTATTCTTGCGACGCTCGACGGTCACCCGGTAGCGCTTCACCTCAAAGAACTGGGGAAGCAAGCCCAGCTCGCGTCGCGCCACAAGTTCGAAACTGGCCTGCGCGGTGTCGTAGGAGTAGCCGCGATCCTCGCGATCCTTGATCTCCTCAAGGATCCGGGACAGGCGCGGATCGGCCTTTTCCACCCCAATCCCCATCTCCGACAGCCGCTGCCGCAGGTTCGACTGGCCCGCCTGATTGGACATGGGAATGACCCGCGCATTGCCGACCGTCGAGGGATCCACATGCTCGTAGGTCGACGGATCCTTCAGGATCGCAGATGCGTGCAGCCCCGCCTTATGGGCAAAGGCCGACGCGCCCACATAAGGCGCATTATTGCGCGGCACCCGGTTCAGGATGTCATCAAGCTGGCGCGAAATCCGCGTCAGCGCTTTCATTCCCTCCACCGTCACCCCGGTATCAAACCGGCTGGCATAGGGCTCTTTCAGCAGCAAGGTCGGGATCAGCGAAATCAGGTTGGCGTTACCGCAGCGCTCGCCCAGCCCGTTCAGCGTCCCCTGAATCTGGCGCGCACCCGCCTCGACGGCGGCCAGAGACCCCGCCACCGCCATCCCGGCATCATCGTGACAATGAATGCCCAGCCGGTCGCCGGGAATGCCTGCCGCAATCACCTCCGAGACAATCCGGCCGATTTCCGCAGGCAAGGTCCCGCCATTGGTGTCGCACAAAACCACCCAGCGCGCGCCCGCCTCATGGGCCGCCCTCAGGCACTCCAGCGCATAACCCGGATCGGAATAATAACCGTCAAAAAAGTGCTCCGCATCGAACAGAGCTTCCCGCCCCTCTGCCACACAATGGGCGACGGAGGCGCGTATATTCTCCACATTCTCTTCGCGTGAAATCCCAAGCGCCGCTTCCACATGGTAGTCATGGGACTTGCCAACCAGACAGACCGCGGAGGTCCCCGCGTTCAGCACTGCCGCCAGCACATCATCGTTCTGCGCCGACCGCCCCGACCGCTTGGTCATGCCAAACGCCGCCATCGTGGCCCGTGTCTCGCCCACCGCCTCGAAGTAAGCGCTGTCGGTCGGGTTCGCGCCGGGCCAGCCGCCCTCGATATAGTCAATCCCCAGCCGGTCCAGCATCACCGTCAGCGCCTGCTTCTCGGCCACCGAGAACTGCACCCCCTGGGTCTGCTGCCCATCGCGCAAGGTCGTGTCGTAGAGATAGAGACGCTCTGCCATGACGGCCCCTTCACCTGTCTTCAAATATCCCGGGGGCTGCCCGGCAGGGCAGCGGGGCGGCGCCCCTCCCAAGTTCAGTCAAAGTTGTCCGGTCCCGGTAACTTTGAGGAGTCGAAATCTCTGGTGAGTTCGTACCCAGAACCGCCACGAGAATCTTTGACCACCACACCAGCATTGATCAGCGAATCGCGGATGCGGTCCGCAAGATCGTAATTCCTCTGGGCCTTTGCATCTTCCCGATAGAGCAAGAGTTCCTGCACCAATACTTCTCCGGGACGATCCCCTTCCCCAGTGTGAGACACTCCGCCTCGCAGGAAGTGGTGAAAAGTATCCCAGTCATTGATCAAACCGATCAACTCAAGACTGGCCGCGAAAGACGCCATCTGGACGGCTTGCCCCGGTCTGAAAATCTCGTGAAGACGGGCTATCGCCCCGGGTAGGTTCAGATCGTCCGCGAGGCAGTCGACGACTTTCTCGTCAGGCTGCCAAACTCCCCCGTTGATGAGGACCTGTTTCATGCTCTCGGAAAAGCTTGCCACATTGAGAGCAAAAAACCATCGATCAAGAACCGCTGTTGCTTCTTTAACTTTTTGCTCTGTCCAGTCCATCGGCTTGCGGTAATGGGCCGAGAGCAGCACAAAGCGCATAACCTCGCCTGGCAAGCCACTGTCGAGCTTGTCTCGAACTGTAAAGAAATTGCCGAGGGATTTTGACATCTTGCGCCCCTCGACCTGCAACATCTCGTTATGCAGCCAGTAGCGCGCCATCGGCGCGCCGCCATGGGCGCAGACCGATTGGGCGATCTCGTTTTCATGGTGCGGGAATTGCAGATCCCCTCCGCCGCCATGGATATCAAAGGTCTCACCAAGGAAGGCTTCCGACATCACAGAGCACTCGATATGCCAACCCGGACGCCCGACACCCCACGGACTCTCCCATCCGGGCAAGCCCGCCTCGGAGGGCTTCCAAAGGACGAAATCCATCGGATCACGCTTATAGGGCGCGACCTCGACCCGGGCGCCCGCGATCATGTCATCGACCGACCGCCCCGACAAAGCCCCATAAGCCTCGTAGCTCGAAACCGAGAACAGAACATGCCCCTCGGCTTCATAAGCGTGACCTTTGGCGATCAGGTCGGAGATCATCTCGATCATGCCGCCGATATGGGCCGTCGCGCGCGGGTTTTCGTCGGGCGTCAGGCAACCCAGCGCGCCCATATCGTCGAAATACCAGCCGGAGGTCTCAGCGGTGATGTCGCTGATCGACCGCCCGCTCTCGGCGGCACGGGCGTTGATCTTGTCATCCACGTCGGTGATGTTGCGCACATAGGTGACGTGTTTGGCCCCGTAGACCTGCCGCAACAGCCGGTAGAGCGTATCAAACACCACAGCCGACCGCGCATTCCCCATATGCGCACGGTCATAGACCGTAGGTCCGCAGACATACATCCGCACCCGCTCCGGATCGAGCGGGACGAAATCTTCCTTCGATCTCGTGGCGGAGTTGGTCAGGCGGATCTGGGTCATCTCGGGTCCTGCTGCAAAGGGTTGCGGGCGGGGTGTCGCAAGAACAGGCCGTGCGCGCAAGTCCCCCGCGTGCGCGATTACCCTCCCGCCTTTTCCTCCAGCGTCAGCCACTCCTCCTCCAAAGCCTCGAGCCGGGTCTGCCGTTCGGTCAACGCTTCAGTCGCCTTGGCGAATTTTACCGGTTCGCGGGTGTAGAGCTCGGGATCGGACATCAGCTCATGCAGCTTACCGATCTCCGCCTCCACCCGCGCGATCTCGGCGGGCAAGGCTTTGAGCCGGTGGCTCTCGGTGAAGCTGAGGCCAGTCTGCGGTGCTTGCTCCCGCGCCGGAGATCCTGAGGATTTCGCCTTCGCGCTTCCGGGCCTTGCTCCGGCGGCCGTTTCCTCTTTGGGCTTTTGGGCCTGATAATCGGACCAGCCACCCGCATAGACGGTCGCCCGCCCGTCTCCCTCGAAGGCTACAGTCTGCGTCGCCACCCGGTCGAGGAAATCCCGGTCGTGACTGACCAGCAGAACCGTGCCGTCATATTCGCCCAGCAGATCCTGCAACAGATCCAGCGTTTCGATATCGAGATCGTTGGTCGGCTCGTCGAGCACCAGCAGGTTCGAGGGCTGCGCCATCAGCTTGGCGAGGAGCAGACGTGCCTTCTCACCACCGGACAGGGACCGGACCGGCGCACGGGCCTGCGCTTCTGAGAACAGGAAGTCCTTGAGGTAGCCCACCACATGGCGCGGAGTGCCCCGGACCATCACCTGATCGGCGTTGCCGGAGACGCGCATCTCGGGGCTGCCGGTCAGGCTCTCCCAAAGGTTCATGTCAGGATCCAGCGCGGCGCGGGATTGATCGAAGACCGCGATCTCCAGATTGGTGCCGAGCTTCACCGTGCCCTCGTCAGGGGTCAGCTCACCGGTGAGCGTCTTCAGAAGCGTCGTCTTACCCACGCCGTTCGGGCCAACCAACGCCACCCTGTCACCCCGGCCGATCTTGATCGAAAAGGGACGCAGGATCCGGCGGTCACCGTAGGTTTTGGCAATGCCTTCGGCCTCGATCACCTTCTTGCCACTCTGGGGTCCCGCATCGAGTTCCAGCGCCGCGGTACCCTGGCGGCGGATCTGCTCGGAGCGGGTCTTGCGCAGCTCCTGCAAGGCGCGCACCCGGCCCTGATTGCGCTTGCGGCGGGCCGAGATCCCCTCGACGGCCCAGCGTCCCTCGGACTTGATCTTGCGGTCCAGCTTATGCCGGGCGAGGTCTTCTTCTTCCCAGACCTTGTCGCGCCAGTCCTCGAAATGCTCAAATCCCTTTTCCTGACGCCGCACCGCGCCGCGATCCACCCAAAGGGTCGCGCGGGTCAGGTTGCGGAGAAAGGCGCGATCGTGGGAAATCAGCACAAAGGCCGAGCGCGTGGCCTTGAGCTGTTCCTCCAGCCACGCAATCGCGCGGATGTCGAGGTGGTTCGTCGGCTCGTCCAGCAACATCAGCGCCGGATCCTCGGCCAGCAATTTCGCCAGCGCCGCCCGGCGCCGCTCACCCCCAGATGCCGTTGCAGGGTCCGCATCCGGATCAAAGGTCAAACCCTCGGCGACCATATCCACCTTATAGCGCTCGGACGAATCGAGACCGGAGCCCGCGAAATCGCCCAGCGTGGCGAACCCCGCCATCTCCGGCTCCTGCTCCATATAGCCGACGGTGGTGCCCGGTGACAGGACGCGGGCGCCGCGGTCCGCCTCAACGAGCCCACCCATGACTTTCATCAGGGTGGATTTACCCGAGCCGTTGCGCCCCACCAGCGCCACCCGGTCGCCCGGCTGGATGACCAGATCAAGCCCGTCAAACACGGGATTGCCGCCAAAGGTCAGAGAAATGTCGGAGAGCTGGAGAAGAGGTGCGCGTGCCATGAAATGCGCAGTAGCGCGTGCCCCCCGCCGGGGCAAGATCAGACGGCGACGGCCCTCAGGAGCCGCTGACGTGCGGGTGGGATCGCGCGGATCTCGACGCCGGTGAAGACATGCATGGTGCCCATCTCTTCGTCCACCACCGCGTGATCCGACACCCAGCCCCCCATGGTCAGGTAGGTCCGCAGAAGCGGCGGCATGGCGGCCATGGCACGCCGCGGATCGAGCGGCCCCCGTAATGCGCTGGCCAGTTGAAAGATTCGCGGCGCCTTGACGCGGGGCCGCCAGCGCACGGGCGCCTCATGGCGGGCGTGCAGCAAGGCAAAGGCGTCCGCATGTTGGGCCGCGTCCGTTCCCTGGAAGGACGCGCAACCAAACAACATGCCGACCCCGTCACGGTCCACGATCCGCGTCAGCGCCCCCCATGCGACCCGGAGAATATCGCCGTCGCACCGGTCCGGATCGATACAGAAGCGCCCAAGCTCGACCATCGGTGCGTTGAAGCGCCGCAAGGCTCCGAGCCCGTAATAGCGCGCAGAATAGGTGTCATCGACTTCGCCGGCGGTGTGCACGGTTCGCAGACGGTAGGTGCACACGACCTCACCCGTAGCGATGTCTTCGATCAGAATGTGACGGCATTGCTGGTCGTAGGGGTCGGGTCCGGCCGCATCCACGGGAAAGATCCGCAGTCGCAGCGCCATCGCATGCGCGATCTGATCGGCTGTCTCCGCCTCGATCACCCGGTATCGGCCTTTGCTCAACAGCACCATCACGCCCCAGTTCCCGCCTCTTTTTTCGAAGCCTAACGGATCCTACATCACAGGGGAGCCGCTGACTGTCTGTTAGCATGATTTTCTAATGGCAGTGTGACACTGCCGGAAAGGACGAAATGGATAAGATCACCAAGACCGATGCAGAATGGCGCGCCCAGCTTTCCGATCTGGCCTATAAGGTCACCCGCCAGCACGGCACCGAGCGGGCCGGAACCCATGAAGATTTTCCCGAAGGTCCCGGCACCTTTACCTGCGTGGGCTGTGGCCTGCCGGTATTTGACAAGGCGCATAAGTTCGACAGCGGCACGGGCTGGCCGTCTTTCTACCAGCCGATGGACCCCGATCACGTCGGCACGTCCGAGGATCGCCGCCTGTTCATGCGCCGCACCGAGGTGCACTGCGCCCGCTGCGACAGCCATCTGGGACACGTCTTCCCGGACGGACCCGCGCCCACAGGATTGCGCTATTGCATCAACGGGGTGGCGCTGGGGTTTGACCCCGAGACCTAGGTCTCACTCCCCGGCCAGATCCGCAGGATTGAAATTGCCGATGGACTGGAAGAGCTGACGCAGGAAGGACACGCCCTGCACGTTGGCTTCGGTGACGCGGCGCGAAATTGGGACCACGCGCCCGTCTTTGAGACCAAACCGCTCTACGTTGGAGACGACGCCCGCCTCACTGAAGGAGATCGCCACAACCTGTCGGTAGATCTCCTCACCCCGGCGGTAGTCATCGCGGCGGAACAGGCTCTCCACATAGTACCAGCCGCGATCGTCTATGATGCCTTCCGTCGTCGGCCTGCCAACCAGTTCGGCAACGTCGGTCTGGGTCGAGCGCCCGACTTCGATAGCCGCCAGCTCATTGGCTGGTGGCGCATAGCCATGGGTCTGATAGACAGTGGCGCAGGCCGCGAGGATCAGCGCCGCACCGGCGAGAACGAGAAGTCGCAGCTGTCGTGTCATAACTCTAGGCCCTGTTGTTGCGTGCAGGCCAAGTGATCTGGCCTTGTCGCTGCCTACATCATAGAGGGCAGCGGCATCAAGAATGGAGACCACGCCATGTCCAGCTCTTCTGACGAAACCCGCCTGCGTCTGACGACCGGCTCCGAGCGCGCGGACCGGCCATTCCTGTTAACACCTGATTCAGACGCGCGCGGCGCGATTGCGGAGGAGCTCGGCCTGACGAGCCTGCGCAAGCTGCGGTTCGAGGGTGCGCTGCGTCCCTCCGGCGGGCGCGACTGGGTGCTGGACGGCCAGATCGGGGCGACCGTCGTGCAGCCGTGCAGCGTCACGCTCGCGCCTGTGACCACCCGCATCGACGAGCCCGTAACCCGGCGGTATCTCGCCAACTGGCAGGCCCAGGACCTGCCGTTGGAACAGGAAATGCCGGAAGAGGTTGAGGACGAGCCAATGCCCGCCGTGCTGGACCTCGAAGCGGTGATGATCGAAGCTCTGTCCCTCGCCGTCCCGGCCTTTCCCCGTGCTGAAGGGGTAGAGTTGGGCACACTATCCGCCCGCCCAAAAGGCGCCGCACCGATCACGGAGACAGAGACGAAGCCGCTTGGTGGCCTCGCCGATCTTCTGAAAGATGCGAAAAAGGACAGCTAGGCCGCTTCAGGCCCAGCTTTTCTCCAGCACCCGGAACCAGTTCCGGTGGCAGAGCTTCTCCATGAGCGCGTCATCATAACCGTGGTCTTTCAACGCCCGGCGGAGGCGCGTCAAATGGGCGATGTTGTCCAGCCAATAGGGCACAAGCGCCCCATCGAAATCGGAGCCAAACCCAACCCGGTCTTCGCCGAGCCGCGTAATCAGGTGATCAAGGTGGCGCAGAATCGTGTCGGGCACCACGTCTGGGCGCATCTTTCCATCGGGCCGAAGAAATGCGCAGGCAAAGGCGAGACCAACCATGCCATCCGTCTCTGCAATCGCATCGAGCTGGGCGTCTGTGAGGTTACGTGCATGGGGGCACACCGCGTGCGCCGCCGAATGGGTCGCCACCAACGGACGATGGGACAGCCGCGCCACCTCCCAGAACCCGGCCTCGTTCAGATGGCTCAGGTCGAGCATGATTCCCAGCCGGTCACATTCGGTCACCAGCCGCTGCCCGGCCTCTGTCAGACCCGGCCCGATATCAGGGCCGGAGGGATAGCGAAACGGCACGCCATGGCCGAACCGCGTGGGGCGACTCCAAACCGGGCCAAGGGAGCGCAGCCCCCGGGCGTAGAGATCCCCCAACCCGCTCATGTCGGTGCCAATCGCCTCCGCGCCCTCCATGTGGCAGATGGCGGCCATGGCCGAACTTCCCAAGGTATCACGAAGCTCGTTGACGTTGCGGCACACCCGAACCAGCCCGTGCTCTTCCAGGGCCGTGAGAATCGCCATCTGTGTCTCGACCACCCGGCGGGCGGGCTCCATGGGGACTTCTGGCAGGAGCGGCATGTCATAGCCGTCATCCCCCTGCATCGCCGCCGTGTTGGCGCTGGCGTCGATCTCGGACGGCACCCAGATGGCAAAGAACCCGCCCCCGAATCCCCCGGCCTCGGCACCGGGCATGTCGATCGCCCCGTCACTGGATTGCAGCAGAGTGTCGATGGCCCCAACGCCTCCGGCCTGCATCAGCCGGGTCAAGAGATCGTTATGGCCGTCGAAGATCAGCGGATATTGCACGGTCACCCCTCCTGTCAGCGCGACACAGGATGGCGTAAATAATCCCTGCGCGCAAAGGCAAACGAAGCATTGGAGGTAGGCTTTGGTGGAGCCGATCGGGATCGAACCGACGACCTCGTCATTGCGAACGACGCGCTCTCCCAACTGAGCTACGGCCCCACTGCGGCGCTAATTGGCGAAGCAGATCGCGCTTGTCAAGCGGGGAACCGGCGGGAAATCGGGGCGTTAACGGCCCATGATCAGAAATCTCATGTGGCGCTTGCGCATCTTCTCCCGAAAGCTCTGGATCAGAGCCTCGCTCATCTCCCTCCTGGCGGTTGCGGGCAGCCTCTTGGCGCCGCTCAGCAACTATCTGCCGTTCAAGCTGACCTCCGGCATGAACATGTCGACCCTCGAAAACCTCTTGGGGATCATCACCAGCACCATGCTGTCCGTTGCGACATTCTCCCTGTCCATCATGGTGTCTTCCCATTTGGCCGCCGACACTTCGGCCACCCCCCGTGCTTATCGGCTGCTACAGCAGGACGGCCGCACGCAAACTGTGATCGCCACCTTTATCGGGGCCTTCGTCTACGCCCTGACCCTGACCATCATGCTCGACCTCGGATTCGTGCAGGATAACGAGGTGGCCCTAGTCTATATCCTGACGATCGTCGTCATCATCGCCATCGTCATCGCGTTGTTACGCTGGGTCGCCCACCTTGACGGGTTGGGATCGGTGGAACGGACCCTGCGCCAGACCGAGGACCGGATCACAGAGGCCATCACCGAGCAGGGGCGAAACCCGTTTCTCGGCGGGCTCCCCGCGCTGGGCCACGCGGTCAGCGACGCAGTGGCGGTGCGGGCGGAGAAGTCAGGCTTTGTCCAGCAGGTGAACATGCGCGATCTACAGGAGGTCGCTAAAGAGAATGGCGTGCAGATCCACCTCGAAGACCGGCCGGGCAATTGGGTCACGCGCGGCGATATTCTCGCGCGGATCGTGGGCGGTGAGCTGGGAGACGAGGCGCAGAAGAAGATCTTCAAAGCCATTGCCATCAATGACCGGCGGGAGCCCGATCAGGATGTGGGCCACGCGCTGATGATCATGAGCGAGATCGGCGACCGGGCCCTGTCGCCCGGCACGAACGATCCGCAGACCGGGGTGAACGCGATTTCGCGGATCACCCGGCTGATCATGGAGATCCCGGTCGAGGAACAGATGGACGAGCCTGTGGCGCCTGATGTGTATGCCCCGCCCCTCGACATGCGCGCGCTGGTGAGGGAGAGCCTCTACCCCCTCGCCCGCGACGGGGCGGGATTTGTCGAAGTTGTGGTGTCTGTGCAGCGGGCGTGTGCGGTCCTGACCCGGCATCCCAACAATGCCGTGGCAACCGCTGCCCGGCAACTGAGCGCCGACAGTCTGGCGCTGGCGCGCGACGCCATGCGGCTTGCGGGGGATGTGGCTCGGATCGAAGAAATAGCTGTCGCCTCATCTCCGTCCGAGATCATCTGAAACAGGCGGCGCCCCACAAGAGGGCGCCGGCTTCTCTTGCTGAGTCCGCCTTATTCGGCAGCGTCCTGATAGGCCTCCAGAGGCGGGCAGGTACACACGAGATGCCGGTCGCCATAGACGTTGTCCACGCGATTGACCGGCGCCCAGTATTTGTCAACGCGGAACGAGCCCTTGGGGAAGCAACCCTGTTCGCGGCTATAGGGCCGGTCCCAATCGCCTACGAGGTCCTCGACCGTATGCGGCGCGTGTTTCAGCGGATTACTGTCGCGATCCGCCCGGCCTTCCTCGATGTCCCGGATCTCATCGCGGATCGCCAGCATGGCGTCGCAGAAGCGGTCGAGCTCGGCCTTGGTTTCGCTCTCTGTCGGCTCCACCATCAGCGTCCCGGCCACCGGCCAACTCATGGTCGGCGCGTGGAAGCCATTGTCGATCAGGCGCTTGGCGATGTCATCCACGGTCACTCCCGCCGATTTCTCGAACGGACGCACATCGAGGATGCACTCGTGGGCCACCCGGCCATTCGTCCCCCTATAGAGAATGTCATAGGCGCCTTCGAGCCGATCGGCGATGTAGTTGGCGTTCAGGATCGCGACCTTGGTGGCTTGCGTCAGTCCTTCGCCACCCATGAGCCGGCAATAAGACCACGAGATCGGCAGGATTGAGGCGGAGCCAAAGGGTGAACCCGAGACCGCCCCGGACTCATCACCAAATCCCGGTAGATAGGGCGCCAAATGGCCGCGCACGCCGATAGGCCCCATGCCCGGACCGCCCCCCCCGTGGGGAATGCAGAAAGTCTTATGGAGGTTCAGGTGGCTCACATCGGCACCGATCTTACCCGGCTGGGAAAGACCCACCATGGCGTTCAGGTTGGCCCCGTCCAGATAGACCTGCCCCCCATGCTGGTGGGTGATCTCGCAGACCTCGCGCACCGTTTCCTCAAACACGCCGTGGGTCGAGGGGTAGGTGATCATGCAGGCGGCCAGATCCTTGCCCGCCGCCTCGGCCTTGGCGCGGAAATCTTCCACGTCGATATCGCCGCGCTCGGTGCATTTCACCACAACGACAGTCATCCCCGCCATCTGCGCAGAAGCCGGGTTGGTGCCGTGGGCGTTGACCGGAATGAGGCAGACATGGCGGTGGCTGTCGCCATTGGCCGCGTGATAGGCGCGGATGGTCAGAAGCCCCGCATATTCTCCCTGTGCCCCGGAGTTGGGCTGCATCGACATGGCGTCATAGCCGGTGATCTCACAAAGCTGCCGGGACAGGTCGGAGATCATTTCGGCATAACCCTCGGCCTGCTCAGCGGGGGCAAATGGGTGCAGCGATGAAAATTCCGGCCAAGTGATCGCGGCCATCTCGGCAGCGGCGTTGAGCTTCATGGTGCAGGAGCCGAGCGGAATCATCGCGCGATCAAGCGCCAGATCCCGGTCCGCCAGACGCCGCATGTAGCGCATCATCTCGGTCTCGGCCCGGTTCATGTGGAACACGGGATGCTCCAGATAACTGGTCTGGCGGGCGAGATCATCAGGCAACCGGTAAGTCGTCTCCGGCGCGCCCATCTCGACGCCAAACGCGCCAAGAAGACGTCCAACCGTCTCGTCGCGGGTGGTCTCGTCGAGGGCGATGCCCAGCCGGGTCTTGCCTACCTTGCGCAGGTTGACCCGCGCTTCGGCGGCAGCCCGGAAGATGACGTTCCGCAGCGCGCCGCACTCCACGGTGATCGTGTCAAAGAAGTGATGCGGAGCAACCTCGTACCCCGCACCCTCCAGGGCTCGCGCGACCCGCGCTGCCTTCAGGTGGATGCGCTGGGCAATGGCTTTCAGCCCCTCCGGCCCGTGGAACACGGCGTAGAAACCCGCCATCACCGCCAAAAGCGCCTGCGCCGTACAGACATTCGAGGTCGCCTTTTCACGGCGGATATGCTGTTCGCGGGTCTGGAGCGACAGGCGGTAGGCCTGATTGCCGCGTGCGTCGATGCTAACCCCGACGATACGCCCCGGCATGGACCGCTTCATGGAGTCCTTGCAGGCCATATAGGCGGCATGGGGACCGCCATAGCCCATGGGCACGCCGAACCGCTGGGTCGAGCCCACGGCGATATCCGCGCCCATGGCACCCGGCTCCTTCAGGAGCGTCAGGGCGAGCGGGTCGGCGATGACGATGCCCAGCGCCTTTTCGGCGTGGAGCGCCTCGATCTCCGGGGTGAAGTCCCGCACGTCGCCATAGGTGCCCGGATACTGGAAGATCCCGGCAAACACCTCCGACGCCACCATGTCGTCCGGCGCCCCGACGACAACTTCGATCCCGAGCGGCTCGCAGCGGGTGCGGATCACGTCGATATTCTGCGGATGGCAGTTCTCATCCACAAAAACCGCGCGGGCCTTGGATTTCGCAACCCGGCCCGCCATGGTCACCGCCTCGGCCGCCGCGGTCGCCTCGTCCAGCAATGACGCATTGGCCACGTCAAGACCGGTCAGATCGGTGATCATCGTCTGGAAGTTCAGCAGCGCTTCAAGCCGTCCCTGCGAAATCTCCGGCTGATACGGCGTATAAGCCGTGTACCAGGCCGGGTTCTCCAGAATATTGCGCTGGATCGCAGGCGGCGTCACCGTACCGTAGAACCCCTGCCCGATCATCGAGGAAAACACAGTGTTCTTCTTGGCGAGCTGACGAAGCTCCCACATCAGCTCGCGCTCAGTCACCGCAGCACCGAGATCCAGCGGCGCCCCCTGCCGGATCGCGGCAGGCACCGTTTCGTCGATCAGCGCATCAAGCGACGAGACGCCCAACACATCATACATCTCCGCCATCTCGGCCGGTGAGGGTCCGATATGGCGGCGATTGGCAAAGTCAAAGGGTTCGTAATCCGTCGGCTGAAACGGCATCTCATTCTCCCGAGGAGCCGTCCCGGCCCCTTCATCTTTCCCCAAATACCCCCGCCGGAGGCCCGATTCTTCACAGAAGAGTCGTCGCTCCGATCAGATGAACTTCTTGTAGGCGGCCTCGTCCATGAGTTCATCGAGAACCGACATGTCCTCAAGCCGCATCTTGAAGAACCAGCCCCCGCCCAGCGGATCCTCGTTCACCAGAGCCGGATTTTCGACCAGAGCCGAGTTCACCTCGACGATCTCTCCGTCAACCGGGGCAAGGATCTCGGAAGCGGCCTTGACGCTCTCGATCACCGCGACCTCGTCCTCTTTGGCCACGGTCTGACCTTCTTCGGGGAGTTCCACGAAAACCAGCTCGCCCAGCTGTTCCTGTGCGTGGTCGGTGATTCCCACCACCACCACGTTCTCCTCACCGTCCTCAGGGCGCAGCCATTCGTGCTCTTCGGTAAATTTCATCGCTCTCTCCTGTCAGCGTTTGTAGGTGGCCGGGCGGAAAGGCAGATCAACGACCTGTACCGGGAGCCGCTTGCCGCGCACCTCGCCGGTCAGTGTTGTGCCAATCGCGGCATAGTCAATATCCACGTAACCCATGGCGATGGGATGGCCGACCGTGGGGCCAAAGCCCCCGGAAGTGATCTCACCCACCTTCTGGTCACCGTCGAACAGCTCCACGCCCTCGCGCATGGGCGCACGGCCCTCGGGCTTCAGGCCAACGCGCTTGCGCGTGGCACCCTCCGCGATCTGCGCAAGAACGGTCTCTGCTCCAGGGAAGCCGCCTTCGCGGGTGCCACCTGACCGACGGGTCTTCTGGATCGCCCAAAGCAGATCGGCCTCAACCGGCGTCGTCTCGGTCGACAGATCATGCCCATAAAGACACAGCCCAGCCTCAAGGCGGAGCGAATCGCGGGCGCCCAGGCCAACGGGCTCAACCCCATCGGCCGAGAGCAGCTTGCGGACCAGCGAAACCGCCTGATCGGGCGCGACCGAAATCTCATAGCCATCCTCGCCGGTATAGCCAGACCGCGAGATCCACAGCTCGCCAAACTCCGATCCGGCGCTGAGCACATCCATAAAGGCCATCTCCGCAGCCGCAGGAACGATCCCGGACAGAACAGCCTCGGCACGCGGTCCCTGCAGGGCGATGAGCGCCCGGTCAATGACCTCAACCTCGCAATCGGGCAGGCCGGACTTGAGCAGCGCCACGTCCTGTTCCTTGCACGCCGCATTCACCACGAGAAACAGGTCGTCCTCACGGCGCGCAATCATCAGGTCGTCAAGAATGCCGCCTGCATTGTTCAAAAACAGACCATAGCGCTGGCGTCCGGGCTTCAGGTCGATCACGTTCTGAGGCACGAGCCGTTCCAGCGCCGCCGCCGCGGCCTCTGGTCCCTCCGGATGGCGAATCACCACCTGTCCCATGTGGGACACGTCAAAGAGGCCAGCTCCCTCGCGGCAGGCAAGATGTTCCTTCAGCACGCCGGGTTTGTATTGCACCGGCATCTCATAGCCCGCGAATTCCACCATCCGCGCGCCGAGCTCCTGATGGAGATCGAACAGCGGCGTCCGCAACAGATCGGTCATGGCCCCTCCCGGCATCCGCGCGCATAACTGCACGCTGTAGACAATGCTGACCGTTATCTTTGCTAAGCGACCTCGCTGCAAGCGTGGACATCCACACGATCCGATTTAGCTGCCAGACCCGCCAACTGAACGGAAGCGGTCGGCCCCCGTCGGATCATCCGGACAAGCTAAACCGGCGCGCGCGGCCCATGACTTTTTGAGGTCAGCACGGTGAGCCCGGTACCACGCTCACCGTTCCTGCCATACGGGATCTCTCCCCCGCCGCGATCCGAATTTGAGCACGCACATTCGCCTGCTGAAAGATGTCAGATCCTCTTGCCGGTCTTCGGGTCGAAAAGATGCAGATTTTCCGATGCGAAGTTGAGCGACATGTCCCGGTCATTTCCGGGCATACGATGCACCCCCGGCAAGCTCGCGGTGAACGCTTTGCCTTCCAGCGTGCCGTGCAAGAGCGTGTTCGCCCCCAGCGGTTCGGATTGGTGGACGTTGAGCCGCAAGACGCCAGCACTATCAGCGAAGACATGCTCGGGCCGCAGGCCAACCGTTACGTCGCCCTCACGGGTATCCACTGGCCCAAGGCTCACATCGTTCACCTTCAACTGGCCGCCGTCGATCCGACCGTCCATCAGGTTCATCGAAGGGGACCCGATGAACTGCGCGGCAAAGATCGTTTGGGGGCGCTCATACACATCGAGCGGCGTGCCGATCTGCTCAGCCACGCCCCCGTTCATCACGATCATCCGGTCCGCCATGGTCATGGCTTCGACCTGATCGTGGGTCACGTAGAGCGATGTGATGCCAAGCTTTGCCTGAAGGTCCTTGATCTCCAGTCGCATCTGCACCCGCAATTTCGCGTCGAGGTTCGACAAAGGCTCGTCGAAGAGGAACACCGAAGGCTCGCGTACGATGGCACGGCCCATGGCGACCCGCTGACGCTGACCGCCCGAGAGCTCGCGGGGTTTGCGGTCCAGAAGGTGGTCGAGTTGCAGAAGCTTGGCAGCCTCTTGCACCTTCGCCTTGATCTGGTCCTTGGGCATACCGGCGATTTTCAGACCGTAGGCCATGTTATCCGCGACGGTCATATGCGGGTAGAGCGCGTAGTTCTGGAACACCATGGCAATGTCCCGGTCCATAGGCTCGGTGTCATTGGCGCGCTTGCCGCCGATCAGAAGCTCGCCAGAGGTTATCGTCTCCAACCCCGCAACCATGCGCAGGAGCGTGGACTTGCCACAGCCCGATGGGCCGACGATGACGATGAACTCGCCATCGGCAATTTCCATATCGACCCCGTGGATCACGTCCACCTTGCCGAAGCTTTTCTTGATATCTTTCAGATCAACAGTCGCCATCGGTTATTTCTCGCTGTCCACAAGGCCACGGATAAAGAGTTTCTGCATCGAGATGACCACAACAACCGGCGGGATCATCGCCAGGATCGAGGTCGCCATGATCACCGGCCAGTTGGCCGTGTCATCGCCCGAGGGGAACATCTGCTTGATGCCCATGACGATGGTGTTCATCGACGGATCAGTGGTGATCAGCAGCGGCCAGAGATACTGGTTCCAGCCATAGATGAAGAGGATCACGAAGAGCGCGGCGATGTTCGTCCGGCTCATGGGCACCACAATATCCCAGAAGAACCGCATGGGGCGGGCGCCATCGACGCGGGCCGCTTCCGCCAGTTCGTCCGGGATCGTCAGGAAGAACTGCCGGAACAGGAAGGTGGCCGTCGCCGAGGCGATGAGCGGCAGGATGAGGCCCTGATAGGTGTTCAGCATCCCGAAGCCCGCCACGACCTCGAAGGTCGGCACGATCCGTACTTCGACGGGGAGCATCAGGGTGATGAAGATGGCCCAGAAGAAGAATTTCCGTCCGGGAAACTTGAAGTAGACAATCGCAAAGGCCGACAGGAGCGAGATTGCGATTTTGCCTATGGCGATGCCGAGCGCCATGATCAGCGAGTTGCCGAGCATGACCGAGACCGGCACATTCACGCCCGAGAACAGCGCCGCTTTGTAGTTTTCCCAGAAATGAGGGCCGGGCAGGACCGGCATGGGTGGGCGAACGATATCGGCCTGAGTCACCGTCGAAGCGACGAAGGCCAGCCAGATCGGGAAGAAGATGAACAGCACGCCCAGGATCATGATCGCGTGCGAAATCCAGCGGCTGGCACCGCTCTTCTCGACCATTCCGTCTGATTGATAGGCCATCAGTAATGCACCTTCTTTTCGACGAATTTGAACTGGATGATGGTCAGGAGGCCGACAACAACCAGCAGGATCACCGACTGAGCCGAGGAGGACCCGAGATCCTGACCGACGAAGCCGTCCGAGAAGACCTTGTAGACGAGGATCGTCGTGGCCTGTTGCGGACCGCCTGAGGTGATCGTGTGGATGACGCCGAAGGTCTCGAAGAACGCGTAGACCACGTTCACCACCAACAGGAAGAACGTCGTCGGCGACAGGAGCGGCAGCACGATGGTGAAGAACCGCTTCCAGAATCGGGCCCCGTCAATCGCTGCGGCTTCGATCAGGGATTTCGGAATGGCCTGAAGACCCGCAAAGAAAAACAGGAAGTTATAGCTAATGCGCCCCCAGGCGGACGCGGCGACCACGAGACCCATGGCCTCGCCATCGTTCAGCACGTGGTTCCAGTCATAGCCGAGCTGACCCAGATACCACGCCACCACGCCCACGCGCGGATTGAACATGAACAGCCACAGCACACCGGCCACCGCAGGGGCCACGGCGTAGGGCCAGATCAGCATGGTGCGGTAGGCGCCTGCGCCCTTGATCAGCCGGTCCGCGACCACGGCGAGGAACAGCGCCGGTATCATCGCCGCCAGCGTGACGAGGGTCGAGAAGATCGCCGTCGTGACAAAGGACGACCGATAATAGGGGTCCTTCAACAGAAATTCGAAGTTGCCCAGCCCCACGAACTGGGAGGACAGGCCGAACGGATCAGGGATGAAGAGCGATTGCCAAACCGCCTGAGCCGCCGGGTAAAAGAAGAAAATCAGGGAGATCAGCGCCTGTGGCGCGATCAGGGCGACGGGCAGCAGCCACCCTTTGAACGTGACGCGTTTTTCCATGGGTCAGGGTCCATCTGGGGAGGGCCCCGCCTTGCGGCGAGGCCCTCATGCGCGTTGGAACAGAAGTCTGCGACTTAGTTGCTGGCCTGCTCAAACCGGCGCAGCAGCTGGTTGCCACGCTCGACGGCGTTATCCAGCGCGTCCTGAGCCGACTTGTCACCGGACCACACGGCCTCAAGCTCTTCGTCGATGATACCGCGGATCTGGTCAAAAGAGCCCAGACGCAGACCCTTGGAGTTCGCGGTCGGCTCTTTGCGGGTCATCTGGATCACCGCCACGTCCGTGCCCGGGTTCTCTTCGTAGAAGCCTTGCTCACGGGTCAGCTCCGCCGCCGCCGAGGTGATCGGCAGGTAGCCGGTGTCCTGATGCCACTGAGCCTGCACCTCAGGCGAGGACAGGAACGACAGGAACTCGGCCACACCGGCGTATTCCTCATCGGACTGGCCCGCCATCACCCAGAGGGAGGCGCCGCCGATGATGGTGTTCTGAGGATCGGTGGTCAGAGCTTCCCAGTAGGGCAGCGGACGCACGTCGAACTCGAATCCGGCCTCGGACTTGATCCCGGCATAGCCCGCGGAGCTTTCCGTGAAGAGAGCACACTCACCGCCCCGGAAGTTCGCGCCACCCTCGTTGCGGCGACCGGCATAGATGAACTTGCCGTCCTGCGCCCACTCGCCCATGGCTGAGATGTGCGCAACCTGCGCGTCGCTGTTGAACGCCAGCTCGGTGTCGGTTCCACCAAAGCCGTTATCCTTCGTGGCAAAAGGCACGTCGTGATAGGCGGAGAAGTTCTCGAGGTGGATCCAACTCTGCCAGGCCGTGGTCATCGGGCAATCCACACCCGCGTCTTTCAGCTGGCCCAGCACGTCGCCAACCTTTTCCCAGGTGGAGAGATCGGTGTCGGGGTCGATGCCAGCCTCGGACAGCTTGTCCCGGTTCACCCACAAAACGGGGGTCGAAGAGTTAAAGGGCAGCGACAGCATGTTGCCGTCGGCAGTGGTGTAATAGCCCTTCACGGCGCCGATATAGGCGTCCTGATCGAAACCATCGCCCATGACTTCAAAGACTGGGTTGATGGCCCCCTTGGCGCCCATCATCGTCGCGGTCCCCACTTCGAAGACCATCAGGATGTCGGGCTGCTCACCCGCGCGGAAGGCAGCGATGCCTGCGTTCAGCGTCTCGGAATAGTTGCCCTTGTGGCTGGCGACGACCTTATAGGCGTCCTGACTGCCGTTGAAGGTTTCGACCTGCGCATCGACCAGCTCACCGAGGCGACCGGTGAAAGCGTGCCAGAACTGGACTTCGGTCTCGGCGCTCGCGGCCAGAGTCGACAGGGCAGTCGTCAGAGCGGCCGTGGCCGCGATCGAAAACTTGGTCATGTGTCCTCCCAAAATGACTGTGCGGACTTGGTCTTGGTCGTCTCGCACTCGACGCCGTTAAATTGCCCACCCTTTCGTATAATGCAAGGACATTTTTTTGCTGGCATTCATAACCTGATAGTATATGAAAACCGGCCAGGAGGAGGAATATGTCGGAACCAGTTCGTCTGAGGCAACTTGAGGCCCTCAATGCCCTGTCCACGAGTGGAAGTGTGACCAAGGCCGCCGAGCAGCTTGGCGTGTCCCAACCCGCTGTCAGCCGGCTTTTGTCGGATCTGTCGCGGGATTTCGGCTTTCCACTTTACCAGCGGCGCGACGGACGGATTCACTTGACTCAGGAGGCCAATTTCCTGCTCCCGGAGATCCGCCGCGTGCTGGATTCCATGGCCTACATCACTGAAGCAGGACGCAACCTCACCCAGCGCAAAGCGGGCCATCTGCGGATTGCCTGCCTGCCGGGCTTCGCCACCAGCCACCTGCCGCGTGTCGTGTCCGGGTTTTTGGAAAATCGCCCCGGTGTCACCCTGACGATAGAGCCTGACCGGCCGGAACGGATCCTCGAATGGATCATCGGCCAGCAATATGACTGCGGCATCACTGACGGATTCGACGAACACCCAGCCATCGAGAGCCAGAGCGTCGAACTTCGAACCGTTTGTGTCTTTCCCACAGGACATCGACTGGCTGCTAAATCCACCATCGGCCCCGAAGACTTGCAGAACGAATCGATCATCCATCCCCGTCGGGACAGTGATTTTTCCCGTGCTCTCAACGACATCTTTGTCTCGCAAGGTGTGACGATGCAGTCCGTCATCGAGATCCGTCAGTTCACCGGCGCCTGCGAACTGGTGCGCCAGGGCACCGGCGTTGCAGTGGTCAGCGAGCTCGATGCGACAAGTTACCTTGACCGTGGGCTGGATTTCCGCCCGTTCGAGCCTGCTGTTCCCCACAGATTGTCCATCCTGCGGCCAATCCATCGTCAGACCTCGTTGCTGACGCTTGAGTTTATTTCGGCGTTTGCTGAGAGCCTGAAGCCTTATCATCACTGACAGGGACGGACGCTCGCTGAATTCTTAAACGTATTCTTAACGTCCTTAATATTAGGCTGGTGTGAAGCATGCAGTAGCGAATTTCGGGCGTCACCATGACCTATGGACAAGACGGCATGACGGGCGCAGGCCAGCAGGCATCGTCAGTCTGTTTGAGCGGGCAAGAACCGATTGTCCTTCCCAAGATGCAGACCTCCCACAGGACTCCGGTCAGCGGACAAAGCCCGATCTACAATTGCGTCCAAACTCCGTCTCCGCAATTTCTGATGCTGTTCCTGATAGGCCTTGCGACACTTTTTGCCGTCATCGCTACGCGCTACAGCCTTAGGGACGCGGCACTCTTGGCGCTACTGGTCCCGGTATGGTGGGGACTGCGGCAACTGTCTGCCCGGGATTTCCAGAGGGCGCTCTTTCTGCTCTGCCTGAGCTTTGCCGTTTATCAGATCTATATTCTCGACATCAATCGCGGCACGCCAAATGTGGGGGTGGTCTGGTTCATTCTCCTGATCACAACTGCCAGCCTGACAGGACGGGTCGCGCCGATCCTGTTCTGGGGAGCGGTCGCGATCGGGGCCATCCTGTTCACCGCCTGGCGCGCGCCTGCCGATGACCCGCTATGGGCGCATCCGATGAGCCTCCCTAACCTGCTCGGCACGTATTTTGTCATGACCGCGACCTGCGCACTGCTCCAGTGGCTGCGGCAGAAACACGAGAGCCAACTGACCGCGCAAATCGCCCATAGCGAAAAGCTGTCGGAACAGCTCAGCGCCGCGAACGCAGATCTCGCGCTTTCAAAGGAAGCGAAATCTCGACTCCTGGCGATGATAGGCCACGAGCTGCGTACTCCGATGATGACCATTGTTGCCGCAGCGGAACAGCTGGAGACAAGCAACGGTGACGCCTCGCCCCACACGGCAGAGGGTCTCACAAGTGTGGCTATCATCAGGAAATCCGCCGAGAATATTGCGGATCTGATGACAGACGTGCTGACGCTTGAGACCTTGGGCGCAGGAGTGGCAAAGACCGAGCCCAAGCCGTTCGACCTGTTCGATCTCGCCCAGAATGCGTGCGAACTGACGTGCATGGAGGCGCCGGATGCGCTGATTGTTCTCGATCCTGATCCGGATCTGCCGCAAATGGTGTGCGGGGACGCAACGCGGCTACGTCAAATCCTGACAAATCTGCTGCGCAACGCCATCAATCACTCCGGGACGCTCGAAGCCTGCCTTCGGATCACGGCACCCAAAGCCGGGCATCTCTGCTTTTCGGTGATTGACCGTGGCATCGGTCTCGATCCCGATGCGATCACACGTATATTCGACCCCTACGTGCAGATCGGCGCCAACCCTCACGGCTCGGGCCTCGGCCTCGCCATCACAAAGGAGTTCGTGAACCTTCTTTCCGGACAGGTAGAGGTGCGCTCGGAAAGTGGCGCAGGGACAAGATTCAATGTCAATCTGCCTCTGCGCTCTGATGGGACGAAAACATTGGCCGACCGCTTTTCAACGCCGCAGCCCGCGACTCTGGCTTATACAGAGGCCACCCCTGCGCCGGTCGTACAGGCCGCCAAGCGCTGGGAACTTCGAGGAAACCGACAGCCGATTGTCGAAACCCGAATGGATCTCGACGAGTTGCTGCAGCGCCAGCAACATCGTGTCTTCTCGATCCAGACTCTCCAACGCGGCGCCTCAGAGCAGAGACACAGTTCAGTTGAGCTGCCGTCGGGAAAGCGCCACAGCTACAGCTGCCTGATCGGCGAGGATGACCCGCTGCTCAGCCAGCTGCTGTCGCAGTATTTCTCAGCAGCAGGTTTTGAGGTTGCGCTGGCCCATGACGGTCCTGCCGCAAACGATCTCATTGGACACAATCATTTCGACCTTCTGGTTCTCGATATGACAATGCCCGGTCCTCAAACCGGACTGGATCTCGTCCGTCGTGCGCGGTCCTCTGCCATTCCGCCGGTAATCTGCGCTCTGAGCGGCTTTCCCGAGTATCAGAGCCTCGCAGAGGCAGCTGGTGTTGACCGCTTCATGGTCAAGCCTGTGCGGATGCAAGTACTTAGGGACACCGCTCTCGAATTGCTGAATGCGCGCGCCGCGCAGGACGTCCCACCGACCGGATTATTGCGGCGTGCGCCACAGCACGCCCGACAAGACCCCGGTTAGCCACGTCCGTCGGCTTATACGCAATGTCAGCCTGCTATATCCGTGGAATTTAATAGTCATGCCTCAGTTTTTCCGAAGGAAGTCCAATAACGTTAAGCGGCCACGGCGCTCGCCCAACTTTATGGTGCCGCGTCTCTACCTTGTCTGGATTCTGGCCGTTGGGTTGTTGATCTGTGGTCCGGCCCGTGGACAGGCAGAACGACTGCGGATCCTGACTTCGTTTTCTCCTGAGATTACCAGTAGCTTCGAGTCTCTGTGGGCGCAGGAACACTCCAGCATCCCGACCGATATCCTGAGTAAGAATACGGTCTCGGCCATCGAGGAGATCCAGCGCGGGAATGCCCGGTCTTTCGACCTTTTCTGGTCCTCTTCACCGGAAGCCTTTGTAATGTTGAACCGTCAGGGCGCCTTTGTCGCCGAAGACAATTGTGGCCCCGATGGACCGGTCCCCGTCGAAGTTATTGCCATCTCCTCTATCGGATGGGCACAGAGACGTGACAGCATGATCATGATGCCCAATACTTGGGACGATCTGTTGCATCCCATCCACCGCGGCAAGATTGCCATGGCCAGACCTGCAAGATCAGGATCTGTCCACTTTATCATCGAGAGCCTGCTGCAAGACCGGGGCTGGCACGCAGGCTGGTCCTATGTTTTGGGTCTCACCGGCAATCTGTCCACCCTGACCGCTCGCAGCCTCGGCGTGATCGATGGACTCGCGAATGAGCGCTTCGACATCGGAATCACGACAGATGTACTGACCCGGTCTCGCTCTTCCGAGATCCTCTTTCGGTACGGCCAGCCCGCCTATCTTATGCAAGCCCACATCGGAATTCTTAAGGGGGGGCAATCGGTTGATGCGGCATGTGAGTTTGTTCGCATGCTTCTGTCGCAAGATGACCAGAGCCAATTACTGAAACCGAATACGACGCAAATTCCGATAGACGCGTCGCTCAGGTCTATCGCCCTGTCCGACGATGCACCGACCACCGCAGAGCAAATCATAGAGGCGAGGATAGACTTCGACGCAGAGGTCTCTGCAGATCGCTATTGGATCGTGAACTCCATATTTGATCTGGCGATCTCAGATCACCTCGACCAGCGCAGAACTCAATGGCAGCGATATGATCGACTTAAGATTCTGTTGCCCGAACAAGATCTGACCGAGATTTACAACCTGCTTACAGATCTTCCGATTTCCGAACGAGACGCTGCTGAAACCGCCCTTCGCTTCCGGGCCGGGCTCAGACCAGACACGACGCAATCGATGACGCCCACCGAGCGGCTGGTGTTGGACAGCTGGCGAGATCGTCTGATCACGCAGCTTGAAGCAACCGACGCCGCACTCAGCGCTCTAGAAGAAGATGTACCTCGATGATCAAGACACATCATCGGTGGCACAACAGAATTTGGTCTCTGCTGTCTGTCATTGCAACGGCACTGATAGTCGTCGTCTGGATGCTTGTAGCGCTGGCCGTCTTTGCGCTCGACAATGCCCGAAGCACCGTGACCGAAATGACCGAAACCGTAGTGCCCGATCTGTCGCAGGCGTCTCGGCTGGCATCTCAGGCGGCAGATCTGGCAATTCTGAGCAACCGGATACTCTTTCTTGATACGTTGACCGGCGCATCGCTCACGACAGCGGCAGACAACCTGAACTATTATCTGACCGACAATCTTAATCATCCCCGACTTCAACAGGAAAAAAACGAGATCCTAAGCGAGATGGATCGGGTTTTACTCCGACTGTCCCGCGGGCAGCAACTCGAAGACGAGACAAGGGCTCTCGTCACCCAGTTGCGCTGGGTCGACATAGAAATCGAAGAAGAAATCGCCGCATTAATCGCCGATTTCAGCTACAATATCGGCGCTCGGATGGATTCGCTCGTCTCAGCGACGAGCCTGAGCGAGCGCGACGCGCGCGCCCGGTCAATCGACTCAGAGTTGGCGCTAAGGGACGCGCTGTATGCCCTCTCGGATTCCTTCGGGACCGCTTTTTCCCTCGGGGTGCAAACGTCAACCACATCCTCGCAAGATCAACTCAGGCAACTCAAGGCGATTCAGTCCGATGAGCTGGCTCGTGCGAAAACACTCCTCGACCAACTGCCCGAGACGGCAGAATACGTCACTCTTCGCCAGTCCGCCCGCTTGATGAATGAACTGGTTCAGGGTCCGGACGGAATTACTCTGAAACGAGAAGAGTGGCACCACGAGCGCGCGTCTTTGCATCGGGGGCTTGAACGATTGCTGTCGCAGCTGCTGACTCTTCAGCGCGGACTACAGTCGGACGTGACTGCCGAAGAAATACGACTGGTCTCTATGGCGCTGGAACTTCAGGAGCTGACCCAAACAGAAATCTTTGCGCTATCCTTAGCGACTGGCATATCAGTCATCGCGGCAGCGGCCATCCTGCTGTTTTACATCCGACCGAAAATCGTGCATCCCGTGCAGCAAATAAGCGGCGATCTCCGCGCCCTTGTTCAAGGGCAGCGTATTGAACCTACGCCACCGCCTACCAAACCGGGCGAGATTACAGACCTCTTTGAAGCGGTTCAGGGTTTCGCCAATGCCCTACGCGAGCGGGACATGGTGCTCGCTGATTTACAACGGACCAGCGACCATCTTTTGACGGCGAGCAAAATGGCCGCTCTTGGGACGATCTCCATAAGCATCGGCCGAGAATTAAGCCCGCCTCTGACCACGATGCAGAAGCGATTGGAATTACTGCGTGACGTCTGTGACTCAGGCGATCGGGTCGGACAGGATCAGCAATTGCGCAAACTCGACGAACTGGTGGGGCGACTGTGGCACACTGTGACTGACCTCACCCGGATAGCACAACGCCGTGAGCTGGTCTTCGAGGCGGTGCCACTCTTGCCTGTGGCCGTTTCGGCGCGCGCATTCGTTGAGAACCATCGAAGCCATCACCGCGTGCCCTGCAGCATCGATCCAACCCTCGAGAACGTGGTTTTTACAGGAGATAAGCTGCTGGTAGAGCAGTTAATTGCAACGTTGCTTCAGGTCTCAGCTGCCACTATCGAGGCGAGCGGCGCACCAGGTCGCATCAAGATACATCGCGATCCCGCGCCAGAAGGCTACGCCGCGTTCTCGGTTCAGACGATCGGTACAAATCTGCAAGAGCCTATCGCGTATTCCTCTGATCACGTCCCGGCGACAGCCGATGTCGGAGATCGACGGAGTCTCGCTCTGGCAGAAACCATTATCGGCTGCCTCGATGGAAACGTCGTTCAAATTAAGGAAAGCAACGGCAACATTTACACCAGCATCACCCTGCCGCGGGGTTGATTGGCCTAGCCACCAAAGCTGCGGCTCCCCCCCGTGCTGGTCCTGGCCGCACCAAAGCCGCCGCGGCTCTGGACAGCTGAGCGATTCAGCGGAGCCGCCGTGCGGGTGTTCGGCGACGCGGCGAAGGACTTTGAATTTAGGTTGGTCTTGCCCCGGAGGCCCGACAGGGTCGTCCCGCCGCCCGGCGTGGAAAAGCGACCGCTGGCAGTCTTATAAAGGGGCTTTGACGCAAATCCCCGCCCCCCCAGCATGTTGCCAATCATGTATCCCGCCAGCAGCGGCAGAAAGATCGAGGTGCCATCGCTGCGCTTTTCAACCACGCATTCGCCGCCATGCTGCTCTTCGCACAATGCTTCGCTGTCGTAGCGCGGCGCGCTTTCGGCGTGGACCTTTTGCGCTTCGGCAAATCCGTTGGCGCAATCGTCGGCGGTAAAGTCATTGCCCGGCAGACCGGCCACCGCCTGACACTCCTCGACCGAGGGGAAGACATCCGCTTCGACCTGTTCATCCTGCTGGCAGGCGGCCAGACCAAAGGCCGCACTCCCGAGGAGGATCACGTGTGCGGTGCGGGAGCGCTTGCGGGGGCGGGGTGTCAGGTCGGTCATGTCAGGGCTCAATATAATGCGGGCGGAAACGGCTGGTGTCCTGCGTAATACGAGACCGGTCCTCACGCAAACCCAGACCCTGCGCCTCGGTGCCGATGAGCCAGACCCCGCACACGGTGTGATCCTCGCCGAAACGCGGCAGCGGCGCGTAGGCCTGCAGGATTTTCGGGTGGTCGTCATAGGTGGTGTCGGAGGATTCCTCCGAAACGCCCCCCCGGATCCGAACACCGGCCCCCTCACGGGAGAAGATTGGTTTTTCCACAACCGTGTCGCCCAGATCGGACGCATCCTGATCGGCGAACACAGCGGGCAACAGGTTTGGGTGACCCGGAAAGAGCTGCCAAAGGACCGGCAAAATCCCCTTATTCGAAATCACCGCCTTCCAGGCGGGCTCAAGGATCCGGCAGCGGGCGCTGGCGATGGCCTCGGCGAAATCGTCGCGCAGCATATCTTCCCACGGATAGAGCTTGAACAGCGTGCCGATCACCCGGTCCTCACTGTCGGCAAACTGTCCTGTTTCCGTGATCCCGATCTGACGCATATCGGTGAAATGCGCGCCCATCCCGGCTTCACGCGCGGCCCAGCCAATCGTCTCGACGGTGGCGTAATCCTCCACTGCGTCCTCGAAGGCGGCAAAGTGGATCTCGGTCCCCTGCTCAAAGATCTCGCCGATCCGCGCCACCAGCGCTTCGTGCAGACCATTGAACTGGTCGGCCCCTTCAGGTAGCCGATCGGCGGCGATCATGTCCTCCAGCCAGTGCCACTGGAAGCCGCTGGTCTCATAGAGAGTCGTCGGCGTATCAGCATTGTATTCCAAGAGCTTGGCCGGGCCAGATCCATCAAAGGAGAAATCCATCCGCCCGTAGAGCTCGGGTTCCCCCTGACGCCAGCTTTCGGCCACCAGATCCCAATGGGCCTCGGGTATGCAGAGCTTGCGCATCAGCTCTTCGGAGCGGATGATCCAGTCGGCGGCTTCGCCACACATGCCGTGCAGCTCCTCCGCCGGAGCCTCAAGGCCGGTCTCGATCTCCTCCAGCGTAAAGGCATAGGCCGCGCTCTCGTCCCAATAGAGCTCGCCGCCGATATGGTGGAACGCAAACCCCGCCTCCTCCGCTTTTTTCTCCCAATCGGGCCTTGCGCCCAGATCCACGCGCCGCATGGGCTCTCCTGTCTTCGCACTCTGTCACGGAGCTTGCCCGATTTCGCCGCCGGGGGAAATGCCCTCCGCGCGAACGTCTCCGTTACCGATAAAATTGCCTCTGAAAGGTCGCAGGCGGTTGTCGCCGGCCACAAATGTGACGATGTTTCCAAAGGACGGACACGATCCGCCGACTAGGATGAGACCTGATATGACCGTAATCCGCGAAGACGATCTGATCGCCTCCATTGCCGAAGCCTTTCAGTACATCTCCTATTTCCATCCGCCCGATTTCGTCGAGGCCATGGCCAGCGCCTATGAGCGCGAGGAGAACCCGGGCGCGAAACAGGCGATGGCGCAGATTCTGGTCAACAGCCGCATGAGCGCCATTGGCCGCCGTCCGATCTGTCAGGATACCGGAGCCGCAAATATACACGTAAAGGTTGGTGTAGAGGCAAAGACAGATTTCAAACGGTCCTTGCAGGAGATCTGCGACGAGGGCACGCGGCAGGGCTATCTGCGCGACACCAACCCGCTGCGTGCGTCGATCGTGGTGGACCCGTTTAACGAGCGGAAAAATTCCGGCGACAACACGCCGTGTATGCTCACGGTCGAGATGGTTGCGGGCGATAAAATCGATGTGGAACTCGCGGCCAAGGGCGGTGGCTCCGAAAACAAGGCCAAATTCACCACACTAAATCCATCGGGCTCAGTGGCGGACTGGGTCGTGGAAACGGTGGAAACGCTGGGCGCGGGCTGGTGCCCGCCTGGCATTCTCGGGATTGGTGTCGGCGGCAACGCGGATAAGGCGATGGCGCTGGCGAAGCAGGCCATGAACGAACGGATCGATATGGCCGACTTGTTGCGCCGTGGTCCCTCGAACAAGGTCGAAGAGCTGCGGCTGGAGATCTATGAGCGCGTGAACGCATTGGGCATCGGCGCGCAGGGTCTGGGCGGCGTCACGACGGTTCTGGACGTAAAGATCAAGAGCTTCCCGACCCACGCAGCCTCCTTGCCGGTTGGGCTGATCCCCAACTGCGCGGCGACGCGGCACATCCATTTCACCCTCGACGGCTCCGGCCCCGCTGAGTTCACGCCGCCCGACCTGTCGCTCTGGCCCGAGATCCTGCTCGATCAGGCCAGCGCCCATGCGCGGAAGATCAACCTGGACGACCTGAATGACGAGGTCGTCACGTCGCTGGAACCGGGTCAGACTTTGCTCCTGTCGGGCACGCTCTACACGGGACGGGACGCGGCGCATAAGCGGATGATCGACATGCTCGACCGGGGCGAAGAGCTGCCCGTCGACCTGAAGGATCGCGCGATCTACTATGTGGGTCCGGTCGATGCGGTGGGCGACGAGGCCATCGGCCCGGCAGGCCCGACTACGGCAACCCGGATGGACAAATTCACGGACCGGATCCTTGGCGAGACGGGCCTTCGGGTGATGATCGGTAAGGCTGAGCGCGGCCCGACGGGTCTCGAGGCCATTGCCAAGCACAAGGCGGCCTATCTGATCGCCGTGGGTGGCGCCGCCTATCTGGTGTCCAAGGCGATCAAAGAGGCAAAGCCTGTGGCCTTCGAGGATCTCGGCATGGAGGCCATCTACGAGCTGAAGGTCGAGGACATGCCGGTGACGGTCGCAGTGGACACAGAGGGCAACTCGATCCACAAGACGGGCCCTGCCCAGTGGCGCAGGGCGCCCGCGTTGACCTGACCAGTGCATACAGCCCCCGGGTGTTTCCCCGGGGGCACGTCGCCCTATAGTTATGGAGACTACGTCAGGACGAGGGAGAGACAGATGGCGACGATCAAACCGGCGAAAGACGGCCCATTAATGGTAAAGGACGTTCCGATCCTGCGGGACGCGGACGGCCAGAACATCACGCCCGACACACCCTCCATTGCGCTTTGCCGCTGCGGTGCTTCGAAGAACAAGCCTTTCTGTGATGGCTCACACAAAGATGCGGGCTTTTCGTCCGAGAACCCAGATACCGAACTGCGCACCAGTGCAATCAGCTACGTGGGCGAGGTCGAAGGTCACGTGGTGACCGTCTCCTACACCCCTGCCCTCTGCGGCCATGTCGCGGAATGCGTGCGGATGCAGGGGATCGTGTTCGATCCCGATCGTAAACCCTGGATCCAGCCTGAAAACGGCACCATCGAGGGGATTTGCGAGGCGGTTGCCGCTTGTCCCTCGGGGGCGCTTCGCGTGGGTCTCGGCCAAGCCACGCCGAAGCATATCGAGAAGAACGACACGTTGATCGCGGTGGTCGAGAACGGCCCCTACGTGGTCAACCACGTCAAGATCGACGCGGATCCGGGAGCAGAAGGCGCCAGCAAGAATGAATATATCCTGTGTCGCTGCGGCCAGTCGAAGAACAAGCCATTCTGCGACGGAACCCATCACGACACAGGCTGGAAGGACACACCGTAACGAGGCATTTTCCGACCAGCGGATGCGGGCAGTTGCGCGTACTGCCATCAGTCGAAGAGATCTCGGCTGCGCTCGCGGCATAGTTAGGCCTGCTTACGCCGATCATCTGACAGGGAGAGCACATCCCGCCAACTTGGTCTGGCAAAGGCTCGTAATTTTTGGGCTGAGCGCTTCGAAGATCTGAATACGGAGAAATTATTAAACAGCGAATTTCACAGTGAACGACTACCGGCTGGCGCTGGTAGCGTGGCGTCTGGAGTGTAAATCCGGATACTGAAGTATGATATCGTCTGTGACATTTCCGGACGTGGTCGAGAAGTATCCCCGGGCCCAAAATCGCCTGCCCCGGTACCGTTTGCGCACCTCCGGAAACTCCATTTGGATGCGACGCGACGAGCGGCCCTTGATCCGCTGCATGGTAACCCCCCGATTTTAAGGAGATGTACGACGCAACTTTGAAGGGGATCGGTTGTCTTGAACGTCGCTTTTTTTTGCGCCAGCCTTGTAATTCGAAATTTCAGCGCCACCTCTATAACGGTACCGCTATAGCTGTTTGCCGCTTGGGCTCTTTGCCTGCAAACGGCCGCTCTTCTCAATAAATCAAAGCTTTCAGGTCCGGATACCGCTGCGAGACGTTTGGCGACTCAGTCGATGTATTCGCACTCGGTCAAGTCGCAGGCGGAATTGCTCTTCCCTCCGTCCACGCGTCCGGGCCGGGGTGTGTCGCTGCATTTGCTGACCTCGAATAGGAGACACCATGGAAACCGAACCAAAAGCGGCAAACGCAGCTTTCTTGTCCGTCAGGGGGGCACAGGCGCCACCGTCAGTCGGCGATAAACACACGAAAACGATCGCTCCGCTCAGCCTTCCGCCCACGGCGATTGTCTATTGCGACGGGAACTTCGCCAAGATCGACGGAAAAACCGCCAATGGTCTTGTGCGTCATTCGCAGGCCTACCGCATTCTGTCCGTCATCGACAGCAATCACGGCGGAGAGGACAGCGGCATGGTTCTCGACAATTTGGCAAACCGTGTACCGATCTTTGAAGATCTGGAAGCTGCCGTTGGTCATGAACCCGTTACCCCGGATACGCTCATCTACGGGATGGCACCGTCGACGGGGAGGTTGTCACCGGCGGATCGCGGTGTGATTTTGCAGGCGATCGCACTGGGTATGAACATCGTCAGTGGCTTGCATGAGTACCTGAGCGATGATCCGGAGATTGCTGGCGCTGCGTCAGCTCGCGACGTCTCAATCCGCGACATACGCAAGCCCAAACTCAGCAAAGACATGCGTCTGTTCGATGGCAGTGTGGCAGGCGTCGCCGCACTCCGGATCGCCGTTCTTGGGACCGACTGCGCGATTGGAAAGCGGACCACCGCGACTATTCTGGCTCGTGCCCTGAACGCCGAAGGGATTAAGACGATCCTCGTGGGGACAGGCCAGACCGGTCTGATGCAGGGGGCCAAGTACGGTGTGGCCATGGATGCCATCCCGCCACAATTCTGCTGTGGTGAGCTTGAAGGCGCCATTGTTGCCGCCTCGGAGGCCGAACACCCCGATGTCATTTTGATCGAGGGTCAGGGTGCGCTCAGTCATCCTGCGTTTTGCACATCTGCCTTTATCCTCCGAGGGAGCCAGCCGGATGCCGTGATCCTCCAACACGCGCCCAAACGTGCGCATCGCTGCGATTTCCCGAATATGCCGATGCCGACGCCTGCAAGCGAGATTGCCCTCATCGAAGCGTTTGCCAATACAAAGGTCATTGGCATCACCCTCAATCATGAGGAGATGTCCGAGGCCGGCGTTGCTCAGACGATCGCGGCAGACTCGCAAAGTCTCGGGCTGCCCGTTACCGATGCTCTGACCCGACCAGCCACGGAGTTGCTGGCCATGGTTACCACCGCCTATCCCGGTTTGCTGCAAGGATCGCCCGTGGCCGCACGATGAGCGCGCCGCGCGTCGAGATCGACCTGAGCAAGATCCGCCAGAACACAGAGACCCTTGTCGGTCGCTTGAAAACACGGGGCATCGGCGTCACAGGCGTCACTAAGGCCGTTTGCGGGCTTCCGGCGGTCGCCCAGGCGATGCTGGACGGAGGCGCTGTCGGTCTGGCCGATGCACGTCTCGGCAATGTGATCAGGCTTCGCAACGCGGGCGTCAGTCGCCACATCACTTTGATCCGCACCCCGCTGCTGAGCCAAACCGATCAGGTCGTCCGGGTCTGCGACGCGAGCTATAATACCGAGATGGTCGTGATAACGGCCTTGGCCGCTGCGGCCATCCGGCAAGGCACGGTTCACGGTATCAACCTGATGATCGAATTGGGGGATCTGCGTGAAGGCATTCTGCCCGAAGACCTCAGCGCTATTGCAGAGCAGGTGCTGGACATGCCCGGTGTCAGTCTGACAGGTATCGGGGCGAACTTCGGATGCCTCGGTAAGATTGCCCCCGACGCCGCAAAGATGGCGATACTGACGAGCCTTGCAGAAGAAATCGAAAACCTCTGCTGCACGTGCCTTCAGACGGTATCTGGCGGCAACTCCGCAAACCTGACCTTGGCCTTCAGGGGACAGCAGCCATCGCGTATCAATGATTTGAGGCTGGGGGAGTCTATCCTGCTCGGGGTCGATCCCCTTTCAAGAGCTCACATCGTCGGGATGCACAGGGATGCCTTTGCGCTGGTCGCCGAGATTATCGAGACGGATACAAAGCCTGATTCCGCGCAAATTTGCGCTGCCGATACCGCCCTTTCGGGACGTGGCCTGAACCCAACAGAGAAAGTCGGCAATCGCCTGATCCTCGCCCTAGGGCATCAGGATACTGACATTTTCGGGCTTTCAATGCCCCCCGGCTATAGCTTGGTCGGCGCGACGAGCGATCATCTTGTCATCGGAACAAACCGCGAGGTGCCTCGTGTGGGCTCCGAGGTGAGATTTCAGATGGCCTATAGCGCGTTGATGCGCGCCATGGCCGCACCTGACATCGAAAAAAAGGCACACCATAACCGGGGCGCGACACATGCGCAAACCACTCAAAGCGAAGACGAAGGGCTCGCCTTGGCTTAAAAGATGTCGTTCAGACAGGCGCAGACAAAATAAATCAGGATGATGACAATTGGCAAAGCTAACAAAAACAACCGTCTTTAAAGCGCAGGCCTCCAGAGCAGAAACGCCGATGGAAAAGACGACCCGCATCGTCAGGAAAATAGTCGATGAAGAGGCGGGACAAAGACAAGTTAAGACTGACCGGCTCCGAATTGCCCGACTTGAAAGGGAGGCAAACACACCCCGCAGGGCTGCTGCGGACGCAGGCAAGGAAGGTCAAGCAGGATGCAAAGCAAAGTGATGACTCCGTGGCGGTTCGCGGCTTTCAAGGAGTTGAATAGATGACCGTGATCAGCCCCACTTGAGTGGTCCAATTTGATTGTGAGTGCATGACGGGCCTCCGGTCCATCGTGACGACGGTTTCCGGAGCCGGTGGGCGGTAGTATCCGTCTTGGTCAAGCGGAGCGTTCATCCTGGTCTTCCCCCACTGAAGTGGTCCTCCGCTATGTTCAGGAAAACGGAGGAAACACATGGCAAACAAGCGACCAAAGCCGGAAGAGATTGTTACGAAGTTACGGCAGGTTGAGGTTCTGACGGGGCAAGGGATGCCGCGTCTGGATGCGATCCGCCAGATCGGCGTGACTGAACAGACGTTCTACCGCTGGAAGAAAAAGTACGGTGGAATGGGCACGGACCAATTGAAGGAACTAAAGCGTCTTCAGAAAGAGAATGAGCGGCTACGCAAGGCTGTTTCGGATCTGACCCTGGACAAGCTGATCCTGGCGGAGGCCGCAAAGGGAAACTTCTGAGCCCCGCTCGTCGCCGTACCTGCATTGATCGTGTTCGTGCAGAACTGAACGTTTCGGAACGTCGCGCGTGTCG
>NZ_VFSV01000179.1 GCF_007004065.1 Palleronia caenipelagi | reverse complement strand
GACGCGCTGCCCATCCCCTTTCCCGACACCCCTTACCTCACCCTCGCAGGCGAGATCGTCACCCTCGACGGTCAGCCGGTGATCGTGACCGACGCCTGACAGGAGACCCCCATGCCCGATCTCGCTCTCACCGACGGACAAAGCCTCGCCGCCGCCCTCGTGGCCCAGATCGATGCCCATCTGGGCAGCGGCACCTGGCGCAATGGCGTCATCGGCCATGCCTGGAGCCCCGAGACCGGAAAGATCACCCTGACCTTCGGCGATGGCACCTCGCTGGTCACCGGAGACATTCGCGGGCCTGAAGGTCCGCGCGCCCGCGACATCGTCTACCGCCTCCATGACGGGCAGGTCTTCTGGGCCTATGCCGGGGAGGCGGAAGAGACGCGGCTCTACAGCCTTGCGGATATCACCGGCCCGATCGGACCGGCAGGTCCCGCAGGCCCGGCCGGGGCCAATGGTGCTGATGGCGCTGATGGGGCGATCGGACCGCAGGGACCCGCCGGGGCCGATGGCGCGCCGGGGCCGCAGGGCGCGGTCGGACCCGCGGGGCCGGTGGGACCGCAAGGCCCCGAGGGACCCGAAGGCCCGCAAGGGGTGCCCGGCGTCAGCGAGGATCAGATCGAACTGAGC
>NZ_VFSV01000178.1 GCF_007004065.1 Palleronia caenipelagi | reverse complement strand
TGGCTTCTGCGCCAGCAACCGGTTTACCAGCGCCGTCATCTCCGCGATCCGCGCTTTCAGCGGTCCCTCAGTCCCCTTGTCTGTCTGCCGTTCGATGTCGCGCAGCACGCGGCCGGTATAGCCCTTGAGCCGACGCAGGGCCTTGCGCATCCTCCTGAACTGGCGGGCGTGGGCATCGCGCCCGACCTGCCCGCAAAGCCGGGGGCCGAGGCGATTGTCGTTCTGGCGCAGGTTGATATCGGCCGCGCGGGCCAGCCCGACCAGCTTGCGCCGTGCGACGTCGTAAAGCCGGGCATCGGTGGGGTGCGCGATGTTCTTTTCCATCACCGTGGTCTCGACAGCAGTCTTCTGGAGATGGTGCATCCTGCCCCACTCCGGCGCGCTGTCCGGCCCTGATCGTCCCGGACAGCAGCCACTCGACACCTTCCTCGCCGATCCGGTTGCGCCAACGCGTCATCGACGAGGGGTCGATCGGCAGGCGATGCCGGAAGACCGTCTCGCCGCAGAAATGCTGCCAGTAAGGCGTCCCGGCCCACCGTACCACGACCGCCTCGTCGGACAACCGAAAGGCGTGCCGGAGATACAAAAGCCCCGCGACCAGGCGCGTCGGCGTGGCAGGGCGACCGGTCTGCGAC
>NZ_VFSV01000177.1 GCF_007004065.1 Palleronia caenipelagi | reverse complement strand
CATTTTTTCAAAGCCAGCAAACACCGTTACGGGTCCAAGCGTATCCACCGGGATCTGCGCGCTGACGGGGAGCGCGTCTCGGAGCGGCGCGTGGCCAGAATTATGCGGGAAAACAGGATCTCAGCCCGCCTGAGAAAGCCGCGCAAGCCGTTGACCACGAACAGCAATCACAAGCTGAAACCGTCGCCCAACCTGCTGCAGCAGGCATTTCATTGTATCACCCCGAACACGGTTTGGCTCGCAGACATCACTTATGTCGACACTGACGAGGGGTGGCTCTACCTGGCGGCCGTCAAGGAATGTGCCTTTGTCCGCCATTGGTCCGAGGACAATGGCGCATGCGACCCGCGAAATCGTCGGCTGGTCCATAGCCGATCACCTGGGCGCACAGCTGTGCTGCCACGCGCTCCGGATGGCTCTGCACCGGCGCGGGCCAGTCCCCGGTCTGATCGCCCACTCCGATCACGGTGTGCAATATGCCAGCGGGGACTATCGCAAGATCATCCGCCACGCCAAGCTGGAGCAATCCATGAGCCGCAAGGGTCAGTGCCTCGATAACGCCCCGATGGAGAGCTTCTTTTCTTCGCTGAAAAAGGAGCTGGTCCATCGCCATCGGTTCAGAACCCGAGAACAGGCCAG
>NZ_VFSV01000176.1 GCF_007004065.1 Palleronia caenipelagi | reverse complement strand
CTGCAACGGAATGGCATCTCGCGCCTGCCGGACGTCGAGGGCGACAAGCCAAAGCGGCAGCGGTTCAAGCGATACCCTATCGGCTTCTTTCATATCGACATCGCCGAGGTTCAGACGGCGGAGGGCAAGCTCTACCTCTTCGTGGGTATTGACCGAACCAGCAAATTCGCAGTCACCCAACTCGTGGACAAGGCAGATCGTAAGACCGCATGGGAGTTCCTCGAACACCTGCTCAATACCGTCCCCTATCGCATCCACACGATCCTCACTGACAACGGCATCCAGTTCGCCGAGCAGCCCCGCAACCGGAACACAGCATATTCACGGCAGATGCGGTTCGACATGATCTGTGAGGCAAATGRGATCGAACATCGGCTCACTAAGCCGAACCATCCGTGGACCAATGGCCAGGTCGAACGAATGAACCGCACCATCAAGGAGGCGACGGTCAAACGCTTCCACTACGAAAATCACGACCAGTTGCGAACACACCTTGCCGACTTCATGGCAGCCTACAACTTCGCCCGCAGGCTCAAGACCCTCAGCGGGCTGACGCCTTACGAATACATCTGCAAGATCTGGACTTCAGAGCCAGATCGATTCATCCTAAATCCGATCCACCAAATGCCGGGACTGAACA
>NZ_VFSV01000175.1 GCF_007004065.1 Palleronia caenipelagi | reverse complement strand
CTGCAACGGAATGGCATCTCGCGCCTGCCGGACGTCGAGGGCGACAAGCCAAAGCGGCAGCGGTTCAAGCGATACCCTATCGGCTTCTTTCATATCGACATCGCCGAGGTTCAGACGGCGGAGGGCAAGCTCTACCTCTTCGTGGGTATTGACCGAACCAGCAAATTCGCAGTCACCCAACTCGTGGACAAGGCAGATCGTAAGACCGCATGGGAGTTCCTCGAACACCTGCTCAATACCGTCCCCTATCGCATCCACACGATCCTCACTGACAACGGCATCCAGTTCGCCGAGCAGCCTCGCAACCGGAACACAGCATATTCACGGCAGATGCGGTTCGACATGATCTGTGAGGCAAATGAGATCGAACATCGGCTCACTAAGCCGAACCATCCGTGGACCAATGGCCAGGTCGAACGAATGAACCGCACCATCAAGGAGGCGACGGTCAAACGCTTCCACTACGAAAATCACGACCAGTTGCGAACACACCTTGCCGACTTCATGGCAGCCTACAACTTCGCCCGCAGGCTCAAGACCCTCAGCGGGCTGACGCCTTACGAATACATCTGCAAGATCTGGACTTCAGAGCCAGATCGATTCATCCTAAATCCGATCCACCAAATGCCGGGACTGAACA
>NZ_VFSV01000174.1 GCF_007004065.1 Palleronia caenipelagi | reverse complement strand
CAACTGTTTCAGAAACCGCCTGGCAGCCTTGGCGTTTCGCCTTGGCTGCACCAGAATGTCGAGCACATCGCGTTCGTCGGGAAATTGATCCCCCGGATCAATTTCTTGTCCTCCTCACCATCCACGTCCCGCCATAACCACATCTTGATGCCGTTGATCGGGACGGCGACTTCATCGAGGTGCCACTTATCTGACGCTGCGGGCCGGTCGCGCTTGATGCAATGCGCGAAATGCCGACCAAACCGGTTCACCCATTTCCGAACGGCTTCCCGGCTGACGATGACGCCTCGCTCGGCGAGTAGATCCTCCACATCCGCCGTGCTCAGCGCGAACCGATGACAGGCCCAAACGGCGTAGGCGACGACTTCACGGGGAAAACGGTAGTATCCGTCTTGGTCAAGCGGAGCGTTCATCCCATTTTCGGCCGTCACGCAACAGGGCGTTGGCGAGCAGGATGAGTTTGCGCATGACTGCCGTGATGGCGAGTTTTGGTGGTTTTCCCTTGTCCAGCAAGGCTTGGTACTTGCGCTTGAGATCGGCGTTGAACCTGACTGCGACCAATGCGGGCATGAAGATTGCAGATCGCAGAGCCGCGCGCCCTCCGCGGATCATTTCCTTGCCTTTCCATTTCCCCGACCGGCGCGTGAACGGTGCAAG
>NZ_VFSV01000173.1 GCF_007004065.1 Palleronia caenipelagi | reverse complement strand
GCATACACACACAGGTACAAGACTCGGATAGAAAACTGATGATGGGTATTTCCTCGGATTGGTGGTCATAGCGCGAGCAAAACACCCGACCCCATACCGAACTCGGAAGTTAAGTGCCGCTGCGCCAATGGTACTCCGTCTTAAGACGCGGGAGAGTAGGTCACCGCCAATCCTAGAAAATACCCAAATCCCTCAAAACGATACAAAAAAAACGACCCAAAAATAAAATAACTCATGCAAACAGTGTGGAGTACAGGGTCATGAACGCTGAAACACGAAACAATCTCTCTATATACGATTGATCAGCCCCACTTGAGTGGTCCAATTTGATTGTTAGTGCATGACGGGCCTCCGGTCCATCGTGACGACGGTTTCCGGGGCCGGTGGGCGGTAGCCTAATGCGCTGTGTGGTCGTTTCGTGTTGTAGTGTTTCCTCCATTGTTCGATCAGGATCTGCGCCTCGCGCAGGCTGTAGAAGGTTTCGCCATTCAGGAACTCGTCGCGGAAACGGGCGTTGAAGCTTTCGCAGTATCCGTTCTCCCAAGGCGATCCAGGTTCGATGTAAGCCGTTTTCGCGCCGACAGCTTTGATCCAGTCCTGTACGGCTTGAGCAACGAACTCCGGGCCATTGTCAGACCGAATGAACGAAGGCACGCCGCGCAGGATGA
>NZ_VFSV01000172.1 GCF_007004065.1 Palleronia caenipelagi | reverse complement strand
TTCTGCACGAACACGATCAATGCAGGTACGGCGACGAGCGGGGCTCAGAAGTTTCCCTTTGCGGCCTCCGCCAGGATCAGCTTGTCCAGGGTCAGATCCGAAACGGCCTTGCGTAGCCGCTCATTCTCTTTCTGAAGACGCTTTAGTTCCTTCAATTGGTCCGTGCCCATTCCACCGTACTTTTTCTTCCAGCGGTAGAACGTCTGTTCAGTCACGCCGATCTGGCGGATCGCATCCAGACGCGGCATCCCTTGCCCCGTCAGAACCTCAACCTGCCGTAACTTCGTAACAATCTCTTCCGGCTTTGGTCGCTTGTTTGCCATGTGTTTCCTCCGTTTTCCTGAACATAGCGGAGGACCACTTCAGTGGGGGAAGACCACTGGCCCGGCTTACCCTTCTGGATGGACGTCCTGCGCGGCCTGAAGGCGCGTGGGCTGGACGGCACCAAGCTTGTGATCAGCGATGCCCACAGCGGCCTCAGGGCGGCCATCGAGCGCGTGTTTGAGGGTGAGCCTGCGAACGGGCAGCGCTGCCGCGTCCACTGGATGCGCAATGCGCTCGCCCATGTGTCACGCGGCCAGCACACCGTGGGTGCCGCACTCGCCATCGGGCTCGAACCAATGGCGCCTCAATGGCTCGTTCCGCCAGGCCTTCGATCAGCCCGATCGCAAACAGGCG
>NZ_VFSV01000171.1 GCF_007004065.1 Palleronia caenipelagi | reverse complement strand
GGACCTTGTTGCACGAAACCATCTGACTGCGTAGCTGGCCGATAGATGTAGCGACGGGACAACGGGATGCCTTTCAAGCACAACGCATCACGACGGGACAAGTTTGCGAAGGCAAAGTACCGGGTCACGAACTGGGCCGACTATAACGAGAGCCTCCGCCGGCGCGGTGATGTGACGGTCTGGCTCAGCGAGGATGCGATGGCCGGCTGGATCTCACCGCTCTCTGGCAAGCGCGGTGCGCGGCGGCGGTATTCGGACCTGGCGGTCTCGGCCTGTCTGACCGTGCGTGTCGTGCTCAGACTGGCGCTTCGACAAACGCAAGGGTTTGTCCGGAGCCTGCTGCGGCTCGTGCGGGTTGACTTACCCGTGCCGAATTTCTCCACGCTCCGCCGCCGCGCGCCGTCCTTGAAGATAGCGCCGGGCCGGAAACCCACAGGTGGTCCGATCACGCTCATCGTGGATAATGAGCCATGTCGCGCCATCGGTTCGAGCGACCATGGCGAATGGGCTTCGCATCCATGGCGGTCGGGACTGGATGAGTGAGAAGCACGGGCTGCCGAAGTCCCGCAAAACCTGGCGCAAACTGCATATCGGCCTCGACCCGGGGAGCGGTCACATCGTCACCTCAAACCTGACCACTGAGCATGTCGGCGATCCCGGCGCGCTGCCCGAGCTGCTGGCTCAGGT
>NZ_VFSV01000170.1 GCF_007004065.1 Palleronia caenipelagi | reverse complement strand
CGACCCGTTTCCGGGCCGCGCTTTGTGTCGGTCACTCGATGATTTTCGAGACGACGCCGGCGCCGACGGTGCGGCCGCCTTCGCGGATGGCGAAGCGGAGCTTCTCTTCCATCGCGATCGGGGCGATCAGCTCGACGCCAAACGACACGTTGTCGCCCGGCATTACCATCTCGGTGCCCTCGGCCAGCTGAACCGTGCCGGTCACGTCCGTGGTACGGAAGTAGAACTGCGGACGGTAGTTGGCGAAGAATGGCGTGTGACGGCCACCCTCTTCCTTGGTCAGGATGTAGGCTTCGGCCTCGAACTTCGTGTGCGGGGTCACGGAGCCCGGCTTGGCCAGAACCTGACCACGCTGAACGCCTTCACGGTCGATGCCGCGCAGCAGGGCGCCGATGTTGTCGCCGGCTTCACCGCGATCCAGCAGCTTGCGGAACATTTCCACGCCCGTGCAGGTGGTCTTCTTGGTATCGCGGATGCCGACGATTTCGATCTCGTCGCCCACGTTGATCACGCCACGCTCGACACGACCGGTCACAACCGTACCACGACCGGAGATCGAGAACACGTCCTCGACCGGCATCAGGAAGGGCTGGTCCACGGCGCGCTCGGGCGTCGGGATGTAGTCATCGACGGCAGCCATCAGCTTGCGGATGGACTCTTCGCCGATGTTGGCGTCACGGCCTTCCATGGCGGCCAGGGC
>NZ_VFSV01000017.1 GCF_007004065.1 Palleronia caenipelagi | reverse complement strand
CTCGATGGATGGCCGGGGCCGCTGGATCGACAACCGGATGATCGAGCGGCTCTGGCGATCCCTCAAATACGAATGCGTCTACTTGAACGCCTTCGAAACAGGTTCCGAAGCCCGGGACGGGATCGGTGACTGGATCAGCTACTACAACAAAAGACGCCCGCACTCATCACATGGGATCATGACGCCGGACGAGGCCTATGACAGGCAATCTCCGGACCTGAAGGTTGCCGCCTGAAATGAAACCAATGCTATAGCTTAGCACGGCGGCAAACTGGTCGAATTTCAAGGACCACCTCTGGAGACCTGAGCCCGTTCATCTTCGATGGCGGCATCTCGGGGGTAGAGCTCCACAGCGTTGAGACGCGGATTCTCGACGCGGAAGAAGCGTTGGAACTCGTCACTTGGATTGCGAGAGAGAAAGAGGATTTCCTTAACCGGCAGGCACCCGTAACTGTGGGAAAAGCACAAAAACAGGTTCACGGAACCGGAATGCACTTCGCAGATAACAGCTAAGTAATTGATTTTCATGGTGGGCGGTACTGGGATTGAACCAGTGACCCCTTCGGTGTGAACGAAGTGCTCTACCGCTGAGCTAACCGCCCGGTGAAAGGGCGTTTAACTGCGGTGGTTCGCGGCTGCAAGCCCTTCCTGACGCTCTTCGCAATTTTCCTGCACTTTGCGCTTTTGAGTGGGAGCGGATCACGGTCGTACCTGTTTCCTGGCACGTAGCGATCTTGACATATTGGGGGAAAACGTCAGCTTCGGGGCAAGTTGAACCCGAAAGGATTTCCGATGACCCGATCCATCACAGCCGCACTGCTAGCCCTCATGATTGCAGCGCCTGCGGTTGCCACTCCAGCCGCCGAAGTCGTACCTGCGGGCACGCCTGTGCCGCCAAACGCGCGGGTTGTGACGACCAATGAAGCAAGTCCCGGCGACTGGCGCTGGCTCTGGGTTGTCGCGGCGGTGGCAGCGTTCTTCGTGGTGGCCGAAGACTGAACATCCACAACTTGGGTAAAGATAAAGGGCGCCCCGAACGGGACGCCCTTTTTGATAGTTTGAACGTGGTTTAGTGCGGCAATTGCGCCGATTGGACCGCGGCCTCCATCCTGGCACGCTGTTCCGCCTCGGCGGCTTCCTGCGCGGCTTCGTCCCATTCAACAGGCTCGGGCTCACGCACCAGCGCGTGCTGCAAAACCTCGTTCACGTGCCGAACCGGGATGATCGTCAGCCCCTCTTTCACGTTGTCCGGGATCTCGGCCAGATCCTTTTCGTTCTCCTGCGGGATCAGCACCGTCTTGATGCCACCGCGCAGGGCCGCGAGGAGCTTTTCCTTCAGTCCCCCAATGGGCAGCGCATTGCCGCGCAGAGTCACCTCGCCGGTCATGGCGATATCCTTACGGACCGGGATCTGGGTCAGCACCGACACGATGGAGGTCACCATGGCAAGACCCGCGGAGGGGCCGTCCTTGGGCGTCGCGCCTTCGGGCACGTGGACGTGGATGTCCAGCGTGTCGAATTTCGGCGGCTTTACCCCGATGCGCGGGCTGACCGAGCGGACAAAGCTCGACGCCGCGTCGATAGACTCCTTCATCACATCACCGAGTTTGCCGGTGGTCTTCATCCGGCCTTTGCCCGGCAGACGCAGCGCTTCGATCTGCAACAGCTCTCCACCAACCGAAGTGTAAGCCAGACCGGTGACGACACCGATCTGATCCTCTTCCTCGGCCAGGCCGTAGCGGTGCTTGGGCACGCCGAGGAAATCGGAGAGGTTCTCCGCATCCACGACCACGTCCTTGGCCTCGCCCTTGACGATCTTCGTCGTGGCCTTTCGGGCCAGTTTCGCGATCTCGCGCTCCAGGTTCCGCACCCCCGCCTCGCGGGTATAGGTGCGGATGATCGCGGTCAGCGCCTCATCCGTTACCTTGAACTCACCCTTTTTCAGGCCGTGATTCTTGGTCTGCTTGCCGATCAGGTGACGGCGGGCAATCTCGGCCTTTTCGTCCTCAGTGTAGCCCGCGAGCGGGATGATCTCCATCCGGTCAAGCAGCGGCCCGGGCATGTTGTAGCTGTTGGCCGTGGTCAGGAACATCACGTTCGAGAGGTCATATTCGACCTCCAGATAGTGATCGACAAAGGTCGCGTTTTGCTCCGGATCCAGCACCTCCAGCATGGCCGACGCCGGGTCGCCCCGGAAGTCCTGACCCATCTTGTCGATTTCATCGAGCAGGATCAGCGGGTTCGTGGTCTTGGCCTTTTTCAGCGCCTGAATAATCTTGCCCGGCATGGAGCCGATATAGGTCCGGCGGTGGCCACGGATCTCCGACTCATCCCGCACACCACCGAGGCTGATGCGGATAAATTCCCGGCCCGTAGCCTTGGCCACCGATTTGCCAAGGCTCGTCTTGCCCACGCCTGGAGGACCCACGAGGCACATGATCGGCCCCTTGAGCTTTTTTGAGCGCTGCTGCACCGCAAGATACTCGACGATCCGTTCCTTCACCTTATCAAGGCTGTAGTGATCGGCATCGAGGATCTCCTGAGCGCGGTTCAGATCCTTCTTCACCCGCGATTTGGTGCCCCACGGGATCGACAGCATCCAGTCAAGGTAATTGCGCACCACGGTGGCCTCGGCCGACATGGGCGACATATTCTTGAGCTTCTTCAGCTCGGCCTCGGCCTTTTCGCGCGCCTCTTTCGACAGCTTCGTCTCGGCGATTTTTGCCTCAAGCTCAGCAACTTCGCCGGAGCCATCCTCACCATCGCCGAGTTCCTTCTGAATGGCCTTCATCTGCTCATTCAGATAGTATTCGCGCTGGGTGCGCTCCATCTGGCTCTTGACGCGGGTCTTGATCTTTTTCTCGACCTGAAGGACCGAAACCTCGCCCTGCATAAGGCCATAGACCTTCTCCAGCCGCTCGGCGATCACCAGCGTCTCGAGGATGTCCTGCTTCTGCGCGACCTCCGCGCCCAGATGACCCGCGACGAGATCTGCGAGTTTCGCAGGGTCGGTCGCCTCGCCGATAGCGGCATAAGCTTCCTCGGGGATGTTCTTCTTGGCGCGGGCATAGCGCTCGAATTCCTCGACAACGGAGCGGCTCAGAGCCTCGACCGTGGCTTCATCGCCCGTCTCTTCTGCCAGCGTCTCGGCACGCGCTTCGAAAAACTTCTCATTTTCGAGGAAATCGGTGATCTGAACCCGCGAACGGCCTTCGACCAGCACCTTGACGGTGCCATCGGGCAGCTTCAGCAGTTGCAGGACATTGGCCAGAACGCCGGTGCGGTAGATGTCATCCTCTGCGGGATCGTCCACAGACGGATCCATCTGACTGGCCAGCAGGATCTGCTTGTCCTCGCCCATCACCTCTTCGAGGGCGCGCACGGATTTCTCCCGGCCCACGAAAAGCGGCACGATCATATGGGGGAACACCACGATGTCGCGCAAAGGCAGAACAGGATAGTTTTGCTCGGTCATATATTTATCCTTCTTGGCAAGGGCTCGGTCGGATCCCGGGTCAGGCAATCCCATTGGCCCTCCGTCTCGTTGACCCAATGTGGGGACTCAACAGCACCTGTGCAAGCGCCTACTGAACCGGCGTCAGCAAAGCCGAGCCCGTGCCAAAGAGCACCGTCTCGTCGCTCCTCAGTGTCAGATCCGAAAGATGCAGGATCCGGTCAGTGAAATAGGCGATCAGGGTGATCGTGCCCGACGCGGACATGCCGGGGGTCTCCGGCAGGGTCACGGTGAATTGAGGCAGATCCTCGGGCCCGCAGGGCGTGTCAGAGACCAGATCGGCGAGGACTGCGTGATCGGCTGCATCCAGCGCCTCGTCGACAGCGTCCACGTCGTAGCGCTCCGTCGCGGCCGTAAGCGACGCCGGTGTTCCGGTGAGGCTGTCGGTCAGGCCGCTCACATAGGCGCCCGGGCGGAGGGTCACGGCGAGCGATGTTTCGCTAATGAGCGACGTCACCTCGTTATCTAACGCGAGTCGCTCTGCCCCTTCCCATTCGCCGGTGATCTGGTCCAGCACCTCGGCCTCGGGGACACCGCAGAGGCTCCCGGCCAGCGCAGGCGCGCCGCTGAGACTACCGAGCACGAGGGATGTGAGGAGCGCCTTCATTGTCAGAGCCTCTCGATATCGCCGTCGGCGCGCTGGGCGTGGAACTCCGCTTCCCACGCGGCAAAGCGTCCCTCGGAGATGGCCTGCCGCATCCCTTCCATGATCTCCTGAAAGTAATGGAGATTGTGCCAGGTCAGCAGCATCCCCGAGATCATCTCGCCCGCGCGAAAGACGTGGTGCAGATAGGCACGGCTGTAGCCTGTGCAGGCGGGACAGGTACAATGCTCATCGAGCGGACGGGGGTCATCGGCGTGGCGGGCGTTCTTGATGTTCACCTGCCCGCGCCGGGTCCAGGCCTGTCCCGTCCGGCCAGAGCGCGAGGGCAGCACGCAATCCATCATATCCACGCCACGCTTCACCGCGCCGACGATATCGTCGGGCTTGCCCACGCCCATGAGGTAGCGGGGCTTGTCCTCGGGCAGGAACCCGGGGGCGTAGTCGAGCACGCCGAACATCGCCTCCTGCCCCTCGCCCACCGCCAGCCCGCCGATGGCATAGCCTTCAAAGCCGATGGCCTTCAGCGCCTCGGCGCTCTCCTTGCGCAACTCGCGGGTCACTCCGCCCTGCATGATGCCAAAGAGTGCATGGCCGGGCCGGTCGCCGAAGGCCTCGCGCGACCGCTCGGCCCAGCGCATCGACAGCCGCATGGCGCGAGCGACCTCGTCATCCGTGGCGGGCAAGGCGGGACATTCGTCAAAGGCCATCACGATGTCGGATCCCAGCAACCGCTGGATCTCCATTGAGCGTTCCGGGGTCAGGTGGTGCTTCGATCCATCGACATGGGAGCGAAAGGTCACGCCCTCCTCAGTCAGCTTGCGCAGATCGGCGAGGCTCATCACCTGAAACCCGCCCGAATCGGTGAGAATCGGCCGCTCCCAGTTCATGAACTTGTGCAGCCCCCCCAGCCGCGCGATCCGCTCGGCACCGGGGCGCAGCATCAGGTGATAGGTGTTCCCGAGCAGGATATCGGCGCCCGTCGCACGGACGCTCTCGGGCAGCATCGCCTTGACCGTGGCGGCGGTGCCAACGGGCATGAAAGCCGGGGTGCGGATCTCGCCGCGCGGCGTGGTGATCTTGCCCGTGCGGGCGGTGCCATCGGTGGCGTGGAGGTCGAATGAAAAGCGCGTCATGCCCGCTCCTTTGCCCCATCGCGCGCCGATTGGCAAAGCCTCACGCGCGTGCTTCGAAGAGATTAATCCGGGCAGGCACAAGGACACCCTCGGACGTCGCGTAGGGCGCGAAAGCTTCGGCAACATCCGCCGCGACGGCCTGCCGGTCGGCCTCTCCGCCGCCCCGCTGACGGATCACCGCACTTGCGCCGCCAAGACGGGTCGCAAAATCCGCGACTTCCGCCAGCGATCCGGCGGGCGTCAGATGCAGATCCACCGCCCTGCCCGAAACCCCGAACCACCCCGCCGTCCGCAAGATCTCACAGGTCCGATCAATGTCGCGCAGGCGAAACGGGCCGGGCGCGTCCGGATCACCGGGCACATCTCCCAGCCGGTCGACCGCAAGCCTCCGGGGCACGCTGAACCACGGGTTATGCTCCGCCCCAGACCAGCTCGCAAAGATCAGCCGACCGCCCGGACGGGTGATCCGGCGCAGATCTGCGAACCCCTCCACGTCGTCGGCAAAGAACATCACCCCGAATTGCGAGATCACCAGATCGAAGGAGGCCTCGGGCCGGTACTCCGTCACATCCTGCCGCAGGAGCGTCACCTCGGCAGGCAAGTGCCGCCGCGCGCGGGCCAGGAGCGCCGATGACAGATCGAGACCCGTCACCCGCGCCCCCGCTTGCCACAAAGCCTCGGTCAGCGCGCCCTGCCCGCAGCCTACGTCCAGCACCGTGTGGCCCTGCACCTGACCCGCGCGGGCCATCAGGATTCCGGTCACAGGCAAATGATGGGCATCGAGCTCCGGCGAGAGATCCGCCCAGCGCCGACCCTGATCGCCGTTCCAGAAGTCTTCCTGCGCGCTGTTATCCATAATCCAACCCCCTGCCCCGATCCGTACCGTGTCAGGCGTCCATCGAACAGTCTCGATCCACCATTGACTTGCCGCACCGCGATGGCATGAACGCGGCAGTCTGATTGCCCGGAGAACCCCATGACTGACCCGATCCGCCTTGGCTGGGAAGAATGGGTGTCCCTGCCCGATCTCGGTCTGCCCGCTCTCCGCGCCAAGATCGACACCGGAGCGCGCACCTCGGCGCTCCACGCTTATGATATCGAGCCCTTCGGCCCCGCAAACGCGCCCAAGGTCCGGTTCCTCATGCATCCCGTTCCCGGTCGCGAAGAACTGGCGATCCCCTGCTCGGCCCGGATCGTCGACCGGCGCGAGGTGACCTCGTCCAATGGCGAAGCGGAGCTGCGCTACGTCATTGAGACATCGTTGAAAATCGGGGACATCTCCTGGCCGGTGGAGCTGACCCTCACCGACCGCGCCGCCATGCAGTACCGGATGCTCATCGGGCGTCAGGCCCTGACCGAGGACACGGTGATCACGCCGTCGGAGCGATTCTGCCAGCCGGAACTGAGCTATGACGTCTATTCCTCGGCCCGCGTTCGCGAAGTCGCGCCGGACCGCGCACTGCGCATCGCGGTCCTGTCCCGCGAGCCCAACACGTATTCCACCCGCAGGCTAGTCTCCGAAGGCGAGGCGCGCGGGCACACGGTCGAGGTCATCGACACCACGCGCTGCTACATGACCCTCAACCCGCTCGCCCCTGAGGTCCATTATGACGGCAAACGTCTGCCCCGCTATGACGCCGTAATCCCGCGCATCGGCGCCTCGATCACCCCCTATGGCACTGCCATCGTGCGGCAGTTCGAGACCATCGGGACTTGGGTTCTGAACGGATCCGCCGGCATCACCGCCAGCCGCGATAAACTGCACGCCCACCAGATCCTCGCGCGCCAGAAAATCGGGATGCCCCAGACCGCGTTCGCCGCCTCCCCCAAGGACACGCGCAACATCATGTCGCTGGTGGGCGAGGCGCCGCTGATCGTGAAGCTGCTTGAGAGCACGCAAGGGAAAGGTGTCGTATTAGCGGAGACGCAAAAGGCCGCAGAGAGCGTGATTACCGCGTTCCGGGGCCTCAAGGCCAATTTCCTCGTGCAGCAATTCGTGGCCGAGGCGGGTGGCGAGGATATTCGCTGCATTGTGATGGGTGGCCGGGTTGAGGCTGCAATCAAGCGCTCCGCCGCGCCCGGCGAGTTCCGCTCCAATCTGCATATGGGCGGCACGGCCACGCCAGTGAAAATCACTCGCGCTGAACGCGACACTGCCCAGCGCGCCGCCAAAGCCTTCGGACTAGGGCTCGCGGGCGTGGATCTGCTGCGTTCAAATGACGGGCCGAAGGTGCTGGAGGTGAACTCCTCCCCCGGGCTTGAGGGCGCGGAGAAAGCGAGCGGCAAGAACCTGTCGGGCGCGCTTTACGAAATGATCGAGAAAAAACTCCGCCCGGCCCCGATCCGCAAACCCCGTCGCTCCAAGGCATAACGCCGACTTTGTTGGAACAATTTCTGCACGCTCCAATCTCCTAAACAAAATAGTTGTAAATGCCTTGATTTTCAGAATTCGATACCGACTTCGGGCATGTGATTAATGTACAGGGATATAGCAGTAATGACAGAGCATCTGAAACCGCTTCAAGATCTTAGTAACATCATTTCTCACGTCGAGAAATCGGAGACCGATTTTGGCGAGTGCGCCGGGCTATTTGCCGCAGCAGAGGCGCTATGCGCAAAGTTGGAAAAGGTCATCTTAGAGTCACACAATGACGACCCATATGCCGGCGGAAAGCTATTAGGTGTGCGGCTCTATTTAGGAGCGGCGCTTGGTTTTGGAACAGATACCGGGCACGATTCCACGCGGAATCTCGAAATTGCGCGCCAGGATTTAAGGGTTTTATGTAATGTTCTGAACCGAAGTCGTGAGAGTTGTTGAAGACGAAAAATCAAAACACTGAGTAAAGGTTGGGGCAACAACTTCTTGGCTCATCGCGGTCCGGTGGAACTCTCGCATCTAGCAGCTGAACACAGAGATTTTTCCGTAGCACCGCACACGGTCCATTTGCGGCATCTGGACCCGGGCGACTGAAAGCCTTATCTGTCTTGTCGGATATAGCGTTCAAAGGACCGATCATGCCCGAAACAGCCCCCATGGAAGGCGCGCCGCTGATCAGGCCGTCCACCACTGACCATCCCCTGCACGAGGCCGTGGTCGAGGCCTGCCGGACGGTCTATGATCCTGAAATACCAGTGAATATCTTCGACCTCGGGCTCGTCTACACGATCGAGATCAATGACGAGAACGAGGTGAATGTCATCATGACCCTCACCGCTCCGGGGTGTCCGGTCGCGGGCGAAATGCCCGGCTGGCTGGCAGAAGCCATCGAGCCTCTGCCCGGCGTCAAGCAGGTCGATGTGGAAATTACGTGGGATCCGCCCTGGGGCATGGACATGATGTCCGACGAGGCGCGGCTGGAACTGGGCTTTATGTGAGGCCTCAGACCCGCCCGAAGGTCAGATAATGGGGTACACGCCCCTCCCGCAGGGCCTTCTGCTCATAGCGCGTCGAGATCCAGTCCCCCCAGGGCTCTCGCCAGTCCGAGGGTCGCTCCGCCAGCCAGCGGAAACCGGCCTTTGGAACCTCTTGCAGGGTCTGACGCACGTAATCGGGAATATCCGTCGCCACACGAAAGATCGAGCCGGGTTTCAGAACGTAGTGGAGCGGCTCCAAATGCTCTTGCGTGACGAACCGGCGACGGTGGTGGCGCGCTTTTGGCCACGGGTCCGGATAGAGCAGAAACGCGCGTGAAATCGACTCTGCGGGCAGCACGTCGAACAGGTCGCGCGCGTCGCCCGGATGGATGCGCAGGTTATCGACACCCTCGCGGCGGATCTTTCCCAACAGCATCGCCACGCCGTTGATATAGGGCTCGGCGCCGATGATCCCCACGTCGGGATTCGACTGCGCCTGATGCACCATGTGCTCACCGCCGCCAAAGCCGATCTCCAGCCAGACGTCCCGGCCCCCGAAGAGGCGATCGAGGTCCAGCGGATCCCGCTCAGGGTTCACATCCCAATCCACGGGTCCAGGCGACAACTGCGCCAGATCCTCGTCCAGATACCGCTCCTGCGCGGGCTTCAGGTTATGCCCCTTGCGCCGGCCATAGAAGTTCCGCCAGGGCGCGTCCGGGTGCTTTTCTCTGCTCTCATCGGTCATGGGCGCGGCGTTACCGCAACTCGGGCGGAGCAGCAATCTCCGTTAAGCGACCCGATTCGATGTAAGCGCTCTCATATTTCGCCGGGATTGCACCTAAAAATGTCGCAAATCGCGAAGTTCCCCTACGGAAAGCCGTCATAAGGCGCCATGGAGTTTATCGCAGCGCGACACGCCTCGCTCAATTTTAGCGGGAGTTCGATGGGAGGATCGAAAGATGCACGATGATGAGTTCGGTTTTGGCACGCAGATCCGGAAATCACCTTATTTTGACGCCACTGTGCGTTGGGGCGCCAAGGGCTTTTCGGTCTATAACCACATGTATATCCCGCGCGATTTCGGGGACCCGGAACAGAACTTCTGGAACCTCGTGAACGAGGCGATCCTGTGCGACGTGGCTGTTGAGCGTCAGGTCGAGATCACGGGTCCCGATGCTGCGAAGTTCGTGCAGATGTTGACGCCCCGCGATCTGTCGAAGATGGCCGTGGGCCAGTGCAAGTACATCCTGATCACCAATGCCGAGGGCGGTATTCTCAACGATCCGATCCTGCTGCGTCTGGCCGAAAACCACTTCTGGATCTCCCTCGCAGACAGCGACATTCTGCTGTGGGCGCAGGGCGTCGCAGTTCACTCCGGCCTCGACGTGCAGATCTGTGAACCCGATGTCTCCCCCCTTCAGCTTCAGGGTCCGAAATCGGGCGAGATCATGCGCGCGCTGTTTGGCGACGAGATTATGGACCTGAAATATTACTGGCTGCGCGAGCTGGAGTTGGATGGCATTCCGCTCATCGTCTCCCGCACCGGCTGGTCCAGTGAACTGGGCTATGAGATCTACCTGCGCGATAGTGCCCATGGGGACATCCTGTGGGAGACGATCATGGCCGCCGGCATGGAATTCGGGCTGAAGCCCGGCCACACCTCGTCGATCCGTCGCATCGAGGGGGGTATGCTCTCCTACCATGCCGATGCCGACATCCACACCAACCCTTACGAGTTGGGTCTGGGTCGGTTGGTCAATCTCGATATGGAGGCTGAGTTTATCGGTAAGGCCGCGTTGCAGCGAATCCATGACGAGGGCGTGACGCGCAAGCAGGTCGGTCTGATCATCGACGCCGATCCGCTGAAGGGCCCGAACACGACGTTCTGGACGATCAACCGTGAGGGTGCGGAAATCGGCAAAGTCACTTCGGCCGTTTACTCGCCGCGCCTGAAGAAAAACATCGCGCTGGCCATGGTGTCAGTGGAGCATGCCGAGATCGGCACCCCGGTCGAGGTCGTTCTGCCCTCCGGCCCCACCACTGCGACAGTGGCCGAGCGCCCCTTCTACGATCCGAAAAAGCGTCTGGCTGCGGCCTGATTCTTCCTACGGCAGCGCGGCACATCCGCGCTGCCGGTTTTTCACTTAGCTGGCGGACAGCTTGCGCAGACGCTCGATCAGCGCCGACGTGTCCCAGCGATTGCCGCCCATGGCCTGCACGTCTTTGTAGAACTGATCGACCAACGCAGTGACCGGCAGGCTCGCACCAATCTCGTCGCCGGTGGCGAGGCATATGCCAAGATCCTTGCGCATCCAGTCCACCGCAAAGCCATGATCGAACTTGCCATCGAGCATCGTCTCATAGCGATTCATCATCTGCCACGAGCCCGCCGCGCCCTGCGAAATCACCTCGACCACGGCACGCCCGTCGAGGCCCGCTTTCTCGGCGAAATTCAGCGCCTCGGACAAACCTTGCACCAGTCCGGCAATGGCAATCTGGTTGCACATCTTGGTGGTCTGGCCCGCTCCGGTATCGCCGATCCGGCGGCAGATCTTGGCATAGACGGACATGATCGCCTCGGCGCATTCATAGGCCGCCTCCGGCCCGCCGCACATGATCGAGAGCTGGCCGTTCTCGGCCCCTGCCTGACCGCCTGAAATAGGCGCGTCGATGAAGGTCACGCCGCGCTCTTCCGCTGCTGCCGCCATCTCACGGGTGACTTTCGCCGAAACCGTCGTGTGATCCACATAAAGCGTGCCTTCGGCCATGCCATGGAGCGCGCCGTTCTCACTGGCGCAGACCTCCCGCAGATCGTCGTCATTGCCCACACAGGAAAAAACGATCTCTGCACCCGCAGCTGCCTCCCTGGGAGTCGCCGCATGGCCTCCACCATGCTCCGCAGCCCATTTTTCAGCCTTGGCTGCCGTGCGGTTATAGACCGTCACCTCGTGCCCGGCCGCTTGCAAATGTCCCGCCATGGGGTAGCCCATGACGCCCAGTCCCAGAAATGCCACCTTCGCCACGCTTCACCTCCCGCGTTGGATTGTCTAAGCCACGGTTAACGGGATCCCCCTGCCCGTCAACAGGGCTGGTCGAGACGCGCGAAGAGAGACACCTATGGCACGACTGTTTTCCTGGCTGATCCGGATCTTTCTCGGACTGGCGGGCTTGAGCCTCCTGGCGGTCGCACTGCTCTACCTGTTCCTGTCGCGCAGCCTGCCCGATTACGACGAAGACTTCACGCTAGACGGTATATCCGGGCCGGTGGAAATCGTGCGCGACACATCCGGGGTGCCCCATATCTTTGCGGAGCGGGACGAGGACGTGTTCTTTGGTCTGGGCTTCGCACACGCGCAGGATCGTTTGTGGCAAATGACCATGCTGCGGCGCACGGCTCAGGGTCGCCTGTCGGAGCTCTTTGGGTCACGCACTGCGCGCACGGACGAGTTTCTCCGTCGCCTCGACCTCTACCGGGCCTCGGTCCGATCCGTGGAAGTTCAGAGTCCGGAGACACGCGCGGCCCTTGAAGCCTATGCGTCGGGTGTGAATGCGTGGCTCGATCAGGTCAACGCGGGGGCAAGGGGGCGGGGCGCTCCGGAATTCTGGCTGTTTTCCCCCTCCATCGCACCTTGGCAGCCCGCCGACAGCATCGCGATCGTCAAGCTGATGGGACTGCAACTCTCGGGGCAAGCGTCCCATGAGGTGCTACAGGCCAGACTGTCTCTTCTGCTCAAGGACAGCGCCCGGGTCGAGGATCTGCTGACCGAATTGCCGGGGCCGGGGATCGCAGCGCTGCCGGAATATGCGAGCCTCTTTCCCGAGACGCGACTGCCTCGCTTCGCCGCTGCACCTCCGACCCCGCTCGACCCGTTCTCACCAGTCAAACCGCGCCACCTGACCGGCGCCTCGAATGCCTGGGCCGCTGCACCATCGCGCTCTGCGACAGGGGGCACTCTGTTGGCCAGCGACCCGCATCTGGAACTGACAGCCCCATCAATCTGGTATCTCGCGCATATGGATCTGGAGACCGGCGGCGTCATCGGCGGCACCATCCCGGGTCTGCCGGTGATGCTGGTGGGACGCTCGGACCGGCTGGGCTGGGGCATTACCACCGCGCAGATGGACGATCAGGACGTTCACATCGAAAAGCTGAACCCCGACAATCCCGAAGAGGTGCTGACACCCAACGGTTACAAGCCTCTGCGGACCGAGACCTCAATCCTTCGGATCAGGGATGAGGATGCCGTCACCATCACCCAGCGTTGGTCCGAAAACGGACCGGTTCTGCCCGGTCGCCATTGGTCTCTCGGAGCAATCACACCACCGGGCCATGTCGCCGCCCTGTCGTGGACCGTGCTGTCCGAACAAGACACTTCGGTCACCGCGGCCATGCAGATCATGCGGGCGGAGACGGTCCGGGACGCTATCGCTGCCGGCGAAGGGTTCGTTGGACCTGCGCAAAATCTGACCCTCGCCGACCGGTCCACGATTGCGATGAAAACTATCGGGCATGTCCCGCGCCGCGACCCCGATCACGAGAGCAAGGGACGTATGCCGACCCCGGGTTGGGAGGCGCGCAATCGCTGGGACGGGATCATGCCCTACGCCGACAATCCCGAGTTCGTCGCGCCGCGCGGAGGGATTGTTGGCAACACCAATAACAAAACCGTGGACCGGCCCTTTCCGAACCATGTCTCCTACCATTGGGGCGACAGCCAGCGGGTCCAACGCTGGCAGCGGCTGATGCAGGAGCGCGAGGTCCACACGCGCGAGAGCTTTATGGGCGCGCAGCTCGACACGGTGAGCTTTACAGCGCGCACGCTCTTGCCGCTGGTCGGATCCGATCTGTGGTATGTGGGCGAAGCCGCACCCAAAGGCACACCCGAGGCGCAACGCCAGAAGGCGCTGGATCTTATGGCGAACTGGAATGGAGAGATGTACGAACACCTCCCCGAGCCACTGATCTACGCGGCGTGGATGCGCGCGCTGCAAACCCGGTTGATCGAGGATGAGCTCGGTCCCCTTGCCGCCGAGTTTACCCATCTTGAGCCGCTCTTTGTCGAGCGGGTTTATCGCAACATCGGCGGCGCAGCGGTCTGGTGCGACGTCGTGCAATCGGCGCGGGTTGAAACCTGTCGCGACATCGCCCGCATGGCGCTGGATGATGCCATCCTGTGGCTCACCGAGCGCTATGGTCCGGCGCTGGAGTCCCTGCGATGGGGGGATGCACATGAAGCTGTGCACAAGCACCCGGTTCTGGGAGAGACCCCTGCGCTTGGATGGCTCGTCAACCTGCGTCAATCGGTCAGCGGAGGCGACAACACCCTGCTGCGATCAAAGTCCCGTGGCACAGGGCCGGATCCCTTCGAGACGGTCCACGGCGGAGCCTATCGCGGGTTGTATGACTTCACCGATCCGGATTCCTCGCTGTTCATCATCTCGACCGGCCAGTCCGGCCATCCTCTGAGCCGACATTACGAAGATCTCGGAGAACGCTGGCGACGGGGTGAGTACATCCCGATGACCCTGGACCCTGTACTGGCCCGGGCAGGCTCTGTGGGAACGATGACGCTCAACCCGGCAGAGTAATCCTGGCCACTGATGGAGCTATGTCGCAAACTACGGACAAAGATTTACACGGATCCGCCTCTGGCAAACGTTGGTTTATCGTACGGCGATTCCACACACCACGCTCAGGTCCAGAGTTACCAGCCTATATGCGCGGCACGGCCGGGAGTTCTCCAATCAAACTGTTGGGTTTGGTTGTCTCCTAGCCGAGCAACAGTTTGTGAGCGAACAAAAGACCGTAGCCTTGCAGCCCAGTCGGTCCGATTTTGAAGGCAACCTCGATAGACAGCCGCGATCTAAAGATCGCACTGAAGCAAGGGTGAGAACTAATCGTGTCATAAAAGCCAGTCCGACAGAATCGAAGACGTGATGAAGCTCCTTGCCCAACAGGCTCGAAAGCAAACCGCGGGCTTCAGGTCAGATCGCGCGCCGCGAGAGCTTCATTGATCTCCTTGCGGACGAGCTTGCGAATGCTGCGGGTCACCTTCATGCCAAGCGCGCCACTGAGTTCTTCGCGCACCATCTCGGAGACAAGTCCTCTCAGCGCGTCATCGTCCTGCAAGTCAATCTCGTGGGGCGCGATTTTATCCTTCGGCTGACCCGCCTCATACACCCGCATCTCTTGGCTTAGCACCAAAATATCATCCGAAGATTGCGCATCGACCGACGAAACCAGCCGCCGGATCTGTTCGATCACATCTTCGGCTGGCTCACTATATCCCAGCTCCGCCATGAAACCTCCCAAACTCGTCACTCAAAAGTGGACAATACCACAAATCAATCAACTCAAGATGGTTCCATTGTGACGGCTGGAAGATCAGCGCACAAGGGATTTCAGGAGCGAATCCAGTTTCTCCCCTTGCGGACTCACTTTTCGGCCCGGCGCGTCCTTGACCGCGTTGTAATAGGCCGCCGGATCATAGGTTGTAACCCCGAGACCCAACTGTTTGACGGTCAGCAGTCCCATCGAAAACAGCAAGCCATAAGACGCGCGTACCTCACCGATCTGGGCAGATATCAGGTTCGCCTTCGCGCTCTCCAGATCCTGCCGCGCGTCGAGCAAGTCGAGCGTCGTCCGGGCACCCAGCTGTAATTCCTCGGAAATCCCGTCATAAGCCACCTGCGCCGCGCGCACTTCGAGCTGTCCGGCCCGGATTCGCGCCTGCGCAACCTCACGCTGTGCCCATGCCTGCGATGCCACCTGTAGCACATTGTCGGTGGTCACATGAAGATCACCGCGCGCCTCATCACGCCGAGCGACGGCCTGCCGATAGGCCGAAGTGATCTGACCACCGCGATAGAGCGGACCGGACATCCGGATGCCGATATCGGCGGTCTCCTGATAGTCCTCGTCCATGGCAAGCCGGCCTTGCAGGCGCACCGTCGGACGAATCGCGGCCTCAGCGCGGAGGACGTTCAGTTCCCCGATGGTGATCTCCCGCATATCCGCCAGAATGCGCGGATGGGTCTGGCGCGCCACTTTCTGGGCGGCCTCAAGCGAGCTTGCGGTCGCTGGCTGCTGCTTCCGTGCGGGCTGCAGAGTACCCGGCTTTTTCCCAACGGCCTCGACATAGCGGGATATGGCGATCTCCAGATCGCCACGCGAAGCCGCCAGTTGCGACCGCGCCGCAGCTTCGTCGGCTTCGGCGAGGGCCACATCGGTCCGGGTATTCTCGCCCACTTCGAACCGCTGCCGCGACGCGCGGAGCTGTTCGCGGGTAAGGTTGAGGCTCGTTTCGCGCAGATTCACAAAGGCGATGGCCTCGCGCACATCCAGATAGGCGCTGGCCGCTGACAGCAACACCTGCTGTTCTACCTGAACAAGCGCATGCCGCGTGGCGAGCACAGTCTCCTTGGCCGCGTCGATTGCGAGTTGCGACGCGCCGCCATCATACAAAAGCAGACTCGCGGTAATCTCGGCCGAGGCACTGTCAAAGCTCTCGTTCTCGATCTTGGGAATAATGACATTCCCGGCAGGCCCGCGCAGAGCCGACTCATCATTCGGGAAAACCCAGGTCCGTTGTGCAGAGACGGCGTAGTCAATAACCGGGCGCAGCGTTGAGATGGCCTGTGCCACCCCCTCGTCCGCGGCTCTCAAAACAGCACGGTTTTTCTCCAAAAGTCCGGAGTGGCGGTAGGCCAGAACGAGAGCATCGGCTATGGTCTCCGCGCGCGCGACGCCACTGCTCACAGAAAGCGTCAGCGCAGTAGCGCCAAGAATCGCGAACCGCCTCAATGTCATAATGTAAACTCCGCTACCGTTTCGAAGCCGGGCATGACCGGCGCCGACGCGTTAAACGCAAATCGCCAGGACACCACACCGCGGTTTTTCACCCCTACCTTGCAAACACCGAGATGATCTTCCCGGAAGATTGCACAGATCCGACCGCCTTCGGCAAGCTGATCCGTGATCTTGGCGGGAATCTGTTCAACCGCACCCTGTACAAGAATGACATCGTAGGGGGCGTGGGCTTCTAGACCCTCAGCCGCGATGCCTTGCTCAACCGACGCGTTATCCGCGCCAATCTCGGCCAATGCCGCCGATGCTTCGGCGACCAGAGGCTCGTCGGGCTCCACCGCAACGACTGCCTGCGCCATGTGCGCAATGACCGCAGTCGAATAGCCGTAGCCCGGCCCGATATCGAGCACCAGATCCGTCGGCGCCAATTCAAGGGCGTTCAGCATCTTCGCCAGCGTGCGCGGATCGAGAAACACCCGGCTCCGACCAATGGGCAGGCTCTCGCCAATATAGGCGGCTTCCGTCAGCCGGTTCGGTACAAACCGCTCGCGCGGGATCGAGAGCATCGCTTCGATGACCGGAAACAACGTCACATCGGACGGCCGTATCTGGGTGTCGACCATCATTCGGCGGCGTGTCGCAAAGTCTGCCATCGGGAACCGGCTCCTGCTATCCTGTGTCCCGATGGGATTGCCACAGTCCCGCGGGATCGGCAACGGTGCGGCGCCAGCAATTTGCGTCCACAAACGAAAGCCGCCCCTGCCGTGTCGATCTTTTTGTCTGAAAATACCCAATCACGACCCTGTCCAACCCCAAGGCCGGGTCAAGTGTAAGAGCTGTCGCCCGACAGGATGGCCCGCAAGCCATTGGTCACATCCTGTCTCACCGCCAGACGCAACCCCGGCTCATCGCCGGCTCGCAGCGCGGCCAGGATCAGCCGGTGACCTGACGGCGCACCCGTCCGGCGAACCCGACCATATAATCCACGCATGGTGGGCCCCAGTTGCAGCCAGACCGTTTCGGCCATCGCCAACATCGCAGGAGCCTGCGCCCGGAGATAAAGCATCCGGTGAAACTCAAGGTTCAGGCGGATGTAGGAAACAACCTGATGGCGCACCACGGCCTCGGAGATCGCGCCGTTCTGGGTCGTCATTCTCTCGATCAGGGCCAGATGCGCCCGTGGCAGCGCGCGGCTGGCCAGTTCCACTTCCAGGAGGGACCGCAGCGCGGCCAACTCCTCGATCCGCTCGGCGCTCAACTCCGGCGTGCTCACCCGCCCGGACGGCGACAGGGACAGCGCGCCTTCGGCGACGAGACGCCGGATTGCTTCGCGCGCAGGCGTCATCGAGACCGCGTATTCCTCACCAAGCCCTCTCAGGGTGAGCGCCTGTCCCGGCGCCAGCTCCCCATGCATGATGCGCGTCCGCAACGCCCGGTAGACCCGCTCATGAGCAGGCGTGTGCGGACCGGGATCTGTGCGGGGCGAGATCAACATCGGGCGACGATGCGCCCCGCCGACCGGGGCGTCAAGGCGTTGTGAATGGCTCAGGCCTCGCGAAACATCCACGCATGCAGACCAGTGCCGTGGTCACGTAGCCACCGCCGATGGGATCTCCAGTCGGGACAAAGATGCTCGGTGACCGACCAGAACGCGGGCGAATGGTCCATGTGTACCAGATGCGCCACCTCATGTGCCGCAACGTAGTCGAGAACGTCTTCTGGCGCCATGACCAGTCGCCACGAAAACATCAGATCGCCCTTTGCTGTACAGGAGCCCCACCGGGATCGCGTGTCGCGAAGGGTCAACCGACCCGGCTTGCGTCCCAGCACCGCGCCGTGTCGATCAACCGCCCGGCGCAAACGCTCCCGGGCAAGCCCTTTCAGCAGGGCTTCCACCTGCGGTCCGGCTGGCAGCCGCTCACGCACGCGAATCTCCGCCGCTCCGATCCCCGGGCGACCGGTCACGACCGGCAGCGCAACCCCACCCACAGGTACCTCCGCGCCCAAAGCCACAGCCTTCCGGGGAGAGACATCGGCAAGTTGCGCACGCAGCCAGTCCACCTTGGTCTCGGCAAAGCGCACCGCCTCCGCGAGACGCACCCCCCGCGGTCGGGTCAGCACCACCCCTCCGTCCAGCCGGGAGACCCGGAGCGTCATCCGTCGCGCCCGCGCCGAGGACCGCATCCGTATCATGACCGGCGGCGTTCCGATTTCCACCATCTCTTCCGGCCCGGCTCTGCTCATTTTCGCTCCCCTGTCCGTGAGGGTCTTTCACAAAGGTTTTGACACCCCTACATCACTGTGGCAGGGGACGGCGATCCCGAAATGACAACCTGAATATGGGGGGCCCATGCCCAAGGAAGAATGGGGAACCAAGCGGCTTTGCCCGACCACAGGCAAGCGCTTCTATGACCTGAACCGCGATCCAATCGTCTCGCCCTATACCGGCGAAGTGGTGGTGCTCGACACTGGCAAAAACAGCCGCACCATGCTCGCCGACAAGGCTGATAAGGCCAGCCAGCGTGACGATCAGGTCGATGATGATGAAGTCGTGCTCGACGATGACGACGATACCGATGTCGATCTCGGTGACGATGTTCTCGAAGATGACGATGATGATAATGTCTCGCTCGACGACATTGCGGACGTCTCCACGGACGACAACGACGACTGAAAATCTTTGGTGGAGGGGTCATTTTTCCGCTTGAACCCCTCCGCCTCCTCTTCTACATCCGCGCCACACCGGATGTTGGTTTGCATACCGGGCCCTTAGCTCAGCTGGGAGAGCGCCTGCATGGCATGCAGGAGGTCAGCGGTTCGATCCCGCTAGGGTCCACCATGTATAACTGCTTGGATAACGGGCCCTTAGCTCAGCTGGGAGAGCGCCTGCATGGCATGCAGGAGGTCAGCGGTTCGATCCCGCTAGGGTCCACCATAAACCCATTGATAAGCACTTTGTAATATTTCATTTCTGTTAGGTGATTGTGCCTTTTCATTGGAAAATTAACTTCTTCCTCTGTTCAGGCTTCAAATACGTGGGCAGATCGCCCATGACGCGAATTGGCCCACTCCTGTCACTCTATCGACCATCCAGATGCTGCTGTGCGGCCAGGTGTTTGATCCCACGGCTTGATGGTGTGACCCATTCTCGGGAATGGAAGGAAGCGCATAACGGGACAAGTTCGTCATGGGAGCGCCGCGACCACGCACGCCGTCAGAGCTGCAATACGAGCTGACGCAAACTTCGATCACTGTGCTGAGTCGGGAGTTGGGGATCAATCCCAAGACCGTCGCAAAGTGGCGTAAGCGGCAGACGGTGGAAGACCAGAAAACCCGTCCGAAAGAGCCGCGTTCAACTGTTTTGAGCGCGGAACAGGAAGCCATGATCGTCGCGTCCCGGCCGCACACACTGTTGCCGCTGGAGTTCGGGCGTCAGGCAAACGATCCGGGGGCGCGTTTGTAGCGACGAACGGTCTTTATGCATTGCAGCCGTCGATCCCCCATCTGACACGTTCTTCTCTGAATCGCTGTCCTCAACGATGAGCCATGTCGCGCCATCCATCCCGACAATGGCCATACCTCTGGTTCGATCTGAAATCACTCAGTGAGCGCAACGCCGCCAGAGACCCCGACTGCCAGACCGCGAAAATCCATATCCGCATCGCCCTCATGATCCGCCCCAACGCCCTTGGCACCACCAAGATCATTCGCGTCGCTCGGCATGACAGGTGTAATGGCCTGACACACTTCGGGCCAAGTTCTGCAACAACGCCCCGTCACAATCGCAGTCTGTCTGTGAAAATGATACGTGTGATGGCCTCAAACGATCTCCGGCAGGCAACCGTTGCCCGCGCAAAGCCGTCTGCGCGGTTCAACGTAATCCGGCCGACGCGACAAAACCTGCCGCCGGCCCCCGATACCAAAAGAGCCGCCCCGTATCATCGGGGCGGCCCAGTTTGTGCGTTACCACTTTTTTCTGTTGGTTGTTATATCAGCTCGCGGCCGGGCTGGCTTCGACCGAGATCTCGACCTGCAACTCGTCGCTGACGAAGGGGGCAAAGAGGCCGAGGTTGAACTCACTGCGCATGACGGTCGTGGTGGCGGAGAAGCCGGCCACTTCGTTGCCGCGTGGGCCTTCCGCATTCTTGTTGAGTGTGGCGTCCAGCACAACGGGCTTCGTCACGCCGTTCAGGGTCAGGTCGCCAGTGATGTTCGCGGTGTTTTCCCCGGTCACTTCCACAGCAGTGGAGGTGAAGGTCACATCGCTGGCCCAGTTGTCACCAAAGAAGTCTGCGGAGCTGAGGTGCTCTTTGAGTTTGCCGTTCGCCAGCACGTCTGCCACCGGAACGGTGATCATGACGCTGGAATTGGCCGGCTCGTCCTTGTCGAACATGATCTCGCCGTCAAAGCCAAGGAACAGACCGCGGGTGGTCGAGAAACCGCCATGACTCCAGTGGAACAGGATCTCGCTGTGGGTCTGATCAAGCTCGTATTTCACCGGCTCAGCCTGAGCGGCCCCGACGAGGGCGGCAGCGGCAACGGCGGCAGACAGAAGCAGTTTCATGGGATACTCCCTGTTGAGTGTGTCACCGATGTAAGCGCCCCTGCCTCCGAAACAATGGCGAGCATTTGAACAATCTCTGAGCGTTTTTGCACAGAACGCGACGCGTGGCGGGTGATCGCCGTTGCTGCGCCCTTGCGCCAGCGGGCGAAAGACGCTAGAGGCCGCGAACTTCCGCGACACACGCAATCGGCGCAGTCTCTCGTGACGGGGTGCGGAAGGGTATCCCCGGCTATGAAATGCGCCTGTAAAAACAGGAAATGTCCATGCCGCTTTATGAGCATGTCTTCATCTCCCGTCAGGACCTGTCCAACACGCAGGCCGAGGGATTGATCGAACATTTTGGCACCGTGCTGTCCGACAACGGCGGCAAGCTCGTGGATCACGAGTACTGGGGTGTCAAAACCATGGCCTACCGGATCAACAAGAACCGCAAGGGCCACTATGCCTACCTGCGCACCGACGCCCCGTCGGAAGCCGTGCAGGAGATGGAGCGCCTGATGCGCCTTCACGAGGACGTGATGCGTGTTCTCACCATCAAGGTGGACGAACACGAGGAAGGCCCCTCGATCCAGATGCAGAAGCGCGATCGCGACGATCGCCGTCCGCGCCGCTAAGAAGGAGTTCCGCACATGGCTGCCAAACCGTTTTTCCGCCGCCGCAAGGTTTGCCCCTTCTCGGGCGAGAATGCGCCGAAGATCGACTACAAGGACACGAAACTGCTCCAGCGCTACATCTCTGAGCGTGGCAAGATCGTTCCGTCCCGTATCACCGCCGTTTCCGCGAAGAAGCAGCGTGAACTGGCCCGCGCCATCAAGCGTGCCCGGTTCCTCGCCCTGCTTCCCTACGCTGTGAAGTAAGGAGAGAGATCCATGGCAATGAACGTCATTCTCCTCGAGCGCGTCGCCAAGCTGGGTGAGATGGGCCAGGTCGTCTCCGTCAAGGAAGGCTACGCCCGCAACTTCCTGCTGCCGCAGAAGAAAGCTCTCTGGGCCTCCAAGGCCAATGTGGAGGCTTTTGAAGAGCAGAAAGCTCAGCTGGCAGAACGTAACGCCGAGACCCGCGCCGAAGCGCAGGCTCTGGCCGACCGCATCGAAGGCCAGCAGTTCATCGTGATCCGCGCCGCCTCCGATGCCGGTGCGCTTTACGGCTCCGTGTCGACCCGTGACGTGGCCGAGGCCGCCAATGAGGCCGGGTTCGCCGTCGAACGCCGTCAGGTATCGCTGGCTGCGCCGATCAAGGACCTGGGCCTGCATAAGGCGCACATCACCCTGCACCCCGAGGTTCAGGCCGATGTTGAGCTGAACGTGGCCCGTTCGATGGAAGAAGCCGAGCTGCAAAAGCAGGGCAAGACCATCCAGGAACTGGCCAGCGAAGAAGAAGCGGCTGCCGAGTTCGAAATCCAGGAGCTGTTCGACGATATTGGCGGCGCCGCGATGGACGACGAATCGGGCACCGACGACGAACAGCCCTCCGCCTGAGGCAAGTCTGTCACCGCAACATATTGGAAAGGCCTCGCTTTGCAGCGGGGCCTTTTCTTTTGCCCCGACAGTGAACGGTCGGGCTGGTCAGACACATGCGGACAGCCTAGATTTGCCCTCATGCGCGTTCTGATTGCTTTCTTTCTCTGTATGCTGACGACGGCCGGTCAGGCCGAGGAGGAGCCGACCCCGACGCCCGCCGATCTGGTTCTGGCGAGCATACCGGCAGCGGCTCAGATCCCCAGAACGCGCCCACTGCCCAGACCGGCTCAGCAACGGTGTACCACCGATGGAACCCACTGCATCCACCTGAAAAGCTACACAGACGATGTTTGCACCGTCATCGAGCGCGCAGCGGACCACCATGGGATCGACAGCGGATTTCTGGCGCGTCTTCTGTGGCAGGAGAGCTTCTTCGATGCCGCTGCCGTAAGTCCGGTGGGCGCGCAGGGGATCGCTCAGTTCATGCCCGGCACAGCCGAGCTGCGGGGCCTCGAAGATCCGTTCAACCCTGCTGAAGCGATCATGGCCTCCGCCGATTATCTGGCGGAGCTCATCTCGGAATTCGGTAATGAGGGTTTGGCCGCTGCGGCCTATAATTCCGGCGAGGGCCGCGCCGCGGATTTCGTGCGCTGGGGACGAATCCTGCCCGGTGAGACGCGGAGCTACGTGAACAGGATCACTGGCTTCAGCGCCATGGACTGGCTCGATGGCCGCCCGCCCGATGTAGATTTCGCCCTCGCGAAAGGCTCCCCTTTTCAGGAGGCCTGCCGCAAGCAAGCGGCCACACGCTCCGTCAATGCCTTCAAGCCCTCGGTCTCACCCTGGGGCGTCGTCGTGGCGGCCGGTCGGCGGCGCGCAACCGTGCAGCGCTTTGTAGGTCAGATTCGACAGAAACACGGCGGGATCATTGGCGGTCGGGAAATCCAGATCGTTGACGGACGGCTGGGCAATGCGCGCCTGAGCCGTCTGACCGCCCGGATCGCCGTGGACAGCCGCGACGAGGCGCTCGGCTTGTGCCGCGCGCTGCAACGCGCCAGCGCATTCTGCAAGGTCAGCGGCCCCTGAGGGCCTTGCGCGCGGGTCCCAGCCGGGTCACTCATGGGACATGTTCCCGATCCGCGACAACAACCCGTCCCTCACCACGCCCCATATCACCCGCTCTCTGATCGCTCTGAATGTGGTGATCTATGTCCTGACAGCGGGCCTGCTGGAAACGCCCGGCTTTCTCGAAACCTGGGCGCTGATCCCCGTGGTCTCAGCCCCCGAAACCTTCGTAACATCCCAATTTCTCCATGGCGGGCTGCTGCATCTGGCAGGCAACATGCTGTTTCTGTGGATCTTTGGCGACAATATGGAGGACCAGATGGGGCATCTGCCCTTCCTCGGCTTCTATCTCCTGTCGGGCATCGCAGCGGGGCTCGCCCAGAACCTGATGTCGCCGGGCTCGCCCATTCCCATGGTCGGCGCATCCGGCGCCATCGCAGGCGTCATGGGGGGCTATCTGCTGTTATTCCCCAAGGCGCGGGTCGATGTGCTGCTGATCATCGTCATCATCTTCAAGGTCATCCCGGTCCCCGCCTGGATCGTGCTCGGCGTCTGGTTCGCCCTGCAACTGACCCTCGGAGCGGCGGTTTCCGTCATGGAGGGTGGCGTCGCCTATTGGGCCCATGCGGGCGGCTTTGTGGCGGGTCTCTTAATGACCATACCTGTGTTTCTGAAGCTCGGCGGGACCGGGTTCTGGTCCCGCACCTCGGGCCGTCCGCCAAACCCGCAGGCGCGCTACCCCGAGCGGCTGAGCTCGATCCCGAAAGTGAGGCACCGGAAATGACCGTCAGACTGACCTGCCATTGCGGCACCGTGGAACTGCGCGCGACTCTTTCGGACGGGATGAACACGCTCCGACGCTGCGACTGTTCCTACTGCTCCCGCCGTCAAGCCGCCCCTGTCTCAGCCGCGGTCGGCGATGTGGAAGTGGTACGGGGGGCGGACAAGCTCACACTTTACCAATGGGGCACAAAGACCGCGCGGCATTATTTCTGCTCGGTATGCGGGATTTACACCCATCACAGACGCCGCTCAAACCCGAATGAATACGGGTTGAACGCAGCCTGTATCGACGGCGTCACTATCCGGGAGTTCGAGCCAATCCCGTGGGTGGACGGGCGACATCACCCGTCCGACAGTCAGGAATAGTCGCGCATCATCTTGGCAAATGGGTCGAAGATATTGCCGTTGCCACAGATGATGGTGCGGGAGGCAAAGATGTCCTCGCCCGCCAGCGGCTCGACAAAACCCCCGGCCTCTCGCACCAGAAGCATCCCCGCCGCCACGTCCCACGGATTCACACCGCGTTCCCAGTACCCCTCGTAGCGACCGGCGGCCACATAGGCGAGGTCGAGCGCGGCAGCGCCCATCCGCCGAACCCCCGCAGTAGCAGGCAGGAGGCGACCGAGATCGCGGATCGTCGGTGGCAGCTCTGGACGACCGCCCCAAGGAAGACCGGTGGCAAAGATCGACTCGATCATCTTGCTCCGGGCGGACACGCGCATCCGCATGTCATTCATAAACGCGCCCTGCCCTTTTTCGGCCCAGTACAGCTCGTCCTTGGCCGGGTCAAAGATCACGCCCGCGACGATATCGCCCTTATGCTCCAGCGCAATCGACACCGCCCAATGGGGCAGGCCGTGAAGGAAATTCGTCGTACCGTCCAACGGATCAACGATCCAGCGGCGGGTCGGGTCTTTGCCCTCGACCGGCTCGCTCTCCTCGCCGAGCCAGCCGTAATTCGGCCGTTCCTCGGTCAGGATCTCGCGGATCGTCTCTTCGGCGGCGGTGTCTGCACGGCTGACAAAATCGCCCGCGCCCTTCACGGAAACCTGAAGATTTTCCACCTCGCGGAAGTCGCGCACCAGTTTGCGCCCCGCCGCGCGCGCGGCCTTGATCATGATGTTGAGATTGGCGCTGCCCTGCATGTCATCGTCCTTCGGTCCGGTCCCGGGCCTATAGGCCGATGTGCGGGCTTTGCCAACACTCCATCTGGAGGATCACCCCCGCATGAGTTTCAAAGGTTCGGTCCGCGCCAGCCTGAGCAGATGCGCCATATAAGGCAGATCCGTCTCGTCACTGCGGGTCGCTGCGTAGAGCCTGCGGGTCAGCCCCCCTTCGGTGATCGGCAAGGTGACAATGTCGGAGGGACGTCGGGTCGTGCGCACCACCCAGTCGGGCAAGACCGCCACACCGCGCTGGCTGGCCACGAGGATCAGGATCATCGCCGTCAGCTCCACCTGCCGCACCGCCAGAGGAGACACACCAGCGGGGTTCAGAAGTTCGGTGAACACATCCAGCCGCTCGGGCGCCATGGGATACGTGATCAACGTCTGATCCCGAAAATCCTCGGCGGTGACAAAGGGCCTGGCCGCCAGCGGATGGGTATCGGCCACCACGAAAACCGGCTCGTAGTCGAACAGCGGAGTGAAGGTCACGCCCGACAGCTCTTCGGGATCGGAGGAGACCACCAGATCCACCTCTTCCCGCCCCAACGCTGGCAACGCATCAAAGGCCAGCCCAGGGCGAATATCCACATCGACATCCGGCCAGGTGTGGCGGAACTGTTCGAGCACCGGCAGCAGCCAGTCGAAACAGGCGTGACATTCGATGGCGATGTGCAGCCGCCCCGTCCGACCGGCCAGAAGCCCCGCAAACTCCGCCTCCAGCGCGGCAATCTCGGGCAGGATCCGTTCGGCGGCGCGGAGCAGCCGATGGCCAGCGGCAGAAAGTTTCAGGGGCTTCGAGCGCCGGACAAACAGCTCGACACCCGCCTGATCCTCAAGGTTTTTCACCTGATGGCTCAGGGCAGATTGGGTGATATTCAGCCGGTCTGCGGCACGAGCCAGCCCCCCCGCTTCATGGATTGCCTTGATCGTCCGAAGATGCCGGAACTCGATATGCATATGTGCTCCGCCTCATGATCTTGTTCGAGATTATGAATTTGTCTCACGCCGCGCTGCGTGGGACAAGAGGTCAACGCATCTCGGAGACCGCAAAAGATGACCCGCATTTCCTACGAGTTCTTTCCGCCGAAATCGCTCGAAGCCTGCTTCCGCCTCTGGGACACCATTAACGCATTGGCGCCCACCTGCCCCGATTTCGTGTCGGTGACCTACGGCGCAGGCGGCACCACGCGGCAACTGACCCATGAAGCGGTGACGACGATCAACAAATCCACCGGCCTGCGGGTCGCCGCACACCTGACTTGCGTCGATGCCTCGCGCGACGAGACGCTGGAGATCGCCCGCAGCTATGCCGAGGCCGGGATCACCGATCTGGTGGCGTTGCGGGGCGACATGCCGGGCGGCGGGGCGTTCGCGCCGCACCCGGACGGTTTCGCCTCCTCCATCGAACTGATCGAGGCTCTGGCCGCGACCGGGGACTTTACCCTGCGCGTCGGCGCCTATCCCGACCGCCATCCCGACAGCCTGACCGCTCAGGCCGATGTGGACTGGCTGAAGCGCAAGGTCGATGCAGGCGCAAGCGAAGCCCTGACGCAGTTTTTCTTTGACCCCGCCACTTTCCTGCGCTTCCGCGACCGTTGCGCGGCGGCAGGCATCGACGCGCCCATTGTGCCGGGCATTCTCCCGATCGAGAGCTGGAAGGGTGTGCGGAAATTCGCGACAGCCTGCGGCATGGAGATCCCGGGCTGGCTCGACGACGCCTATCAAACCGCCGAGCGCGACAACCGGCAGGAGCTGCTCTCCACCGCCCTGTGCGTGGAACTGTGCGACAAGCTTATCTCCGAGGGCGTGGACAAGCTGCATTTCTACACCCTGAACAAGCCGCATCTGACCCGTGACGTCGTTCACGCACTGGGTTTGGCCCCGGAGCCGGAACTGGACCAGGTCGCCTGATCTCAGGCGATCAGGTTGGGTTCGATGCCCATATCGTAGCCCGGTCCCCCGGCATGGGCTGCGGTCACATGGAGCCGCTCGCTCGGCTCCATGCCAACGACCCTTGGTTTGCGCGCCAGAAGCAATTTTCCGAAACCCTGATTCATCCCGCAAGACGGCGCGTCCACGTCGCACCCGAACCGCGCGCGCCAGCCCGCGGGCAGGATCAAACCAGACCGCTCCGCACGGTCCAGCATCCACACCAGCGGGATATTCGCCAGCGGGCGAGAGCCAATACTACCCGACAGGTGCCCGCCCACATCGCCGTGGCTGCCACGGAACCACACCTGTTCGCAGATCCCGTCCCAGTCACGATCCGGACACCACAGGATCGGGTCATAGGCCACGCGCCGCTCCTGCAACGCCAGCGCGTGATAGGCACGACGGACGGAGCCACCGACACCGTGATTGTGAAAATCCGTCTCCATCGTATTGCGCGGCCCAAGCAGCGGCCCCCGCATCCCCAGCGCCTTCACCGTGTCAAAGGCGCCGATCATCTCGATGGGCACCGCCTCATGGCAGTGGAGCCGCCGGAACACCGCGCGCAGCTCAGCATCGGACTGCATCCGGTAGTGCCGATAGGCCTGCACCACATTACGGTCCGTCGCCACGTCCCGCCGTAACAGCCCCACATCATCGATCAGCCCGGCCAGCGAGCGCACCGCATAGGCGCCCCGCGAATAGCCAAAGAGGTAAATCCGGTCCCCCGGCCGATAACGCGAGGCCAGCCAGCCATAGGTGCGCCGGATCTGCTGGTTGATGCCCTTCCCCTCGATCACATCCCGGAGCTGCCTCCAACTTGAATACTGGATCCCCGGCTCATAGTAGGTCACGATGTCCGAGGGCGACCCCTCCTCGGTCAGGAGTTTCCAGATCAGACCGATGGAGGTTTCATCCCCCGGCTCCAGCGAGGACATGGTGCCATCCAGCGTCACCACCAATGTCCGCGGACCATGCCTCGCCGCCCGTTTCGTGGTCCGCGTCAGGATCGGCCGCCCGATCCAGCGGCCCATCTGCCTGAATTGTCCCATAAACCCCATAGCATCACCCCACGTGCTTCCATCCAGTGTGCCACACAATGGTGTCAGCATTGTGGTAGTATCTGAGGGTCTCGCGAGGTTTTGAAGATACCCTTATGGGTGCGTTACCGAGGGTTTTATTCATCTTTGATCGGTACGCAGGCGGGTTTCCCTCCCCGCCCCGATTGGCTATGCCTACCCCAAGCTCAGACGAGGATAGCCCATGCCCATGGAGAAGAATTTCGACGCCCAGAGCGCCGAAAGCCGCATTTACGAAATCTGGGAACGCGAGGGGTGCTTTGCCGCCGGCGCCAATGCCAAGGCCGGGGCCGAGACCTTCTCGATCATGATCCCGCCCCCGAACGTCACCGGCGCGCTGCATATGGGCCACGCGTTCAACAACACGTTGCAGGACATTCTTATCCGGTGGAAGCGAATGCAGGGCGTAGACACGCTCTGGCAGCCGGGTACCGACCATGCGGGCATCGCCACCCAGATGGTGACCGAGCGCGACATGGCCGCCAATGGCGAACCCAGCCGGACGGAGATGGGCCGCGAGCCGTTCCTGACTCGCGTCTGGGAACAGAAAAGCAAATCCCGCGGCACGATCATCGGCCAGCTTAAGCGTATCGGCGCCTCCTGTGACTGGTCGCGTGAAGCCTTTACCATGGGCGGTGCGCCGGGCGATCCGGATGCGCGCGACGGGCAGCAGGATTTTCACGCCGCCGTCATCAAGACCTTCGTCGAGTTCTACAATCGCGGCATCATCTATCGCGGCAAGCGGCTGGTGAACTGGGATCCCCACTTTGAAACCGCCATCTCCGATCTGGAGGTCGAGAATATCGACCAGCCGGGTCATATGTGGCACTTTAAATACCCGCTCGCGGATGGCGTGACCTACACTTATGTGGAGAAGGACGAGGACGGAAATATCGTCCTGACCGAAGAGCGCGATTACATCTCCATCGCCACGACCCGGCCAGAAACCATGCTGGGCGACGGCGCCGTTGCGGTTCACCCGTCAGATGAACGTTACGCGCCAATCGTCGGTAAACTCTGCGAAATTCCGGTCGGACCCAAAGAACACCGCCGCCTGATCCCGATCATCACTGATGACTACCCGGATCCCGATTTCGGCTCCGGCGCGGTGAAGATCACCGGCGCCCATGACTTCAACGATTACGGCGTCGCACAGCGGAACGGCATCCCGCTCTATGCGCTGATGGACACGAAGGGCCAGATGCGCACCGACGGGCTGTCCTATGAAGAGTCCGCGCTTCAGGCCGGGCAGATCGCCCGCGGCGAAGTGCCCACGCCATCCGACGTGACCCGCATCAACCTCGTCCCCGAGGAGCTGCGCGGGCTTGATCGGTTCGAAGCGCGCAAGCAGGTCATCGCCGCGATCACCGAGGAGGGGCTTGCCGTCATGACGCGGGCCGACAACCCCGTTCTGGGCAAGCAGGCCGCCAAGGCCGAAGACCCCGAAGCGCTGGTGCCCCTCGTCGAGGCCAAGACCATCACCCAGCCCTTCGGCGACCGGTCCAAAGTCGTCATCGAGCCGATGCTCACCGATCAGTGGTTCGTGGATACCGACCAGATTGTCGGCCCCGCCATCGACGCCGTGCGCATCGGGCAAACCCGCGCGGACGGCTCCACGGACGGGACAAAGATCCTGCCCGAGCGCGATGCCAAGGTCTATTTCCACTGGCTGGAGAATATCGAGCCGTGGTGCATCTCGCGGCAACTCTGGTGGGGACATCGGATTCCGGTCTGGTATGGGCTCGACCTGCACACGTCGAGCTTCCATGACGACGAGGGCAACCAGGCGCTGGATGAGGTGGAACTCCTTTCGCTGTTGACCTGGGACCATCTGGTGCATTCGGGCACCCGCCACCATTGTGCGCCGGAGTTCGGGCAGGTCATCGACGCGTTCCGCGACGACAATGCAGGCCTGCCCCATCCGCTCCATGTGGCGCGAGTGGTCGAGGTCGAGGACCGCGAGGCCGCGATCCACGCCTTCGCCGCCTCGCTGGCCGAGTACAACCTGTCGCAGGACCCGACCCAGCTCGTCTATCCTGTCTGGCAGGACGCGGATGTGCTCGACACGTGGTTCTCCTCCGGTCTCTGGCCGCTGGGCACGCTCGGCTGGCCGAATAACACACCGGAGCTGCAGAAATACTTCCCAACCTCGGTCCTCGTGACCGGCTTCGACATCATCTTCTTCTGGGTCGCCCGGATGATGATGATGCAATACGCCATGGTCGGCGAGAAGCCCTTCGACACGGTCTATGTCCACGCCCTCGTGCGGGACGAAAAAGGCCGCAAGATGTCGAAATCGCTCGGCAATGTCATCGACCCGCTGGACCTGATCGACCAGTATGGCGCGGACGCGGTGCGCTTTACGCTCACCTCCATGGCCGCCATGGGCCGCGATCTGAAGCTGTCCGAGAGCCGTGTCGCCGGTTACCGGAACTTCGGCACGAAGATCTGGAACGCCTTCCGTTTCGCAGAGATGAACGGCGTCACCCACGGCGTCGCCCGCCCCCAAGCGCCCGTTCAGGCCGCCAATGCCTGGATTCTGGGCGAGCTTGGCCGCACCCGCGACTCGGTGCACTCGGCACTGACCGAGTACCGGTTCAACGACGCGGCCAATGCGCTCTATGCCTTTGTCTGGGGCCGGGTCTGCGACTGGTATCTGGAACTGGCCAAGCCCCTCTTTGCCTCTGAGGATGAGGCCGCCGTTGCCGAGACCCGCGCGGTGATGGGCTGGGTTCTCGACCAGTGTCTGGTTCTGTTGCACCCCTTCATGCCCTTCATCACCGAAGAACTTTGGGGGCAGGCAGAGCGCGATACGCGCCTCGTCCACGCCCCCTGGCCTGAGTACGGCGCAGATCTGGCGAACGCGACGGCGGATGCGGAGATGGGCTGGGTCATCGGCCTGATCGAGCAAATCCGCTCGGTACGGGGCGAGATGAACGTCCCCGCCGCGCTTAAGGCTCCGCTGCTGCAACTGGAACTCGACGAGGCGGGCCGGGGCTACTGGCAGCGTAACGCGGCTCTGATCCAGCGTCTGGCCCGCATCGAGAGCCTGACCGAAGTGGCCGAGCCGCCCAAGGGCGCCGTGACCCTCGCCGTGCCCGGCGGCGCCTTTGCCCTCCCGCTGGCGGACATCATCGACGTGGACGCCGAGAAGGCCCGCATCGAAAGGACGCTGGGCAAGCTCGCCAAGGATATCGGCGGTCTTGAGGGCCGGCTGAAGAACCCCAAATTCCGCGCCTCCGCGCCGGAAGATGTGGTGGCCGAGACCGAAGAGCTGCTGGCTCAAAAGCAGGAGGAGCGCGCCCGGCTGACCGCCGCCGAGGCGCGTCTGGCCGAGATTTGAGCCACGATCCGCGCCTGACGCCGCTCATTGCGGCCCTGCCCGCCACGGTGCCCTTCGTGGGCATCGAGACGCTGGAGAGGCAGACCGGCGTGACGATCAAGGCGCGGATCGGCGCCAACGAGTCGGGCTTCGGCCCGTCTCCGCGCGCCATCGAGGCCATGTCCCGCACCGCTGCCGAGGCGTGGAAATACCCCGATGCGGAGTGTTTCCACCTGCGCCACGAGCTGGCGCAGCATCACGGGGTGGGTGCCGAGAACATCGTGATCGGCGCGGGCATCGACGGGCTCCTCGGGACACTGGTCCGCCTGACCGTGGCCCCGGGGTACAAGGTGGTGACTTCAAAGGGCGCCTACCCAACCTTCAGCTACCACGTGGCGGGCTCCGGCGGAGAGCTGGTGACCGTGCCCTATCGCGACGATCACGAGGATCCCGAAGGGCTCATCGCGCAAATGCACGCGGTCAGACCCAAGCTCGTCTACATCTCCAACCCCGACAACCCCATGGGCAGCTGGCACGACGCCAGCGCGATCCAGCGGATGATCGAGGCAATCCCCGAAGGCACGCTGCTGGTGCTGGACGAGGCCTATTTCGAATGCGCCGACCCGTCGCTCTTCCCACCGCTTGATACATCAGACAAGCGGGTCATCCGGATGCGGACCTTCTCCAAAGCCTATGGCCTCGCGGGTGCACGCATCGGCTATGCCATCGGCGATGCGGAAATGATCGCCCAGTTCTCGAAGATCCGCGACCATTTCGGGGTCTCGATCATCGGACAGGAAGGTGCGCGTGCGGCTCTGGCCGATCAGGACTGGCTGCACAAAGTACGCGCTCAGATCGCAGGGAGCCGCGACCGGATCGCTGAAATCGCTGCGGAGAACGGGCTCAGTCCCCTGCCCTCCCAAACGAATTTCGTCGCCATTGATCTGGGCCGGGACGGAGACTTCACCCGCGCCATGGTCCGGGAACTGCATATGGCGCGGATCTTTGTCCGCATGCCCGGCGTGGCGCCCCTCGACCGGTGCCTCCGGGTCTCCTGTGGGACCGAGGCGGATATGGATCTCTTCGCCCAGGAACTGCCCGGCGCGCTCCAGCGCGCCCAGACATGACGTCGGGCCGGCCGCTCAGGCCGGCCCGTCCGCTGGATCAGGCCTTAGGATCGACGAGGATCTTGATCTGGCTGCGATCGCTCAGGAGCTTTTCAAACCCCTGCTCGACGATATCTCCCAAAGCAATCTTGCTGGTGGCCAGCTTGTCGGCCGGGAAGTAGCCCTTTTGCATCAGGTCCAGCAACGCCGGGAAGACATCCCGGTAGCAGATCGTTCCCTTCACGGTCTTTTCATTCAGCACGACGAGGTTGGCCGGCAGCCCCGGATCGGCTTCCCACAGGGACACGATCACCGTCTCTCCGCCCGATTTCGTGGACGCGATGGCCTGTGTGAGAACCACCGGCACCCCGGTCACCTCAAATGACGTATCCCCCCGCCGCCGGTCAGTTGGTGAACCATATTCTCCCGCACGACCGTATGCTCTGAAAAGCCCCCGCCCCCGCCAGACAGCCCGTGCAGGCCAATCATGTCGCAGAGGTTATATGCCCGACACTTGCAAGGGCCGCAGCTGTAGATCGGCTCGACCACAGCCTCGTCGCCGGGGTCCACACGGGGGACACCAGCGTCGGTCTCGACCACTTCGCCAGAGAATTCGTAGCCCATCACAATGGGGGCTTTGCCGCCCGTCAGCGGATGCTCTCCATCCACGGGGATCACGATCGGTCCAGCCACGTATTCGTGCATATCGCTGCCGCAGATACCCGTGCAGGCGACACGGATTTTGACTGCTCCCTCGCCCGTACCGGGCTCGTCGATCTCTTCGACACGAATATCTTTGGCGGCAAACTACCGCGCTGCTTTCAACGAACTGCTTCCCTGAGGTCAGCGCGGGCGCCCGTGAAAGGTGCGACCCGGGGTGTGTACTGCCTGAAATAACAGCCTTTTCCAGGGAGGGGATTACGGAACGTCAGTCGAACCGCAAAATGCTCTGACGCTACCTCCCCGCGATCACGCGCGTCGCCGCCTCCAGCGCACCCACGCCATGGGGGATCTCGCAGGCTGTCAGGCCGGCCTCGATCACCGACAAAGCGCCGAGGACCATGTGCCCGTTCACATGCCCCATATGCCCGATGCGGAAGAACCCCGCCGCCTCGGGACTGCCGAGCGGCGCCATGCCGAGGCCGATCCCCAGCGTCACCCCCTGCCCCTCGCACCACGCCCGCAAGCGGTCTCCTCCGTCGCCGCCCACACCCAGCGCCGTGACCGCGTGGCTGCGATGGCCCTGCGGCGCGTTGAGTTTCAGGGGTCCGCCCTCACTCCACCGCTCACAGGCCGCCCAGATCGCGCGCGCAAGCCGCGCGTGCCGCGTCCAGACGGCCTCGATCCCTTCGGCCATCAACAAATCCAGCGCCGCGCGCAGGGCAAAGAGATGCTGCGTCGGAGCCGTGCCGAAAAAGAGCTGGTAGAACCACTCCGGGTTCAGCCTCTGCCGCCAGTCCCAATAGGGGCTGACCTGCTCCTGCCCCTCCCGGACGGCCTGCGCCCGCGCGTTCACCCAGAGAAAGCCCACCCCCGGCGGCGACATCAGCCCCTTCTGACTGGCCGCCAGCGTGATATCGACGCCCCACGCATCCATCTCGAACCGGTCACATCCGAGCGAAGCGATGCAATCCGCGATCAGCAGCGCCGGGTGATCGCTGGCGCGCATGGCCTGTCCCAGCGCGCCAAGATCATTGCGGATGCCAGTCGACGTGTCCACGAACACCCCCAGCACCGCGCGGATCCGGTGATCGGGATCCGCCTCCAGCGCTGCCATGATCCGATCGGTGTCAAAGGCGCTTTGCTTGCCGAACTCGATCAGTTCGACCTCCAGCCCCATCCTCGTCGCGACCTCGGCCCAGCCATGGGCAAAGATGCCGTTGGCGGGCACCAGCACCTTGTCCCCGGGGCGGGTCACATTGGCCAGCGCCGCTTCCCAGAGGCCGTGGCCATTGGTGATGTAAATCGCCACCGGCGCCACCGTGCGCGCCACCTGTTTTAGGTCGCGGCGGATCGTGTCGGTCATCGCCTCAAGCGCCGGATCATAGATATTTGGCACCGGCTGCATCATCGCTTGCAACACCGGATCAGGCAGAACGGAGGGGCCGGGAATGGCGAGATACCCTCGCCCGAAAGACTTGCTCATTTGAAATCGCTAGCGCGGGCCGCGGGGCCGGTCAATTGCCTCCGGCCCTTGACGCGGGCGGTTTGCGCAACGACCTCTAGGATCAAACCGATCACGCGAGGCCCCATGTCCGAGACCCAAGACCCCCGAGCCGTTCTGTCCCTCACCGGCCCCGACCGGGTGGAGTTTTTGCAGGACCTCGTCAGCAACGACATCACCAAAGGCCCAATCACCTATGCCGCGCTGCTGACGCCGCAGGGGAAATATCTGTCTGATTTCTTTGTCATACCAGAGCCGGAGCGCCTGCTGATCGATGTCAGCGCGGATCAGGCCGCGGGGCTGGCCCAACGGCTCGGCATGTACCGGCTGCGGCGCAAAGTAGAGATCGAACCTACGGATCTGGTCGTGTCGCGCGGCACTGGCGCTGCGCCTGAGGGCGCCCTGCCCGACCCGCGTCATCCGGAGCTGGGCTGGCGGAGGATCGGAACTGAGGCACTGAGTGACGGGACGGATTGGAACGCCCTGCGGATCCGGCTGATGGTGCCGCAAGCCGGTGTCGAGCTGATCCCGAACGACAGCTACATTCTGGAGATGGGGTTCGAGCGGCTCAATGGCGTCGATTTCAAGAAAGGCTGCTACGTGGGACAGGAAGTCACCGCCCGCATGAAGCACAAGACCGATCTGAAAAAGGGCCTCGCGACCGTGCAGATCGACGGCACAGCGCCGGTCGGCACGGAGATCACCGCCGGAGAGCGCACGGTCGGCACGCTCTACACACAGGCCGATGGACAAGCACTGGCGTGGCTGCGCTTCGACCGGGCGAGCGGAGAGATGCAGGCCGGTGAGTCCAAGGTGCAATTGATCCGGCCCGGAACCTGATCCCCGACGCCCGGATCGTCTCTCCCAGACATCAGGCGAATGATGGGTATGCGGACCAGGACGAGCGAGGCTCAGGACTCATTGAGTTTCACTGCTAACAGATGACGAGTGCGGCGAAGGCGGTGGCTGAGAGGAAGACTTTCAGACACCGGTCATATCTTGTGGCAGCCTCCCTCCAATGAGGAGGATCAGGCAAGGCCCTGGTGGGGTGTTCCCTCGACGAATGAGGCGACCGAACTTGATTTCGATCCGGTTGCGCCGCTTGTATCGACGCTTGTCGTGTTTGATGGGCTCTTTGCGCTGCTTTCGGCCCGGAATGCAGGCCTTTATCCTCTCGCCTTCTAACGCTTCTCCGAACCAGCCGCCATCTTAGCCCCGGTCACCGAGCAACCATTCGACCTTTGGCAGGCTGCTGCAAGCAGCCCTGGCGCCGATGCCGTAGCTCACCTGGCCTGCGGTGATGAACAGCTCCAGCGGCCGCCCATGGCTGTCGCACAGGGCATGCAACCTAGCGTTCATCCCGCCCTTTGTGCGCCCGATCAAGCGTCAACGCCCCCCTTTTTCACCCGCAGGCTGGAGGCCGTACGGTGGGCCTTGAGATCATTCGGCCGTCTGTTCGGACCGATGGCACCGCTGGCCTCATCAATGATCATCACAGTCTTTCTCTCGCCGTAATCGGTTGCCAGGCCCATCATCATCGCCGCGAAGATGCCTTTCTCGCTCCAGCGCTTCCAACGGTTGTACAGCGTTTTATGAGGGCCTTATTCCCTGGGTGCGCCCCGCCAGCGCAAACCATTGCGATTGATGAAGATAATCCCACTCAATGAGCGTCGCTTATCGACGCGGGGCTTGCCGTGAGATTTCGGAAAGCAGGGCGCCAGCCGCGCCATCTGCGCATCGGAAGGCCAGAAAAGACCAGACATGTCACCGCTCTATTTTCATGCGGTGAAGCAGAACGATCAGCTGATATCAATGTGTCCTGACCCCAAGGCCAGGCCTTTAATGCCGGTCGACAGCCTCACATACCGGAGCAGAAAAATCTCTGACGCGAATAGTCATTTGTCTTCGTTCGCGCCCGCCTTTCGCGCGCGCAGCGCACAACTGCGACGACTTTACGGAGACACTCTCCGCTTCCCAATTGCCCTCCCCGCCGCCCAGCCTGACGACCACGCCCATTGGAAATTATAGCCGCCGAGCCAGCCGGTGACGTCGACGGCTTCGCCGATGGCGTAGAGGCCGGGGACGGTGCGGCTCTCCATGGATTTCGAGGAAAGCCCGTCTGTCGCGATGCCGCCGGCGGTGACTTCGGCGGTGCGGTAGCCTTCGGTGCCGGCGGGGGTGAGGTGCCAGTCGCGGAACTGCGCGAGGATCTCTGACAGGGCCTGATCGGACTGGTCGCCTATGCGGGTCGTGCTGGCCTGCGGCAAGCGGGCGGCGATGAGGCGCTGGGGCAGGTGGGGGGCGAGCGCGGCGCTGAGGCTCTTGCGGCCTTCGGTCTGGCGGGTGTGGCGCAGGGCGGAGCGGATCCGGTCTTCGGGGTCGAGGTCGATGCGGATCGGCTGGCCCTCTGCCCAGTAGGAGCTGGTTTGCAGCACGGCGGGCCCGGAGAGGCCGCGATGGGTGAAGAGAAGCGCTTCGTCGAAGCTGGTCCCGCCGGTGGTGACGCGCGCGGGGGCGGCGACCCCGGCCAGCGCGGCCAGCGGCTCCAGCGCGGCGCCGGTGAAGGTGAAGGGCACGAGGGCGGGACGGGTCGGCACGATCTCGTGGTCGAACTGGCGGGCGATGCGATAGGCGAGGCCAGTGGCGCCCATTTTCGGGATCGACAGGCCGCCCGTGGCGAGGATCAGATTATGGGCGGCGACCTGACGGGGGCGGCCGTCGCGGGTCAGGGTGGTGACGAAATGGGTGCCGTCATGGTGGACTTCGCCAATCTCGGTGGAGAGCCAGAATTCGGCCCCGGCTTGGGTCATCTCGGTGCGGAGCATGTCAACGATCTGCGTGGCCTTGCCGTCGCAAAAGAGCTGGCCGAGAGTTTTCTCATGCCAGGCGATGCCGTGGCGGTCGATGAGGTCGATGAAATCCCACTGGGTGTAACGGCTGAGGGCGGATTTTGCGAAATGGGGGTTCTCGGAGAGAAAGCACCCGGCTTCGACGCCATAATTGGTGAAGTTGCAGCGCCCGCCGCCGGAAATGCGGATCTTTTCGCCGGGCCTGGCGGCATGGTCCACGATGAGGGTGGCGCCCCCGGTCTGGGTGGCGGCCATCATGCCGGCGGCCCCGGCGCCGAGGATCAATGTGTCGACTTTCATGGGGACGGTCTGTCGCGGGACGGGCGCGCGCGCAAGGGTAGACGGCAAAGCCGTGCCGCCTCATCCGGAAAAATCTGGCCAAGGCGCCGCTGATTCGCTACCCTTGCAGCCAGACCCGGAAAACCGGGCGATTGAGGCAGAGGCAGTGTTATGACGGAGATGGTCTATGGCTCCGCGCCGATCAGCGCGGGTGAGCCGATCCTTCCCAAATGGTGGCGCACGATTGATAAATGGTCGCTGGCCTGCATCGCGATGCTGTTCGGCATGGGGCTGCTGCTGGGCCTCGCCGCATCGCCGCCGCTGGCCGAGCGCAACGGGCTGGATCCGTTCCACTACGTGACCCGGCAGGCTTTTTTTGGCGGACTCGCGCTCCTGACCATGGTGATCGTGACCATGATGCCGCCGAAAACCGTGCGGCGCTGGGCGGTGATCGGGTTTCTCATCTCCTTTGTGGCGCTGATGGGGCTGCCTTTTCTCGGCACCGATTTCGGCAAGGGCGCCGTGCGGTGGTATTCGCTGGGCTTTGCCTCGATCCAGCCGTCGGAATTCCTGAAGCCCGGTTTCATCGTCGTGGCCGCGTGGCTCATGGCCGCCAGCCAGGAGGTGGGCGGACCGCCGGGGAAATCCCTCAGTTTCGCGCTCTGCATCGCCATTGTCGGCCTCCTCGCGCTGCAACCGGATTTCGGGCAGGCGAGCCTCGTGCTCTTTGGCTGGGGCGTCGTCTATTTCGTCGCGGGCGCGCCGATCCTCGTGCTGGTGCTGCTGGCGGGGGGCGTGCTCTTTGCCGGGACCGTCGCCTATAACATGTCCGAACACTTTGCCCGGCGGATCGACGGTTTTTTCGACCCCGAGCTCGATCCCCGCACGCAGCTCGGCTACGCGGCCAATGCCATTCAGGAAGGCGGCTTTTTCGGCGTCGGCATCGGCGAGGGCCGGGTGAAATGGTGGCTGCCGGATGCGCATACGGATTTCATTATCGCGGTGGCGGCTGAGGAATACGGGCTGATGCTCGTGCTGATCCTGATCCTGCTTTATGCGGTGATCGTCACCCGCGCCTTTCTGCGGCTGATGCGGGAGCGCGACCCGTTCATCCGGCTCGCGGGCACGGGTCTGGCGGCCATGTTCGCGGTGCAGGCGATCATCAATATGGGCGTGGCGGTCCGTCTGCTGCCGGCCAAAGGGATGACGCTGCCTTTTGTCAGTTATGGCGGCTCGTCGATCATCGCTACGGGGATCGCGGCGGGGATGCTGCTGGCCTTCACCCGCTCGCGGCCACAGGGCGAGATCGGAGATATCCTGATGCGGAGGGAGCGCTGAGATGACCGCACCGCTGTGCCTGATCGCTGCCGGGGGCACCGGCGGCCACATGTTCCCGGCCCAGTCGCTGGCCGAAGAATTGCTGGCGCGCGGCTGGCGGGTGCGGCTGTCCACCGACGCGCGGGGCGCGCGCTATGCGGGGGGCTTCCCCGAGGCGGTGGCGATTGATCAGGTGGCGAGCGCGACATTTGCCCGGGGCGGGCCGCTGGCCAAGGCCGTGGTGCCGGTCCGCATCGCGGGTGGTGTGGCGACGGCATGGCGGCGGATGCGCGCGGACCGGCCTGCAGTGGTGGCGGGGTTCGGGGGTTATCCGTCCATCCCGGCGCTGACCGCAGCGACGCTACACAAAGTGCCGCGCCTGATCCACGAACAGAACGGCGTGCTGGGCCGCGTCAACGAAGTGTTTGCCAAACGGGTCGACACTGTCGCCTGTGGGACCTGGCCCACGGAGCTGCCGGAGGGCGTCGAGGGCATGGAGATTGGCAACCCGGTGCGCGCGGCGGTGCGCGAGCGGGCGGCGGCGCCCTACATTCCGCCCGGCGATTACCCCATGTCGATCCTCGTCATTGGCGGGTCTCAGGGCGCGAGGATCCTGTCGGATGTGGTGCCTGCGGCGATCGCCTCCCTGCCAGGGGGGCTGCGGCGCAATCTTCGCGTCGCCCATCAGGCGCGGGGCGAGGATGAGGCGCGGGTGACCGCGTTCTACGCCGAGGCCGGGATCGACGCCGAGGTGCAGCCGTTCTTCGACGACGTGCCGTCCCGCATGGCAGAGGCGCAGCTGGTGGTCTGCCGCTCCGGCGCGTCCACCATTGCAGATCTGTCGGTGATCGGGCGGCCTTCGGTGCTGGTGCCCTTTGCGGCGGCTGCGGCGGATCATCAGACCGCCAATGCGCGGGGTCTGTCCCGTGCCGATGCCGCCGTGGTGATCCCCGAGAGCCAGTTCACCCCCGAGGCGCTGGCCGAGCAGATCACGGCCATCCTGACCCAACCCGAGGCCGCCACCGCGATGGCGCATGCGGCCCTCTCGACCGGCAAGCCGGATTCCGCCGAAAGGCTCGCGAATCTGGTGGAACACCTCGCCGGTCTGGACAATCAAGCCCCGAGCGGAGACATGCAGTGAGAGATTTTAACAGCCGAGCCGAGTTCGCCATGACTGCCGTCCGCGCCACCAAGCTGCCCACGGATATGGGCCCCATCCACTTTGTCGGGATCGGGGGCATCGGCATGTCGGGCATCGCCGAGGTGCTGCTCAGCTACGGCTATCAGGTGCAGGGCTCCGATTTGAAGGGCTCGAAGATCACCGAGCGGCTCGAGCGTCTCGGGGCGAAAGTGTTCGTCGGTCAGAAGGCCGAGAACCTTGAGGGCGCCGAGGTGGTGGTGATCTCGTCTGCGATCAAGCCGGGCAATCCCGAACTGGACGCTGCGCGTCTGCACGGCCTGCCGGTGGTGCGCCGCGCCGAGATGCTGGCCGAGCTGATGCGGATGAAATCGAACATCGCCGTAGGCGGCACCCATGGCAAGACGACGACCACCACGATGGTCGCCGCGCTGCTGGACGAGGGCGGGGTGGACCCGACCGTCATCAATGGCGGCGTGATCCATGCCTATGGCTCGAACGCCCGCATGGGGCAGAGCGACTGGATGGTGGTCGAGGCCGATGAGAGCGACGGCACGTTTAACCGCCTTCCCGCCACCATCGCCATCGTCACCAATATCGACCCGGAGCATATGGAGCATTGGGGCGATTTCGAGCGGTTGAAGCAGGGTTTCCTCGATTTCGTCTCGAATATACCCTTCTACGGGCTCGCCGTCTGCTGCACCGATCACCATGAGGTTCAGGCGCTGGTGGGCAAGATCACCGACCGCCGCGTGGTGACCTTTGGGTTCAACGCTCAGGCTGATGTACGCGCAGTGAACCTGCGCTACGAAGCGGGCGTGGCCCATTTTGACATCCACCTGCAATCCGAGGATCTGGTGATCGAGGGCTGCACCCTGCCGATGCCCGGCGACCATAACGTGTCGAACGCCCTGTCGGCGGTGGCCGTGGCCCGGCATCTGGGCATGGGCCGCGACGAGATCCGCGCGGCGCTGGCGAAATTCGGTGGCGTGAACCGGCGCTTTACCCGCGTGGGTGAGGTGAATGGCGTGACGATCATCGACGATTACGGCCACCACCCGGTAGAGATCGCCGCCGTGCTCAAGGCCGCCCGTCAGGCGTCCAGCGGCCGCGTGATCGCGGTCCACCAGCCGCACCGCTTTACCCGGCTGCACTCGCTGTTCGAGGAGTTTTGCGCCTGCTTCAACGAGGCGGATGTGGTGGGCATTGCCGACATTTATGCCGCTGGCGAAGACCCCATCGAGGGCGCGGGCCGCGACGATCTGGTGGCCGGGCTGATCCGCCACGGTCACCGCCACGCACGGGCTGTTGTGTCGGAGGAGGACCTCGAACGGCTGGTCCGCGAGCAGGCCGGGCCGGGGGACATGGTCGTGTGCCTTGGCGCCGGGACGATCAGCGCCTGGGCCTACGGGCTTGCGGAACGCCTCACGCGCTGAGCGCCATTCCGTCGCCCGTCAGGCGACTCCAATCCTGCAAAGCGCTGAGCCAGCGCTGGTCGAGCGCGTCGGTCTCGCAGGGGTCGAAGCGGTCGGCCTCCGTCCAGTAACGCCCCGAAGGCACTGCATAACCCAGCCGGTCCTCTGCCGCCCGGATCTCCGCAAGGCCGGGGACGGTTCGGTTGGGTTTGGAAAGCCATGGCAGATCGTCGGGCGTGGCCGAGGGGAAGAGCAACCGGCTCTCGCCTGAGGAAAGCCGGACGCAGGCGCAGCCCTTGCCCGCCGCGATGAGCCGTAGCCTCGCGGATTTCGCTTCGAGGTTCCGCAGACTGGGATCACGACGCAGCGGGTCGGCCGTGCCTTTGCCGTAGAAATGGGTTTTGCCCGTGGTGGGGTAGACCATGTCGCAGCCGATGAACGCCATGACGTCAGGCTTTAGCGCATGGAGCGCCCAGTAGCCGGCGGTAAAGGCCATGGTCCCGCCCGCGTAGAACACCCCGCCATAGGCGTTATTGGCCGGAACGTAGGTGTCTGACCCGATCCGCCGCTGCCCGTGGGTCAGTGTCTGCGGCGCGTTTTCCGCGGGGAAGTCGTCAGGGGCGATGTGGTCATCCCAGTCGCCCCGCAACCGCCACGCATTGTTGACGGCGACGATACGGCTGAACGGTCCGCGCGCCCAATTCTGGCACCGGGCCGCATCGGGGCCGCTTCCGACGATCAGGACAATGCGTTTTGGCGTCGGGTGTGACATGGGTAGCTCCTGCTTTGGGGCGGTGTATCGGATTTTTGGTCTATGCAGAGGTTGAGTGTGCGGGCTGAGAGCGGGGGCGACAACCTATTCCGAATGGGAGTGGTTTCCATGGGACAGAATGACCTGAGCGGGTGTGGCAGGGTGTTTTGGGGCGCTGCCCCCGCGTCCCTCCGGGCCGCTCCCCCGGGGTATTTCGGGACATAAAGTGGACTTATGGGGGCGGAGCCGGGCTGCTCGTGATCGCGCGGGTCCTGCCCGTGGCCATCGTGCGGGGCGCCCCGGTGCGGGGCGAGACGCTGTTGCCGCCAGATTTCGCGGACTTCGAATTGATCGCGCCTCGGATCGCCGTGCCGCGAATGCGCGCACTTTCAAAGCCCGTTCGTGCGGGCTAAGAAAGCCCATGATCTACCGCACCTCCCACGACTGGCGCGCGGCGCCCTCGAAGCGAGTCATGCTGTTCGGCATGTCGGGCCTCGGCAAGACCTATCTTTCCAACATGTTGCGCGACAGCGGGACGTGGTTTCACTACTCGGTCGATTACCGCATCGGCACCCGCTACATGGGCGAGCATATCGCTGACGAGTTCAAGCGTTGTGCCATGCAGGTTCCCATGCTGCGGGACCTGCTGATGTCCGACTCGATCTACGTCGCGTCGAACATCACCTTTGACAATCTCGCCCCGCTCTCCAGCTATCTGGGCAAGCCCGGCGATCCGGCCCGCGGCGGGCTGCCCTTTGAGGATTACCTGCGGCGGCAGGACCAGCATCTGGAGGCGGAGACTCTGGCCATGCGCGACACGCCGCATTTCATCGAGCGGGCGCAGGACCTCTATGGCTACCCCCATTTCGTCTGCGACACGTCGGGGTCGATCTGCGAAGTCGTCGACCCGGAAGACCCGGATGATCCGGTCCTGTCGGTGCTGGAGAAATCGCTGCTCATGGTCTGGATCAAGGGTTCCGAGGCGCATACGGACGAGTTGATCCGGCGCTTCGACAAAGAGCCTAAGCCCATGTATTACCAGCGGGATTTCCTGCTCTCGGCGTGGTCGGACTACCTGTCGGAAACCGGGCAGGAACCCGGTGGTGTTGATCCCAACGCGTTCATCCGCTGGACCTTTGCCCGGGCTCTGGCCCACCGGCAGCCACGTTACGCCGCCATGGCCCGGCGCGGTGTGACAGTCTCCGCCGACGAGGTGAGCGCGGTGAAGACCGAGGGCGATTTCACCGATCTCATCGCGATGGCCCTCGACAGAAGCCGCGACGCCTGACGCTTGCCGAGGCGCCCGCCGAACCCTATCTCGGCTGTTCATCAGAAAGGACCCCCATGCCGATCAAGCTCCATTCCAACCTGCCCGCCTTCTCCGTTCTCAAGCGCGAGGGTGTACAGGTGATGGGCGAGCGGCAGGCGGCGCGTCAGGATATCCGGCCTCTGAAAATTGGCCTGCTGAATCTGATGCCGAAGAAGATCCAGACCGAGATCCAGTTTGCACGGCTGATCGGGGCCGGACCCTTGCAGATCGACCTCAATCTGATCCGCATGTCCGAGCACCAGACGCGCAATACCGCTGCCGAGCATATGGAAGAGTTTTACCGCCCCTTCAGCGAGGTGAAGGGCGAGAAATTCGACGGGCTGATCATCACAGGCGCTCCCATCGAACATCTTGATTTCGAGGACGTCACCTATTGGGGCGAGCTCTGCGAGGTCATGGACTGGACCCAGACCAATGTTCAGTCAACCTTTGGTGTCTGCTGGGGCGGCATGGCGATGATTTACCATTTCCACCGGGTGCCGAAACATATGCTGGACGCCAAGCTTTTCGGCTGTTTCCGGCACCGCAATCTGGCGCCTGCCTCGCCTTATCTGCGCGGGTTTTCAGATGAATGCGTGATCCCCGTCTCTCGCTGGACAGAAATGCGGCAGGAGGACATCGATCAGGCACCGGGGCTGCAAACGATCCTGTCGTCGGATCTGACGGGACCCGCTCTGGTGGACGATCCGACTCATCGCGCGCTCTACGTGTTCAACCATTTCGAATATGACGACGACACGTTGCAGCAGGAATATGAGCGGGATCTGGCCGGTGGCACCGAGATATCAGTCCCCGCGAACTATTTTCCCGAGGATGACCCAACGAGAGCTCCGCTCAACCGTTGGCGGAGCCATGGCCACCTCCTATATCTGAACTGGATCAACGAGATTTACCAGTCAACGCACTATGATATCGAGAAAATCGGCACGTAGTATTGGAACAGCAGCTCTGGCGGCCACCGGCGCGCTGGCAGTAGGCCGTATGGCCGCCCGCCGCGCGGAGAGGGCCGAGGCCCAGTGGCCGCCTCTGGGTGATTTCGTCGAGATCGAGGGGCGCAAGGTCCACTACGTGCAGGCGGGTGAGGGTCCCCATCTGGTGCTCATCCACGGCGCCAGCGGCAACATCCGCGACTGGACGTTCGGCTTTCTGGATCATCTGACCCACCGCTACACGGTCACGGTGTTCGACCGTCCGGGGCTGGGCTATACGGATCACCATCCCGAGCTGTCAGGACCGTTCGACACCCGCGCCGAAGGCCCGGAAGATCAGGCTGCGCTCCTGAAACGCGCCGCGACGGAGCTGGGCGTGCGGGATGAGATCGTGGTCGGTCATTCCTTTGGCGGATCTGTTGCCATGGGCTGGGCTCTGAATCACGACCCTGCCGCGGTGGTTGCGCTGGCCGGTGCCACGCAGCCCTGGCCGGGCGGACTGGGCGCGCTTTACACCGTGAACGGGACCGCGCTGGGCGGTGCAGCCGTTGCCCCGCTGATTGCGGCATTCGCGTCAGAGCCATGGGTCGCTTCAAAGATCGAACGCGTGTTCCATCCGCAACCCGCCCCCGAGGGCTATGCGGACCACATCGGCGTGGACCTCACCCTGCGGACGCAATCGGTGCGCGCGAATGCCCGTCAGATCACCAATCTGCGCCCCCATGTGGTCTCTATGTCCCGGCGCTACCCCTCGCTGACCCTGCCCATCGAGCTGGTCCACGGGACCGAAGACGCGATCGTGCCGATCCATGTGCACTCAGAACCCCTGTCTGAGCAGGTCGACAGCGCCCACCTGACCCGGCTCGACGGTATCGGTCATATGCCGCACCATGTGGCCACCGAAGAGGTGACCGCCGCCATCGAACGCGCCGCTCGCCGCGCAGGGATCTGAGGGAGCACAACCGTTCGTCCTATCGGGATGCTGTAACAAAAAACCGCAGCGCGGGGCTGCGGTTTTTCGTATTTGACGTGGTGGGGAGGCTGGCGTCAGGCGGCTTCGGCCTGCGCGGCGTTGCGGCGTTCGCTCTCTTCGCGGGACAGCGCCACCGAGGTGCGCACGCCTTTGCGAACGAATTCCATAAGACCGGTCACAACCCGCTCATTGGGGTCGATGCCGGCACAGCTCAGCACTTCACGGCCATCCCGTGACCGCGCCCAGCGGGCGATCTGTTCGGGTCCGTTACCGTATTTCTTGTCATCCGCAATGGCATCGTCCAGCGCGGCCAACACCACCGCAGCGAAGAGCTTGCGGGCGCGGTTACCCTGTTCGTGCGTGAAAGCGGTTGCATCAACGAAGTCTACCATTCGAAGTCCTTTTATTCTTGTTTTTACTTTTTTGTGGTGGCGCCCCTTATGACGGGTTGTGAGCGCTATAGGTGTGCCAATTCAGCATGGCAGTGTTGTGTTAGGCGCATGGCTCTGAGGGGCGACTGCATGGCAGGCGCGCCCTGTTGCGCCACACTCTCCCGAGCGATATAGGCGCGCTATCCACTTCTTCAATCCGTGAGACGTCATTCCATGCCCAAGATCAACGGTAATGAGATTCGCCCCGGCAACGTGCTGGAGCATAACGGCGGTCTGTGGGCCGCGGTGAAGGTCGACCATGTGAAGCCTGGCAAAGGCGGCGCTTTTGCTCAGGTCGAGATGCGCAACCTGCGCAACGGGTCCAAGCTGAACGAACGATTCCGCTCCGCCGACAAGGTCGAGCGCGTGCGGCTCGAGCAGAAGGACCAGCAGTTCCTCTATGAGACCGACGGGATGCTGGTCTTTATGGATAACGAGACCTTCGAGCAGATCGAGCTGCCCGCTGACATCCTCGGCGATCGCCGTCCGTTCCTACAGGACGGCATGACGATCCAGATCGAATATTACGAGAGCGAGGCGCTGAACGCGACGCTGCCGCAGAAAGTCACCTGCAAGATCGTCGAGACCGAGCCGGTGGTCAAAGGCCAGACCGCGGCCAATTCCTTCAAGCCTGCCGTGCTCGACAATGGCGTGCGCATCATGGTGCCGCCCTTCGTCGGTCAGGACGAGGATATCGTCGTGAACACCGAGACCATGGAATATTCCGAGCGCGCCTGATCTCTCTCCAGTTTCATGACCACCGACGCGTCCGCCGAAAGGTGGGCGCGTCTTTGTGATCTTCGTCCCGGTTTCCGGACAGTGTGATTGTTGATCCTACGCGGCCATTTTCCAACTCATTTCTGTGAACGCCTGTGCCGGTGTCTGGTATCCGATGGCTGAATGGCGGCGTTGGCGGTTGTAGAAGACCTCGATGTACCCGAAGATCGCGACCCTGGCCTGTTTCCGGGGTCCGAACCGATGGCGATGGACCAGCTCCTTCTTCAGCGAAGAAAAGAAGCTCTCCATCGGGGCGTTATCGAGGCACTGACCCTTGCGGCTCATCGATTGGATCAGCTATGCGCGATATATGATCTTGCGGTTGTCGCCACTGGCATTTTGCACGCCGCGGTCCGAATGCAGGATCAGCCCCGGGACCGGGCCCCGCCGATCCAGAGCCATTCGGAGCGTGTCGCAGGAGCGCGCCGCTTTCAGATGTTTGGCCATGGACCAGCCTACGATTTCGCGGGTTGCATTCACCACCGCCCTTGCCCCGCACCTGCCCCAGCGCCTCATCGCCGACCGCTTGCCGCAGGCCAGCACGACCCGCATGGGCGACCAGTCCGATCAGGCCCTGTCGGAGATCCTCGCGCAGTTCCGCGACTGGCACCTCACCCTCGCGGGTACCGAAGGCTACCGCACCGCCGAAGTCACCGCCGGCGGCATCGCCACAGACGGGCTCTCTTCCAAAACCCTCCAAAGCCGCCACCTCCCCGGCCTCTACGCCATCGGCGAAGCCGTCGACGTCACCGGCTCGCTCGGCGGCTACAATTTTCAGTGGGCGTGGTCATCGGGCTGGGCGGCGGGAACAGCGATCAGAGACGCCAAGCCATCCTGATCCCAAACACCTGTCACGCCAGTGACAGGCACGCGTCCGCCCAGCCCAAACAGGGCGGACACTGGCACCATATTGGTCAACTACCTCGATGGAATTGTTGCCGCGACAGAGCTCGACACATTGCGCTCTTGATACTCGATCCATACCTCCGTACCCAAACCAAAGGAAACGCCACATGAAACTGTGATTACTTTGAGGTATGCAAATTGAACCTCGCATTAGCTCAACTTGCCCTCGTCTTCATGCCTGGCATCATATGGGCAAACGTTGACGCGAAATATGGGGCTGGACAGAAGCCGCAACAAACAACCTTAATCATTCGCGCATTTCTTTTTGGTATAGCAACATACTCAGCATTGTTTTTGATATACTTTCTTTGCGGTAGAGATTTTGGAGTTACTTCTCTTGCTGGCGATTCTGGCAAGATCGACATTGTGCCTCTACAAGATGAGATCGCTTGGTCCATTCCCTTATCTTTTTCGCTCTCGGTTGTATGGCTTTGGGCAGTTCGCTATCGCTTACTGATGCGATTTCTGCATAAAATTGGGGCAACCCGACGGTACGGGGATGAGGACGTTTGGAGTTTCACGATGAACTCCGTTGCGCCACATGTCGAATATGTGCATTTTCGCGACATAGAAAATGGATATATCTTTGCCGGCTGGGTAAGCACGTACTCAGAAAACGACGATCAGAGAGAACTTCTGCTCCGGGAGGTGATAGTGTATGACGAGGAAGGTATCGAAGTGACACGAACACCGCACCTTTATATCTCTCGTCCCAAATCTAATATCTGGATTGAGTTTCCATTTGAGGAAGGAGGACAACAAGATGTCAAAGCAGAAACCAACAAAAACGGTCGTGATACGTGACGGTGGCATAATCAAAGGAGGGCATAACACCACTTCGAAAATTCAGACACGACCACCGGCACCAAAACCAACCAAACCAGCCAAACCAGCTAAATAACGTTCGAGTTTAAGAACGATACATTGAAGGCACGTTCGCGGCAGCACCGTTGCTCTCGATTTGGTTGCAGCATCGACATCTCTTCGGCTGACCACGGCCCGATGCGCATTCGTTTGCCCCTCCGTGGAACTATGCCCCCCTCACCCCTCATACCCCATCGCCTCCCGCATCTGGCGCCAGCAGGCGATCAGCTCGCTTTCCCTCCGGCGCATCTCCCGCACCGAATAGGCGGCCACGTCATCCAGCATCGCGGCGTGGCGGATCGGGACGATGGCGACCTGCGGGGTGCCGTGGTTGGTCAGGTAGAGATGCCCTTCCTCGGCCTTCACCCAGTCGAGGTTAAAGGCCATCCGGTCCCGAAACAGGCTCACGGGCATCTGGCGGAATTTGGGCAGCATGGGCGCACTCCTCTCTCAGGTGCTCCCACTCTGCCCCAGCCCCCCTAACCGCCCCTCACCCCACCGCGCGCAGCCCCGCGCGGCGATGTGTCCAAAATCGGGGGTTAAATTGCCAAATGGCGTACAACAGCGCCGGGTTATTTGTCCGAAATGGCCTGCGGCGACAGCGCCCCGACGCGGGCGATGAAATCCTCGCCACGCTTCTCGAAATCGGGATATTGATCAAAGCTTGCCGCTGCGGGCGCCAGCAGGACCACGTCGCCGGGCTGGGCTTCCTCGGCGGCGCGGGCCACGGCGACCTCCATGGTCTCGCAGATCTCCACCGGCACCGAGGTGAGCTGCACCGCGAACTCCCGCGCGGAATGGCCGATCAGATAGGCCTTGGCGACGCTGCCCAGATGCAGCTCCAGCGCGGCGATGCCGCCGTCCTTGCCCAGGCCGCCGGCGATCCAGCGAATGGACTCAAAGGCTTGGAGGGCCTTGGCCGCCGCGTCCACATTGGTGGCCTTGCTGTCATTCACGTACCGCACCCCACCCCGCTCGGCCACGAGTTGCGAGCGGTGGGGCAAGCCTTTGAAGGACCTCAGCCCCGCCTCGATCACCCGCGGCGCCAGTCCCAGCGACCGGCAGGCGGCATAGGCCGAACAGGCGTTCTGGTGGTTATGCGAGCCCGGCAAGCCCGCCACATCGCGCAGATCGACAGACGCCACCTGCCGCCCCTTGCGCGATTCGGAGAGGAAACCTTTGCGTCCGATGACCGACCAGCCCGGCCCCGGCAGCTTGCGCTCGACCGAGATCCGAATCACACGATCATCCCCGAACCCCTCCGTCATTTGCCCCGCCAGGAACCGTCCCTCGACCTCATCGACGCCGATCACAGCCCGGTCCGGCCCGCCTTCGGCAAAGAGCCTGCGCTTCGCCGCGAAATAGCCGCCCATGCCGCCATGCCGGTCCAGATGATCCGGAGAAAGGTTCGTGAAAACAGCCACATCCGGCGTCAGCGCCCGGGCAAGCTCGGTCTGGTAGGAGCTCAGCTCCAGCACCACCACATCGCCCTCACCCGGCACGTCGAGGTCGAGAACCCCGCGCCCGATATTGCCCGCCAACTGCACCGGGCGACCCGCCTCTTGCAGGATATGGGCGATCAGCGCCGAAGTAGTGGACTTCCCGTTCGAACCCGTCACCGCCACCACCCGCGGCAATCCCGCCTCGCCCCCGAGAGATCGGAAAAACAGGCCGATATCGTTATCTACCGGCACGCCTGCGGCGAGCGCCGCCTCGATCACCGGGTGCGGTTTGGGGTAGAGATGCGGGATCCCGGGCGAAACGACCAGCTCCGCTACACCCTCAAATGCGCCGCCCCGGGTGAGGTCCCGGATCTCGAACCCTTCCGCCTCCGCCCGCGCGCGGCCCTCAGCGCCATCATCCCAGCACACTGCCGTGCCGCCACCCGCCACGATAGCCCGCGCAGCCGACAGGCCGGACCGGCCCAACCCAAGCACGGCGACCTGCCGACCTGCCACACCATAGACCGGTATCATCGCCGCCCCGCCCCTGCTTCTTTGTGTTCGAAAATACCCACTGACCCGCGGGCAGATATCAGTTGATCAGAGTCGGCTTCGTCGTGTGAGTCACATTCGAGGGCAAGACCCCCAGCCGCCGCGCCACCTCCGTATAGGCATCCGAGAGCGAGCCCAGATCCCGGCGGAACACGTCCTTGTCCAGCTTCTGACCCGTCTCGATATCCCAGAGGCGGCAGGAATCCGGGCTGATCTCGTCGGCCACCAGCAGACGCTGATAATCATTGTCCCAGACACGCCCGATCTCGATCTTGAAATCCACCAGTTTGATGCCGACGCCCAGCATCAGGCCGGACATGAAATCATTCACCCGCAGCGCCAGCGACACGATGTCGTCCAGATCCTGCTGACTGGCCCAGCCAAAGGCGATGATATGCTCCTCGGCCACCAGCGGATCGCCCAGCGCGTCGTCCTTGTAGCAGAACTCGATGATCGGTCGCGGCAGGGGCTCGCCCTCCGGTATGCCGAGACGTTTGGACAGCGAGCCAGCGGCAAAGTTGCGCACGATCACTTCCAGCGGGATGATCTCGGCGGCACGCACCAGTTGCTCGCGCATGTTCAGGCGCTTGATGAAGTGGTTCGGCACGCCGATCTGAGTCAAACCGGTCATGAAGAATTCGCTCAGGCGGTTATTGAGAACTCCCTTGCCCTCGATGGTCGCCTTTTTCTCCGCGTTAAACGCGGTCGCGTCGTCCTTAAAATACTGCACGATTGTGCCCGGTTCCGGGCCTTCATACAGGATCTTCGCCTTGCCTTCGTAAATCTTCTTGCGGCGCGCCATGCTGGCCCCCTCTTGTGTTCGATCCCGCCTATAGGCCAATCGGCGGAACCGGGCAAGAACTGGCCCTTGCGCCCCGGCCATCACCGCGCATAGCTTGCACAAAACGAAGGAGAACCGGATGAGTTTGTTTGACGACCGTGAGCGCGCGTTTGAAGCGAAGTGGGCCCATGACGAAGATACGCGGCTGCTGCTTCAGGCTATGGCCAACCGCCGCCTCGCCGAATGGGCCGCGCGCAAGGCGGGTCTGACGGGCAACAAGGCGCTGAAGGAAATCCACCGCCTGACGAAGCTCGAATACACCGCCAACGGCCCCGCCGCCTTCCGTAGCGAAGTGATCGCCACCAGCGGTTGTACCGAGCAAGAGGTGTCGAACAAGGCCAACGAGTTCCTCGTCCAGGTCGAGGCCGAGACCGCCTCCGAGAACTGAGCGGGCCTCTGGCGCGACGGCGTCTGAGAAACATGCGGCGGACCGCAAGATCGTCATGAGAAATCCGCAATTGCGGTCCCCGCCCCTCTCTGCCAATGGGCTTTGGTCAGATAAAAGGACCTCCCATGGCAGACGCGCTTTCAACAATGCTTGCCGAACGTGACTGGATTCTCGCCGATGGCGCGACCGGAACGAACCTGTTCAACATGGGGCTGAGCTCCGGCGACAGCCCGGAACTGTGGAATGTGGACGCGCCGGAGAAAATCCGGGCACTGTATTCCGGCCCCGTCGAGGCGGGCTCGGATCTGTTCCTGACCAACACCTTTGGCGGCAATGCCGCCCGTCTGAAGCTCCATGATGCCCAGAGCCGCGTGCGCGAGCTGAACCGTGCAGGCGCGGAACTGGGGCGCGAAATCGCGGACAAAGCGGGCCGGACTGTGATCGTCGCGGGCTCCATGGGTCCCACCGGCGAGGTCATGGCGCCGCTCGGCGCGCTGACCTATGATGACGCTGTCGAGATCTTCCACGAGCAGGCCGAAGGTCTGAAGGACGGTGGGGCCGATGTGCTCTGGGTCGAGACGATCTCCGCCCCCGAGGAATACCGCGCCGCCGCCGAGGCCGCCGCGCGCGCCGGGATGCCCTGGTGTGGCACCATGTCCTTCGACACTGCAGGGCGCACGATGATGGGGACCACCTCCGCCGAGATGGTGAAACTCGTGGGCAAAATGGACCCCGGTCCGCTCGCCTTCGGGGCCAATTGCGGCGTCGGCGCGTCTGATCTGCTGCGCACCGTTCTGGGCTTTACCGAGGCCGGAGCCGACCGGCCGGTGATCGCCAAGGGCAATGCGGGCATCCCGAAGTATGTCGAAGGCCACATCCACTATGACGGCACGCCCGAGGTGATGGCCGACTATGCCGAACTGGCCCGCAATTGCGGCGCGCAGATCATCGGCGGCTGCTGCGGCACCACGCCCGAGCACCTCTCTGCCATGCGCGCAGCGCTGGAGACTCGTCCCAAGGGCGCACGGCCGGGCCTTGACGAGATCGCGGCGAAGCTCGGCGGGTTTTCCTCAGCCAGTGACGGGACCGGCGACGATGCGGGCCCCAAGCGTGAACGGCGCGGGCGTCGCCGGGGCTGAGATCGCCATGGACGTGCTGTCAGAACAGCGACGGCTGCCGCGCGTCTCCGAGGGGGCGCTCGAACAGGTCGGAGCGCAGCGCGGGCATACCTGTGGCGAGCCCCAAGCGCCGCGTGGCGAGGGCAAAGCGCTTGGCGATCATCTGGGCATGCAGCCCTTCACCGCGCATCCGGTGCTGCCATCGCGCCGAGTACAGCGCGCCGCCATGCATCTCGCGCAGACGTGCCCGCACCTTGGACGCACGGCCCGGCAGTTCCGTGTCGAGCCAGTCCTCGAAAAGCGGCGCGACCTCATGGGGCAGGCGCAGCATGACCCAGCTCGCACTGGTGGCACCCGCGTCACGGGCGACGGTCAGGATCGCTTCGACCTCGGGATCGGTCAGGCCCGGCACCACCGGCGAGACCATGACCCTCACCTGCACACCCGCACGTGCCAGACGCTCGATGGTCTGCAGCCGCCGCTGAGGCGCGGGTACGCGGGGTTCCATGCGCCGCGCCAGATCCCGGTCCAGCGTCGTCACGCCGATCCCGACCGAGGCCAGCCCTGCGCCGCTCATCTCCGCCAGAATATCGATGTCGCGCTCGACGAGCGCGCCCTTCGTCGCGAGAATCAGCGGGTGTCGAAACCTTTGCAAGACCTCCAGAATCCCGCGCGTCACGCGGCGGTCCCGCTCGATGGGCTGGTAACAATCGGTGTTGGTCCCCAGCGCAATGGGCGCGGGCGTATAGGACAGTTTGCGCAGCTCTCGCTCCAGCACCTCCGGCGCATCAGGGCGGGCGATGAGCTTCGTCTCGAAATCAAGCCCGGACGACAGCCCCAGATACCCATGACCCGGCCGCGCAAAGCAATAGATGCATCCGTGCTCGCACCCGCGATAAGGGTTCAGAGACCGGTCAAACCCGATATCGGGCGAGCTGTTGCGGGTGATCATGCTGCGCGGCCGCTCTTCGGTGACTGCAGTCCGGATGGGTGGCGGCTCTTCGCGATGCCAGCCGTCATCAACCGGCGCACGGTCGAGAATCTCAAAGCGGGAAACCGGATTGAGACCAGTCGCGCGACCAGCGAAAGACGCCTCTCTTTTTCGGCTGAAATCTGCCTGAGTCATTGAAATAAAATGGAACACATCAGGAACATTTGCAAGACCCGTCGAGAAAAGACGGCATATGGTCGCAAATTGGCCGCGATCGTGAGAGAAACCGGAATAGGGCGCAGGGAACTGCGCGTGAGGGAGTGACGCGATGTCAGACGAAGAAGAAGATCTGATCCTGTCCGAACTGAATGACGAGGAACTCGTCGAACAGATGATGGACGACCTCTATGACGGGATGAAGCCGGAGATCGAGGAAGGGGTGAATATCCTTCTCGAACGGGGCTGGGCGCCCTATCGGATCCTGACCGAAGCCCTTGTGGCCGGTATGACCATTGTCGGGAATGACTTCCGCGACGGCATTCTGTTCGTCCCCGAGGTGCTCCTGTCGGCCAACGCGATGAAGGGAGGCATGGCGATTCTGAAGCCGCTGCTGGCCGAGACAGGTGCACCGCGCATGGGCAAGATGGTCATCGGCACGGTGAAGGGCGACATCCATGACATCGGCAAGAACCTCGTGGCGATGATGATGGAAGGCGCCGGGTTTGAGGTGGTCGATCTCGGGATCAACAACCCGGTCGAGAATTACCTGGAGGCGCTTGAACAAGAGCAGCCGGATATTCTCGGAATGTCCGCGCTCCTGACCACCACCATGCCTTACATGAAAGTCGTGATCGACACGATGGTCGAAAAGGGCCTGCGCGATGATTACGTCGTGCTGGTGGGTGGCGCACCGTTGAATGAAGAGTTCGGCAAAGCCATCGGCGCGGACGGGTACTGCCGCGATGCTGCCGTGGCAGTGGAAATGGCCAAGGATTTCATCAAGCGGCGCCACAACCAGATGACAGCCTCCTGACCGGCACGATCAAACCCGGCAGATCGGGACAGAGGGGCAGGATTGCCCCTCTTTTTTTGTCAAAACCTGTCCAAACTCGCTGACATCCATCCGTCAGGATAGTTTATTAAATTCGATTTTTTAGCCATCTTCGCAGGTAAGAACACGAATAATGGTAACGCCTCATGATCCGTCTCCTGATTCTGCTAGTGGCAATCGTCGCCGCAGCAGGCGCCACACTGTTCGCAGCCTCCGAAGCGGGAGCGCTTCTGGATCCGATCCTGTGGTTCGTCCCGGCTCTGGCAGCGTCGGCCGTGACGGGACGCTGGCTCTACCGGAAGTAACGGCCCCTGCGACCGACGCGGCTCTGACGGAATCCGGTCTCGCGCCAAGAGGTCAAGGTCGTGTGCTGGTTTTGGCCTGTGGCGCCATCGCGCGCGAAGTCATGGCGCTGATCCGTCTGAACGGGCTGGATCATCTGGATCTCGCCTGCCTCCCTGCGATCCTCCATAATACACCCGATCGCATCGCTCCTGCCCTGCGTGCGGCGATCGCAAAGCATCAGCCTAACTACGATCGAATTATCGTGGGCTATGGCGATTGTGGTACGGGCGGAGAGATTGATCGCGTGTGCGCGGAGACCGGCGCAACACGCCTGCCCGGCGCCCATTGTTACGCGTTTTTCAGCGGTGTCGAGACGTTCGACGCGGTGGCTGAGGACGAAATCGCCGCCTTCTACCTGACTGATTTTCTGGCCCGGCAGTTCGACGCCTTTGTCACGCGGCCCCTCGGACTGGATCGCCACCCGGAGTTACGGGACATCTATTTCGGGAATTACGAAAAGCTGGTCTATCTGGCCCAGACCGACGATCCAAAACTGACTGAGGCCGCCCAGGCGGCGGCGGACCGGCTGGGTCTCGCCTTTGAGCGGCGGCAGACCGGCTATGGTGACCTGGTGCCCGCGTTGCAGGATGCCTGAGGCCTAGCGCGCGGTGACGTTGCGGATCCGGTCCACCATCGCCCGCAGCCCGTTCGAGCGCTGCGACGAGAGGTGATCGTTCAGCCCCAGCCGTGCAAGTTCCGCCTCAGCGTCGATCCCATGCACCTCAGCGACCGGCTGCCCGGCATAGAGCGCGTGCAGAATGGCGATCAGCCCCTTGACGATCATCGCGTCCGAATCGCCCTGAAAGGTGAAGGTCTCGCCGGTGACATCCGGGACCAGCCAGACCTGACTTGCGCAGCCCTCGACCTTGGTCGCCGGAACTTTGAGGGCGTCATCGAGCGGCGGCATATCGCGACCCATTTCGATCACGTGACGATAGCGATCTTCCCAATCGTCCAGAAAGGCAAAAGTGTCGACAATCTCTTCGAACGCAGCGCTGGCCATCTCGGGTCTCCCTCAGATGCTCTGCAATTAGGCGGGCGGCGCAGGCTGTGCAACCGGGGACGGGGCGCTTTTCTCTGCTGCGGCGATGCGCTAACCCGGAGACCAGAGATCGGAACGAAGTGAGGACGCCACATGCGCGGCATTGTTATCGGAACACTGAGCGCAGTGGCGCTGGCGGGGTGCGCGACGCTGGGGATCGGCGGAAACGAGACCAGCGAACCGGTCGAAAGCGCCACGCTGATTGCGGAGATCCAGACCCTCGCCGTGTCCCAGACGCCCTCGGGTGCGGTTATCCGGGCCACCGGGCTGGCCGATCGTCAGGGATATCACAGCGGTGCGCTGGTTCCGTTGCCAGATGGCGACCCGTCGACCCTCAGCTACGTTTTCGAAATCGGAGAACCCGTCGAGGCGACCCGCGTGTCCACCCCGCGGTCACGCGAGGTCACCGTGGCCACCGTGGTCAGCAATCAAAACCTGATCGGAGTGCGGGAGATCCGCGTCTCGGCCGCCCGCAACGCACAGGCTGTCCGTCGCTGACAGGGCAGCCCGGATCAGTCGATCCGGAGCACCACTACATCGCTGCCCTTGGCCGCCAGAGCGATTTTTCCATCGATCAACCGCTCGGCATCCTCTCCGAACACCTTGCGGCGCCAGCCCGTCATCGCCGGGAGGTCCCGGTTCCCGGCGGCCATCTCATCGAGTTCCGGCGCCGTAGCGATGAGCTTTTGTGCGACACCAGCGCTCTCGGCCTTCGCCTTCAGAAGCACCCGGAGGAGATCGGCCAGAGCCGGATTAACCTGCAACTGGGCCTTCGAGCGGGGCGTCTCCGGGTAGTCCTCTGGCTTGACGGCCAGACCGCGCTCGATGGCGGCGAGGATGCCCTCGGCGATTTCTCCCTGCCGCGCCTCACGGAGCAGCAGCCGAGAGCGGCCCAGATCCTTCATGCTGCGCGGCTTGACCGAGGCGAGCTCGACCAGCGCATCATCCTTATAGACCCGGCTGCGGGGCACGTTGCGCGCCTGCGCGTAACCTTCGCGGAACGCCGCAAGCTCACGCACCAGAGCCAGGAACTTGCCCGTCTGCGTCCGTGTCTTGACCCGTTTCCACGCATCTTCGGGACGGGTGATATAGGTCTGCGGATCGGTGAGAACCGCCAGCTCCTCATCGACCCAGGCGGTCCGGCCATTGGTCTCGATGGTCTTCGCCAGATGCTCGTAGATCTTTCGCAGATGGGTCACATCGGCCAGCGCATAGGTCTTCTGGGCGTCGGTCAGGGGGCGACGAGACCAGTCGGTAAAGCGAGAGGATTTGTCGATCTCCGCCTTGGCGATCTTGCGGACGAGGGTCTCATAGCCGACCTGCTCGCCATAGCCACAGACCATCGCCGCGACCTGCGTGTCGAAAAGCGGCTCGGGCACCACATGGGCGTCGTGGACGAAGATCTCTATATCCTGCCGCGCCGCGTGGAAGACTTTGACCACCGAGGTGTCGCGGAAGAGCTCGTAAAGCGGCTCCAGCGACAGATCCCCGGCCAGAGGGTCCACCAGGACCGCGTCTTCTTCACTGTTCCCGGGAATGGCCAGCTGGACGAGGCAGAGTTTGGAATAATAGGTCCGCTCGCGCAGAAACTCCGTGTCGACTGTCACATATGGCTGGCTGCGAGCCCGCTCGCAAAAGCGTGCAAGATCTTCGGTCTTGGTGATGGTGATCATGGCGCGCGCGGCCCTCCTTATGTTCCCGCTCTGATAAATCCTCGGCGGGACGAAAGGAAGGCTGTGCGGCCAAGTTCCGATGGGCTGGCGTGTTCGCGCCACTGCTTTCGCTCAGAGGGTGAGCAGCTCCCGGTTCCCCCCGGCCACACGCCGCAACACGGCGGGGTACAGACGATGCTCAGCAGTCAGCACCCGCGCGGCCAGTGTGTCGGGCGTATCGTCCGGTTGCACCGGCACGCGCGCCTGCCCGAGGATCGGGCCTTCGTCCAGATCGGCGGTAACCTCATGAACCGTGCAGCCCGCCTCGGTATCTCCGGCCGCGATGGCGCGGGCATGGGTATGGAGCCCTGTATATTTCGGCAGCAGAGATGGGTGGATATTCAGCATCCGCCCGGCCCATTTCGAGACAAATCCCGGCGTCAAAATTCGCATGAAGCCCGCCAGACAGATCAGGTCCGGCGCAGCGGCCTCCAGCGGTCCGGACAAGGCTGCCTCGAATGCTGCGCGATCTTTTCCAAACGGGCGATGGTCCACTGCTGCTGTCGGCACCCCCAAAGCCTCAGCCCTGGCCAGACCACCCGCCTCAGGATCATTGGACAGCACCAGACAGGGGCGCGCCGGGTGATCGCCCTCCATGCTCTCGACGAGTCGGAGCATGTTCGACCCGCCTCCAGAGATCAGGATGGCGACGCGTTTCACAACAGCGCCCCCTCATATGCGACGCCCTCGGTTCCGGTCACTGACCCGATGACCCGGGCATCATGGCCCGCTTCGGCGAAACCCGCGATGATCGACTCCGCCCGGTCCGGGTCAGCCACAACGCAGAAACCGATGCCGCAATTGAAGGTCTTGAGCATTTCGGCCTCTGCCACGCCGCCGGCCTCGGCGAGCCAGCGGAAGACAGGCGGCAGATCCCAGCTCGACAGGTCGATCTGTGCCCCCAGCCCATCGGGGAAAACGCGCGGCAGGTTTTCCGTCAAACCACCGCCGGTGATGTGCGCGAAGCCGCGGACGCCACCGGCCCGATGGGCGGCCAGCGCAGGCTGCACGTAGATGGCGGTCGGCGCAAGCAAGGCCGCGCCCAGCGATCCTTCGCCAAACGGTGCATCCGAGTCCCAGCCCAGCCCTGCATGCTCAACGATCCGACGAACAAGCGAATAGCCGTTGGAATGGACCCCGTTGCTCGCCACGCCGATAATCACGTCACCCTCAGCCAAGCTGCTCGGGAGGTGTCCACCGCGCTCCATGGCACCCACGGCAAAGCCAGCCAGATCGAAATCACCCGCCCCGTACATACCCGGCATTTCGGCGGTCTCGCCCCCGATCAGCGCGGCCCCGGCGGTCTGACACCCCTCGGCAATCCCCTCGATAACCTTCGCCGCTTCGTCCACATCGAGTTTGCCGGTGGCGAAATAGTCGAGGAAAAACAACGGTTCGGCGCCCTGACACACCAGATCGTTCACGCACATGGCGACGAGATCAATACCGACGCCCGCCACTTCGCCCGTATCGATAGCGATGCGAAGCTTGGTCCCAACCCCGTCGGTGGCGGACACAAGGATCGGGTCCTCATAGCCGGCAGCCTTCAGGTCGAACATGGCGCCAAAGCCGCCCAGCCCGTCCATGGTCCCGCTCCGCGCGGTGCGGGCTGCAGCGGGGCCGATCCGCCGCACAAGGGAATTGCCCGCTTCGATATCGACGCCGGCCTCGGCATAGCTCAGACCTTCGGACTCTTTGGCCATCGGTGTTCTCCTGTCGCTGTCCCGGCTCCGTTACAGCGCGGACAAAAAATCAGCAACAGGCGAGGGAACCAAACCGCAAATGTGGCGTTTTGAAGGCATAGACCAACCAGGGATCACTGCCATGAAACCCGCACTCTTTGCTTTAGCTCTTTGCCTGCCCACCGCCGCATTTGCGCAATCCGATATTCTGGAAGTACAGAGCGCAGACGACGTCCGCACGCTCGCCGAGATCGACAATGACCCGTCGACCTTCACTGATGACGAACAGCGTAAGTTTGCGCTGTTGTCGCAGATCCTTGGGCTCGACGGCACCCAACCGACCGCCAACGCGACGGCCAGCGTCGAACCAATGGATGTCACCGACGAAATGCCTCTTTGAGCGTCTTCCATGTGGCGAAAGGCTCTGCTAACCCGTGAGGAGGCGGGCCTGTAGCTCAATTGGTTAGAGCAGAGCGCTCATAACGCTTTGGTTGGGGGTTCAAGTCCCTCCGGGCCTACCAAAAGGTTATTTTCTGGTCCAATATCAATATCTTAATATTTTGCGCGGACCACTATATGCCCGTTATATTTCAATGGCATAAAAGAACCGTGTCCCACCAATTTGAAGGCCGAATCCAATAATTCTGTGAACGGGCCACACGGATCTGCCGAGCCATTTAGGCTAGCACCGCCCCACCGTCCCATTACGCCGGTTCAACCCGACCGCCAGCGGCCGGTCCTCAGAGACGATTCGTCTCGCCAGATCCGTTCTATCTATCTGCAGCTATTCTGTCAGCGTGCCGAATTCTCCGTCACTCAAGCCCGGCCTCGGGGCGAAGGAGGCCATCCACGGGAGCACTAGCTATTGGCTGATTCTGCGAAAAAACAACGCATTGCGAGCGCAGAAACAGTCGATCTGAGGACGGCGCGAGTGCCTTTTCTGATCAGGCTTCCCGCAGATGCTGCGGTGCGGGGAAGATCTTGGCGAGTTTGCGGAGGTTCTGGGCTGTTGCGGCGAGGAGGCATTCGTCGCTAGCGCCGCATGGGCCGCGTAATCGAAGTCGTCCCAGCCCGAGGATGCGTTTGAGGTGGGCAAAGAGCATCTCGACTTTCTTTCGCAGCTTCATCGCGATGACATAGTCGTCGGTCTCAGCCAGATCCCGGGCGACCTGGCGGGCGTCTTCATGCTCTTCGCGCGTGATCTGTCTGGCATCGGCGTTGGGGCAGCATCTGGCTTTCGAGGGGCACGCCTGCCAGACGTCTTTTAGTGCGCGGTAGCGGGCCGTGACCTTGCCCGTCGCCCCCCGGTTCGGGTCAGGATAATTGGTTCGCCCTGAACAACACCCATCCCATTGTTTTTGCGATATAACACAGTGTCTCCGTCAGGTTTCAGGCGCAGCATTTGGTATTTTTGCAGCCGGACCCCTGCAATTTCGAGCTGCGATATGAAGCCCGGAAAGCCTTCCCCGGAGCAGGATGATCTGCTGCGCGCGCGACGGGTCGGGATGATCGACATGCGCCACGAACTGGTGAAGCTCGCCGCTCTGATCGACCGGGAGGTGTTCGAGCGGGAACGGGCCGGGTTGTTCCTGTCGCAGACCGGTCGCCCTGCCACGCCGA
>NZ_VFSV01000169.1 GCF_007004065.1 Palleronia caenipelagi | reverse complement strand
TGATCTTCGTCCCTGTCTCCGGACAGCGGGGTACTTTACCCCTGTCCACGAGAGGAGCACGAGATGGGACGACATCGACGGAAATACACGGACGAATTCAAAGCTGCAGCGGTTGAACGGCTTTATGAGCCAGGCGCGACGCAGGGCAGCGTCGCGAAAGAGCTGGGGATCACCGGCACGCAGTTGAAAACCTGGCGGCTGGAGATTGAGGCGTTCGGCTCGATGGAAGCGAAGCGCCGCCAAAGGGCTGATGCGGCTGAGTTGGAGCGGCTTCGCAAAGAGAATAAGCGTCTCGCGGAGGAGAATGAGATCCTCCAGAAAGCCTCCGCTTTTTTCGCGTCTCGGGCGGTGAAACCACGATGAATAAGCACGCTTTCATCACTGCCCACAAAGCTCAATACGCGGTTTCGACACTCTGCCGGCTGGTCCGCCTGTCACGCAGTTGGTTTTATGGTCACGACGCGAGCTTGGCGGCCCGTCAAGGCCGGGAAGCGCGGCGTGCGGCACAAGACGTGGCGTTGCTGGAGCGGATCAGGCACTTCTTTAAAGCAAGCAAATACCGCTACGGCTCCAAACGCATTCACCGGGATCTGGGCGCTGATGGCGAGCGCGTCTCAGAGCGGCGCGTGGCCAAAATAATGCGGGGAAACAGGATCTCAGCCGGCCAACGCAAGCCGCGCAAGCCGGTCACCACAAACAGCA
>NZ_VFSV01000168.1 GCF_007004065.1 Palleronia caenipelagi | reverse complement strand
AAAGACTTCGAACGAAGCCCTGCGTTTGACGAAGCGCCAGTCCGAACACGACGCGCAAGGTCAGGCAGATTTCAATCGCCATGTCCGAATACCGCCGCTGCGCACCGAGCATACCAGCGGGCGGTGGGCTCCATCTGGCCATCGCGTCTTCGCTGAGCCAGATCGTCACGTCATCGCGCTGGCGGAGACTCTCGTTGTATCCGGCCCAGTTCGTGACCCGGTACTTCGCCTTCGCAAACTTGTCCCGTCGTGATGCGTTGTGCTTGAATGGCATTGGGTGTCCTGTCGTCAGACCGACCTGGTCTTTCCCCACTGAAGTGGTCCTCCGCTATGTTCAGGAAAACGGAGGAAACAGATGGCAAACAAGCGACCAAAGCCAGAAGAGATTGTTACGAAGTTACGGCAGGGTGAGGTTCTGACGGGGCAAGGGATGCCGCGTCTGGATGCGATCCGCCAGATCGGCGTGACTGAACAGACGTTCTACCGCTGGAAGAAAAAGTACGGTGGAATGGGCACGGACCAATTGAAGGAACTAAAGCGTCTTCAGAAAGAGAATGAGCGGCTGCGCAAGGCTGTTTCGGATCTGACCCTGGACAAGCTGATCCTGGCGGAGGCCGCAAAGGGAAACTTCTGAGCCCCGCTCGTCGCCGTACCTGCATTGATCGTGTTCGTGCAGAACTGAACGTTTCGGAACGTCGCGCGTGTCG
>NZ_VFSV01000167.1 GCF_007004065.1 Palleronia caenipelagi | reverse complement strand
GCGGGCGTCTTTTGTTGTAGTAGCTGATCCAGTCACCGATCCCGTCCCGGGCTTCGGAACCTGTTTCGAAGGCGTTCAAGTAGACGCATTCGTATTTGAGGGATCGCCAGAGCCGCTCGATCATCCGGTTGTCGATCCAGCGGCCCCGGCCATCCATCGAGATTTTGATCTTTGCGTCGCGCAGCACGTCGGTGAAGTCGGTGCTGGTGAATTGGGATCCTTGATCGGTGTTGAAAATCTCGGGGGTGCTGTATCGAGCCAGCGYTTCTTTCAAAGCCTCGACGCAGAACCCCGCGTCCGTCCGGCATAGTCCTCAGACCTATGGCGGCCTCATGCCGAACTGTTCGAGAGCCGCCAGCTCAGCACCTTCCGGCTGTGCCAATCCATGATGGCCAYGAGATAGAGAAACCCCCGGCGYATCGGGATGTAGCTGATGTCAGCACACCAGACCTGGTTAGGTCGGGGGATGGGTAAGTCCTTCAGAAGATATGGATATATCTTGTGCTCCGGGTGCTTCTTGCTGGTCTTCGGTTCCTGGTAGATAGGCACCAACCGCATGAGCTGCATCAGCCGCCGCACACGATGTCGGCCGCATTTATGTCCCTCGCGAGCCAAGTGCCGGACCATCTGGCGTGAGCCATACCATGGCGTCTCGAGGAACTGACGATCGATGATTTCCATGAACTTCAGGTTCTCGGGGCTTTCCCCACGCGGCTG
>NZ_VFSV01000166.1 GCF_007004065.1 Palleronia caenipelagi | reverse complement strand
TGTCGACAGGAAGTTGAACTCAGGCAACGTCATCGATGTGCTGAGCGACCTGTTCATCCTGCGCGGCGTGCCAGCATTCATTCTGTCTGACAACGGCCCGGAGTTCGTTGCTCAAGCCGTACAGGACTGGATCAAAGCTGTCGGCGCGAAAACGGCTTACATCGAACCTGGATCGCCTTGGGAGAACGGATACTGCGAAAGCTTCAACGCCCGTTTCCGCGACGAGTTCCTGAATGGCGAAACCTTCTACAGCCTGCGCGAGGCGCAGATCCTGATCGAACAATGGAGGAAACACTACAGCACGAAACGACCACACAGCGCATTAGGCTACCGCCCACCGGCCCCGGAAACCGTCGTCACGATGGACCGGAGGCCCGTCATGCACTAACAATCAAATTGGACCACTCAAGTGGGGCTGATCAGCCAAAATCGGGCAGCTGGTCGTGGAACGGGATTTTTTGTTGGAAGCCTCCAGTCTCATCCCCGGCACTGGAGGCAAAAAGCGGTGAAGAAAGACAATCCCGATCTCAGCGTCCGGCGGCAATGCAGCCTGCTGTCACTGGCACGCTCAACCCTCTACTACCAGCCGCGTGGGGAAAGCCCCGAGAACCTGAAGTTCATGGAAATCATCGATCGTCAGTTCCTCGAGACGCCATGGTATGGCTCACGCCAGATGGTCCGGCACTTGGCTCGCGAGGGACATAAATGCGGCCGACATCGTGT
>NZ_VFSV01000165.1 GCF_007004065.1 Palleronia caenipelagi | reverse complement strand
TGGATGGCCGGGGCCGCTGGATCGACAACCGGATGATCGAGCGGCTCTGGCGATCCCTCAAATACGAATGCGTCTACTTGAACGCCTTCGAAACAGGTTCCGAAGCCCGGGACGGGATCGGTGACTGGATCAGCTACTACAACAAAAGACGCCCGCACTCATCACATGGGATCATGACGCCGGACGAGGCCTATGACAGGCAATCTCCGGACCTGAAGGTTGCCGCCTGAAATGAAACCAATGCTATAGCTTAGCACGGCGGCAAACTGGTCGAATTTCAAGGACCACCTCTAATCGAGACGATGAAGAGAGGTGGTGCCGTCAAGCCAGAGAACGTGGTCATGCCTCAAGGGTCAGACGTCGCGCACCACCCCGTCAGCGACCTCGGCCAAGGTTGCGGACGGGCCTGGAATAGCAAAGCGGAGATACAGAAGGTGTTTGATCCCACGGTTTGATGGTGTGATCCTTTCTCAGGAATGGAAGGAAGCATTATGGGACAAGTTCGTCACGGGAGCGCCTCGACCACGCACGCTGTCAGAGCTGCAATACAGCGATCGCAAGCTTCGCTCGCGCAGCTGAGCAAGGAGCTGGGCATCAATCCCAAGACCGTCGCGAAGTGGCGCAAGCGGGCGACGGTGGAGGACTTGAAGACTGGGCCGAGGGAGCCGCGTTCGACCGTTCTCACCGAAGCGGAGGAGGCCATGATTGTCGCATTCCGGCGTCATACGCTA
>NZ_VFSV01000164.1 GCF_007004065.1 Palleronia caenipelagi | reverse complement strand
AGGGAGCCGCTTCCCGGCTCCCCAAACATGCCGGGAAGCGGCGGGGGACGGATCGGGAATGGGTCGGCCGTTCTGGGCCGTGCGGTAGTGTGATCGCCCCCGTCTTTTCTCATGACCTGAACGGATAGCAGGGCTTTGGGCCTGCATGACAAGCAGAGGTAAGGAAAAGACAGATGCAGGATATCATCGGTATCGATATCTCGAAAGACCAGCTGGACACRTACCGTCTCTCGGATCGCCAGCACGCGGTCTTTGATAATGACAAGACCGGCTTCAAGGCCCTTCTGAAGTGGATTGGCCGTGCCGGAGAATTGCGGCTCGTCTACGAGCCAACCGGCCCGTATCACCGCGGGATGGAGGACGCACTGGCCAAGGCGGAGCATGCGCTCGTCAAGGTCAATCCCAGGCAGGCGCGCCGCTTTGCCGAAGCCACGGGAACCCAGGCCAAGACCGATCGGGTCGATGCCATGCTGTTGGCCCGCATGGGACTTGCGCTTGATCTGCCATCACGTCCGGTGCGCGGAGAGATGATGAACGATCTCAGAGAGCTACATGTGGCCAGGTTGGCGCTTGTCAAAGAACGGACAGCTGCGAGCAACCGAGCCTCCGCAGCTCAGAACAATGTCCTCAAACGCCAGTCAAAGGCCCGGTTGGCGTTTATCGAAAGGCAACTTTCCGAGTTGGAGGAGGCGATCACAGGCCTCATTGCCGCGGATCCAAACTTGTCCGCACGCCG
>NZ_VFSV01000163.1 GCF_007004065.1 Palleronia caenipelagi | reverse complement strand
CGGCGTGCGGACAAGTTTGGATCCGCGGCAATGAGGCCTGTGATCGCCTCCTCCAACTCGGAAAGTTGCCTTTCGATAAACGCCAACCGGGCCTTTGACTGGCGTTTGAGGACATTGTTCTGAGCTGCGGAGGCTCGGTTGCTCGCAGCTGTCCGTTCTTTGACAAGCGCCAACCTGGCCACATGTAGCTCTCTGAGATCGTTCATCATCTCYCCGCGCACCGGACGTGATGGCAGATCAAGCGCAAGTCCCATGCGGGCCAACAGCATGGCATCGACCCGATCGGTCTTGGCCTGGGTKCCCGTGGCTTCGGCAAAGCGGCGCGCCTGCCTGGGATTGACCTTGACGAGCGCATGCTCCGCCTTGGCCAGTGCGTCCTCCATCCCGCGGTGATACGGGCCGGTTGGCTCGTAGACGAGCCGCAATTCTCCGGCACTGCCAATCCACTTCAGAAGGGCCTTGAAGCCGGTCTTGTCATTATCAAAGACCGCGTGCTGGCGATCCGAGAGACGGTAYGTGTCCAGCTGGTCTTTCGAGATATCGATACCGATGATATCCTGCATCTGTCTTTTCCTTACCTCTGCTTGTCATGCAGGCCCAAAGCCCTGCTATCCGTTCAGGTCATGAGAAAAGACGGGGGCGATCACACTACCGCACGGCCCAGAACGGCCGACCCATTCCCGATCCGTCCCCCGCCGCTTCCCGGCATGTTTGGGGAGCCGGGAAGCGGCTCCCT
>NZ_VFSV01000162.1 GCF_007004065.1 Palleronia caenipelagi | reverse complement strand
CTCTCCATCGGGGCGTTCTGCGCCTTCAAACGATCCCCCGGATCGTTCGATCCGCTGGCGCGGACCAGCTTGAACCCGAGGCACTGACCCTTGCGGCTCATGGATTGAGCCAGCTTGGCGCGGTGGATGATCTTGCGGTCGTCTCCGCTGGCATATTGCATGCCGCGGTCCGAATGCAGGATCAGGCCCGGGACCGGGCCGCGCTGGTCCAGGGCCATCCGGAGCGCGTCGTAGCACAGCTCTGCGCCCAGGTGATCGGTCATGGACCAGCCGACGATTTCGCGGGTCGCATGCGCCATTGTCCTTGGAGTTGCCCATCGCGGCGCCACTGGTCAGAGCCCGATGGGCGACGGCGGACAAAGGCACCTTCCTTGACCGCTGCCAGGTAGAGCCAGCCCTCGCCGGTATCGACATAGCTGATACCCGCCAGCCAGACGGTGTTCGGGGTGGTGCAGTGAAATGCCTCCAGCAGCAGGTTGGGCGACGGCGTCAGCTTATGATTGCTGTTCGTGGTCACCGGCTTGCGTGGCTTGCGCTGGCCGGCTGAGATCCTGCTTTCGCGCATTATTCTGGCCACGCGCCGCTCCGGGACGTGCTCCCCCTCAGCGCACAGATCCCGGTGGATACGCTTGGACCCGTAGCGGTGTTTGCTGGCTTTGAAGACCCGCATAATTTTTGCCAGAAGCACGTCGTCCCGTGCAGAGCGCCGCTCGCGGCGGTCATCGCGGGCCGCCTGGC
>NZ_VFSV01000161.1 GCF_007004065.1 Palleronia caenipelagi | reverse complement strand
GGGTCACGTCCGTCAAGGTGTTGTAATTGGTCGGGTGGCCTGAGGTCATGATCAGGTGGCTTGTGTCGTGATGCTGAGAATGGGATCGGTCTGCTCGTGGTCGATCTGGGTGAAGGCTTCGACCTGCATGTAGCGGCTGGCGGTCTGCCATTCGTCGTTCTGCTCGAACAGCACAGCACCGATCAGGCGAATGATTGAGGCTTCGTTCGGGAGTGAGGGCCGGACTGCCATCGGTTCGAAGGAGGGCCCGAACCCGACGACATCGGCGCGGCGTTTGACCTCCTTGTTGAGGCGCTCGATCGGGTTGGTGCTGTGTAACCTGGTGCGGTGCTGGCGCGGGAAGGCCATGTGGGCCAGGACGTCGTGCTCACTGGCATCCATCAGCCCGGCCAGTTTGGGCCAGCGAGAGCGGAGCTGGTCTGCGACGCGGCGCCAGGTTTCGCCCGCCTGTTTGCGATCGGGCTGATCGAAGGCCTGGCGGAACGAGCCATTGAGGCGCCATTGGTTCGAGCCCGATGGCGAGTGCGGCACCCACGGTGTGCTGGCCGCGTGACACATGGGCGAGCGCATTGCGCATCCAGTGGACGCGGCAGCGCTGCCCGTTCGCAGGCTCACCCTCAAACACGCGCTCGATGGCCGCCCTGAGGCCGCTGTGGGCATCGCTGATCACAAGCTTGGTGCCGTCCAGCCCACGCGCCTTCAGGCCGCGCAGGACGTCCATCCAGAAGGGTAAGCCGGGCCAG
>NZ_VFSV01000160.1 GCF_007004065.1 Palleronia caenipelagi | reverse complement strand
CACAAAGCTCAGTTCGACTGACCGTGGCCCCAGTGGGGCCGCGTAAGCGGGAGAACGCGGTTTCTACACTTTGCCGGCTGGTCCGCCTGTCGCGCAGTTGGTTTTATGGTCACGGCGCCGGTGAGGCAGCCCGTGAAAGTCGGAAGGCGCGGCGTGCGGCACGGGACAAGGCACTGCTGGAGCGGATCAGCCATTTTTTCAAAGCCAGCAAGGGGCGCTACGGGTCCAAACGCATCCACCGGGATCCATGCGCTGACGGGGAGAGCGTCTCAGAACGTCGTGTAGCCAGAATAATGCAGAAAAACAGGATCTCAGCCCGTCCGCGCAAGCGCCGCAAGCCGGTCACCACAAACAGCAATCACCAGCTGACCCCGTCGCCGAACCTGCTGCAGCGGGCGTTTCACTGCACCACCCAGAACACCGTCTGGCTGGCCGACATCACCTATGTCGGTACCGGCGAGGGCTGGCTCTACCTCGCTGCGGTCAAGGAATGTGCCTTTGTCCGCCGTCGCCCATCGGGCTCCGACCGGTGGCGCCGCGATGGGCAACTCCAAGGACAATGGCGCATGCGTCCCGCGAAATCGTGGGGTGGTCCATGGCCGAACATCTGAAAGCGGAGCTCTGCTGTGATGCGCTCTGGATGGCCCTGGACCGGCGCGGTCCGCTCCCGGGCCTGATCCTGCATTCGGACTGCGGCATGCAATATGCCAGTGGGGACTATCGCAAGATCATCCACCGCGCGAAGCT
>NZ_VFSV01000016.1 GCF_007004065.1 Palleronia caenipelagi | reverse complement strand
GCCCGAAGCTCCTCCGGTGTCGCGCTATCCGGTGAATGGCCCAGATACCGCGTGAACTCCCGCATCGCTCGCAGATACATCGTCTGCGTCTTCGGTTGCAGCCCTTTGATCTGCATGTCTTCGAGAAAGCGCTGGCGTAGTTTGGGAACATAATGATCTGACATCGAAACCTCCTGTCGTCAGATTGAGAAGGTCCCAATCGTCAGACAGGTGCGTCAGTTCGCAAAATCTACGTTGCTCACATCAGCGCACAACACCCGCCACAAGCGCCCATACCGCGCGAGCGGTTTCGTCCTCGTTCTTGCTTACAGTCATCGTTACCATCGCCACAATTATCAATTTAGGTGTCGCAATCTGGCTGTAGATCCTTAGTGCGTCGGCCAAGTCAACAGATCTTCAGGGTTCCCCCTTCTGAAAGAATTGTCCAAGAGCAGCACGGCGTTGCGCTAAAAAGACGTATATGTGCGCAACGTGTCTGCTTCGCTATCGAATTGTTTACTCCGCCGCCTGCGCCTCGGCGGCGTCGATTTCGGCGGCTTTGCGTTCCACCTGTTCGACAATGTGATCAATCATCTGGTCGTTCGACAGCTTGTGGCTCTGCTTGCCGGCCAGATACACCATGCCAGATCCGGCACCGCCGCCGGTAAAGCCCACATCGGTCATCAGCGCCTCACCCGGCCCGTTTACTACGCAGCCGATGATCGAGAGCGACATGGGCGTCTTGATGTGGGCCAGCCGGTCTTCGAGCGCTTCGACGGTTTTGATCACGTCAAAGCCCTGTCTCGCACAGGACGGGCATGAGATGATGTTCACACCGCGATGCCGGAGCCCCAGCGCCTTAAGAATCTCGTAGCCGACCTTGACCTCTTCGACCGGATCAGCGCTGAGACTCACGCGCAGCGTATCGCCGATCCCCATCCAGAGCAGATTGCCGAGGCCGATGGCGGATTTGATCGTGCCGCTCATAAGGCCACCCGCCTCGGTGATTCCGAGATGGATCGGCGCATCTGTCGCCTCGGCGAGCCCCTGATAGGCCGCCGCCGAGAGGAATACGTCCGACGCCTTCACGCTGATCTTGAACTCGTGAAAATCGTTATCCTGCAGGATCCTGATGTGGTCGAGCCCGCTTTCGATCATCGCATCGGGGCACGGCTCACCGTATTTTTCGAGCAGATGCTTTTCCAGCGACCCCGCGTTCACTCCAATACGGATGGAGCAGCCATGATCCTTCGCCGCGCGGATGACCTCCTTGACCCGGGTGTCGTCACCGATATTGCCGGGATTGATCCGCAGACATGCGGCGCCGGCCTCAGCAGCCTCAATCGCCCGTTTGTAGTGAAAATGGATATCCGCCACGATGGGCACGGGGCTCTCGCGGCAAATCTCATGCATCGCCCTGGTTGTTTCCTGATCCGGACAGGAGACGCGGACAATATCGGCCCCCGCCTCGGCACAAGCCTCAATCTGACGCAGGGTCGCCGCAGCATCATGGCCATTGGTGTTGGTCATTGTCTGCACCGCGATCGGTGCATCGCCCCCAACCGGTACGGAGCCGACCATGATCTGGCGAGATTTGCGGCGATAGATATTTTTCCACGGGCGGACGTGGTTCAGCGACATGAGAATGCTCCGGCGACGTTGTCAGCAGCAGACCTATGCCGTCTGCTCCGCCATGCCAAGCCCAACGGGGCGGAGAGTCCTACTCTGCAATATCCGCACTCGCGGCTTCGGCGCCGGGGGGAAGCTCGGATTGCTCCTGACGCAGCGCGACAACGACCCGTTGCAACGCCGTATCTGCGTCCAAATCAGCGACTTCATAGCTGTTGGAGAGATTTTCCGCCGACAGTTCCAACCCGCCCGTGACCTGACCAGCTGCGCCCGCAGGACCCACAGCGGTCCCGTTCACGGCAAAGTAAATCGCGCCCGATTCGCCCGTCCGCAATGTCGCGGGGTCTTCGGTCTTGGGCAGGACAAACCGGTCGCCCTCCTGCATGGTCTTTTCGTAGATCGTCGTTCCATCAGCCGCCCGAACCCGCACCCAGGAAGGGCGCACCGCGATCACCACGACCTCCGGGACGGACCCGGCAAAGACCTGCGGCGCACCGGGCGCAGCCTGCCCTGCATCCACCAAGATCGGGCTTTGCGGGCTCACAGCCGGGCGGTCAGGTGCGGAGACCAAACGGATCTCGGACAATTCTGCCGCGCTCGGCGCGGTGGGAGGCGCGAGGTCCGCCAACATCCCTTGGGTCATCGGGTCGATGGATCCGATGGGAGAGTCGCGCGCGACGAGCACTGGAACATCCAGCGCCTCAGGCCGATAAAGACGGTCAAATCCAGCCTCAACGGCCTCGGCGGCGGGATCATCCGCGGCTGAATTGAGGCCGGCAACACCTTCGAGCGGATCAACAACAGCCGTCAGTTCCGGCGTTTGATCGACGGGAGCGAGCTGAACTTTCTGCACTTCGTTCAAAAGCTTAAAGCCGCCAAAGCCCAGAACTCCGATCAGCCCGGCCACCACAACCAGCGACCCGATCGCCCCCGGCTCTAATCGTGCAAAGAACCCATCTGCCGCCGGAGCGACAGCAAGGTTATGCGAGCCGAACGGGCTGCTTTGCCCCAGTCCGGCGGTCGACTTCCGAGAGATAGATCCCGTCTCACTCATTCCGCTGGCGGGCGCAAATCCGGACTCTTCGCAGAACACCTTGAACGCCCATTCGGTATCGAGACCAAGATAGCGCGCGTAGGAGCGGACATACCCCGCGATAAATCCGGGCGTCTCGAACGCAGTCGGATCGGCCTTTTCGATGGCTGCGATGTAGGTGGCTTTGATCTTCAGGTCGCGCTGAACATCGAGCAACGACTTACCCAAAGTCGCCCTCTCGCCACGCATAACGTCGCCCAGACTGACCTTGAAATCGTCGTAGCTCTTCGGCTCGGCAATCTCAACTGTCTCCGATTGCCGGAATCGACCAATCATCTGTCGCCTCACACACTTTTGTCCAGAGCGGCTTTACGCACGCTGCAGGTGCAAAGTCTACACTGCTTTCATTACCACGAGCATAAGGGATGCTGGCAGTTCTGAACACTGAAGAATTACGATCAAGCCGGAATTTCGGCGCGATTCAGCGCACAATGAGACCAAAGCGCATCAAGTGCATGAACGAGCTTGTCCATTTCGTCCGGCCCGTGCACCGGCGACGGTGTAAAGCGCAGACGCTCCGTCCCGCGCGGCACAGTGGGGAAATTGATCGGCTGGACGTAGATCCCGTGATCGGTCAGCAGCGCGTCCGACATCATCTTGCAGTGCACCGGGTTGCCCACGTGGACCGGGACGATGTGGCTGCCGTGATCGATCAGCGGCAAACCCAGCCCCTTTAGCCGGGCCTTGAGAATCCGCGCTTGCGCCTGCTGGGCGTCGCGGAGGCTCTGATCGGTTTTTAGATGGCGCACGGATGCCGTCGCTCCGGCGGCAACCGAAGGGGTCAGAGAGGTCGTGAAGATGAAGCCTGGCGCGTAAGACCTGATCGCATCGCACATTTTTGCTGAGGCTGCGATGTAGCCGCCCATCACTCCATAGGCTTTGGCGAGCGTGCCATTGATAATGTCGAGCCGGTGCATCAACCGATCCCGCTCGGCCACGCCCGCACCCCGGGGGCCGTACATCCCGACTGCGTGCACTTCATCGATATACGTCAGCGCATTGAATTCATCCGCCAGATCACAGATCTCTTCAATCGGCCCGAAATCGCCATCCATGGAGTAGATGCTCTCAAAGGCGATGACCTTCGGCGCCTTCGGGTCATCGGCTTCCAAAAGCTCGCGCAGATGTGCCACGTCGTTGTGGCGGAAGATCCGCTTCGCTCCGCCATTGCGGCGCACACCTTCAATCATTGAAGCGTGGTTCAGGGCGTCGGAATAGATGATCAGACCGGGAAACAGCTTCGGCAGGGTCGAAAGGGTCGCATCATTGGCGATATAGGCCGAGGTAAAAAGCAGCGCAGCTTCCTTCTGATGAAGGTCCGCTAATTCGGCCTCGAGACGTTTGTGGTAAACTGTTGTCCCGGAGATATTCCGGGTCCCCCCAGAGCCAGCACCCACCGCGTCAAGAGCTTCGTGCATGGCCGCCAGAACGTCCGGATGCTGCCCCATCCCGAGATAATCATTTCCGCACCATACCGTAACCGGTTGTTGACCGCCATCGGGACGCGTCCAGACCGCATGCGGGAAGTTCCCACGCTCACGTTCGATATCGATAAAGGTCCTGTACCGGCCCTCGTCGTGTAGCTTCTGGATCGCCGCGTCCAGGCCCTCGTCATAAGTCAATGTCTCGCACGCCCCTTTCAGTCTTCCGGGCAAATTAGCAATTTTCGCGCGAGAGTCACGCAGTCATTCCGCCAAGGGACCTCATTCGGCGAAACTCTCCCGATTTTGGTGGTTCGCCCGTTGTCACGGCAATGTTTCCGGATAGGATGAAATAAGTTTAAATGCCGGACCGTTTTTATGACACTCGATGCCACCCTCGAACAGATCGACCACGGTCTGGATGCCTCTCTGGACCGCCTCCTGTCGTTCCTGCGCATCCCCTCTATATCAACCGATCCGGCCTATGCCGGTGAGACCCGCAAGGCAGCCGAATGGCTCCGCGATCAGCTCCGCGACCTGGGCGCAGAGGCGGAGCTCCGGGAGACGCCGGGCCATCCAATGGTCACGGGCCGGACAGGCGGCCCAGGGCGATCGATTCTGTTCTACGGCCATTATGATGTGCAGCCAGTGGATCCTCTGGAACTCTGGGACAGCGCCCCTTTTGAACCGGTGGTCGAGGCCGGCGCGGATGGCCGCGTGATCCGCGCCCGGGGCGCGTCCGACGACAAGGGCCAGCTGATGACCTTTGTCGAGGCGTGCCGGGCATGGAAAGCCGTTCATGGGAACCTCCCAGGAAACATCACCTTTCTCTTCGAAGGCGAAGAAGAATCCGGCTCGCCCTCGCTGATACCGTTTCTTGAGGCGCATAAGGATGAGCTGACCTGCGATCTTGCTCTGATCTGCGACACGGCTCTGTACCGGGATGGACAGCCGGGTATCGTGACCCAGCTCCGGGGCCTGCTTGGCGAAGAAATCATCATCCGCGCCGCCGACCGGGACCTGCATTCGGGCAGCTTTGGTGGCATCGCGGCGAATCCCATCCATGTCCTGACACGCATCCTCGCAGGTCTCCGTGACGAGACCGGGCGCGTCACCCTGCCCGGCTTCTATGATGGCGTACCTCAGCTTGATCCGGTTCTGGCTGCCCAATGGGACGGCCTCGGGTTCGATGCCGAAGGTTTTCTCGGGGCGGTCGGGCTCGCGCAGCCGGCCGGCGAGCAGGCTTACACGCCGCTCGAACAGATCTGGTCCCGCCCGACGGCTGAAATCAACGGGATTCGGGGCGGATATGCTGGCGCGGGTTTCAAAACCGTCCTGCCCGCCGAAGCGGCCGCCAAAATCTCATTCCGGCTGGTTGGACAGCAGGACCCGCACCGGCTGCGCGAAATCTTCCGCGACTGGGTCAGGGCGCAGGTTCCCCCGGACTGTTCTGTGGAGTTCCACGAGCACGGCGCCTCACCGGCCTCTCAGATGCGAATCGATGACCCGGCTTTTGAACAGGCTCGGCAGGCGCTGGGGGCGGAGTGGCCCGAGGAGGCTGTCTTCATCGGCGCGGGTGGTTCAATCCCGATAGCGGGATATTTTCAGTCGATTCTCGGGATGGATACAATCCTCGCGGGATTTGCCCGGCACAACGACCAGATCCACAGCCCGAATGAGAAGTATGATGTCGAGAGCTTCCACCGCGGTATCCGGTCCTGGGCACGGATTCTCGATGCAATCTCAGGGGCGTGACGGCGAGGCGGGCACAGACCAACGCTGCGGTTGCTCCCAAGCTATCGAGAGCATCCCTTTGTTTTCTGAAGGCGCTCGAATACCCGTCCCGGCCTGCACGCTTCGCTGATTTCGCCCATGTAGGACTACACACATGTCAGAGCCGCGAGAGATAGCGAAAATTGTCCTGTTGGGCGCCTCCGGAACGATAGGCACCGCTGTGGCAAGGGAGTTTGCCGCAGAAGGGTACGCCGTCACCTGTCCCGTCAGACGCCACTGTCCGGAGCTTAGCACAGATGTCACCCAAAGGATCTGGGACCCGGAGGACCCGGCGAGCCTTGCCGCGATCCTGAGTGACCAGGGGCCGGGCGCCGCGCTGATTTCCTGTCTCGCTTCGCGCACAGGCACCCCGGAAGAGGCCTGGCGGATCGACCACGTCGCGACGGCCAACGCATTCCGTCAGGCGCACGCGGCGGGCTTTGCCCAGGGCATTCTTCTGTCGGCAATCTGTGTTCAGGAGGCAGAACTGCCCTTTCAACAGGCCAAGCTCGCTGCCGAGGACGCGCTGATGCAGTCGGGCCTCGATTGGGCCATCATCCGACCCACTGCGTTCTTCAAGTCGCTCTCAGGACAGGTTGAACGGGTGCGGGCGGGCAAACCCTTCCTCGTCTTTGGCGATGGCCGCCAGACCGCGTGCAAGCCTATCTCTGACGGGGATCTGGCACGCTACGTCCGGCTCTGCCTCGAAGACCCCCAGATGCACGGCCGCATCCTGCCCGTCGGGGGCCCCGGCGCGGCCCTCACTCCCACGGATCAGGTCGCTCTGCTGTCCGACCTGCTGGGGCGCCCGGTTCCGGTCCGACGTATTCCCCTGTCCGTTCTGACTGCTGTCACCGGAACGCTGTCCGCGCTGGCCCGCCTCTTTCCCGCACTGCGGCCCAAGGCTGACATGGGACAGATCGCCCGGTTCTACGCTACCCGCTCTATGTTGGTGCAAGATCCCGTCAACAAAGGCTATAGTGCGGAAAAGACGCCATCTTTTGGGACAGAAACACTGGCGGACCACTATCAAAGCATACTCAAGGGTAATAAGACGATAAACCTAGGATCGCATACCGTGTTTGATCGCAAACCCCGCCGCAAAAGGACCCCTCTGTGAAGCTCATTATTGATACCGATCCCGGGCAAGACGACGCCATCGCCATCCTGCTGGCACTGGGCTCCCCCGAAATCGAGCTCCTCGGGATCACCACGGTGGCAGGAAACGTGCCGCTGGCGCTGACCTCCCGCAATGCGCGGATGATCTGCGAACTGGCCGGACGCCCCGATATTCCGGTCTTTGCCGGGGCCGATCATCCGCTTGTCCACACGCTGGTGACTGCCGAGCACGTCCACGGCAAGACCGGCCTCGACGGCCCGGACCTGCCCGAACCGACCATGCCTTTGCAGGACCAGCACGCGGTCGATTTCATCATCGAGACGTTGCGCGCGGAGCCAGAGCACAGCATCACTCTCGCGCCCATTGGACCACTGACGAATATCGCTCTGGCCCTGCGCAAAGCCCCGGATATCGCACCGAGGATCAAGGAGATCGTCCTCATGGGCGGCGCCTATTTCGAGGTGGGCAACATCACCCCGGCGGCCGAGTTCAACATCTATGTGGACCCGGAAGCCGCGCATATCGTGTTCACCTCCGGCGTGCCGCTGGTGGTCCTGCCCCTCGACGTGACGCATAAGGCGCTGGTGACCCCTGAGCGCAACGCCGCCTTTCGCGCGCTGGGCACGAAGGTCGGCCAGGCCGTGGCGCAGATGACCGAGTTCTACGAGCGCTATGACAAGGACAAATACGGATCCGCAGGTGCGCCACTGCACGACCCCTGCACCATCGCCTGGATGCTCGACCCGGCGCTGTTTTCCGGGCGGCACATCAATGTCGAGATCGAGTGCGTCTCTCCCCTGACCCGGGGCATGACCGTCGCGGATTGGTGGGGCGTCACCGACCGGGCGCCGAACACACTCTTTATCCGGGACATCGACGCTGACGGGTTCTTTGCGCTCCTGACCGACCGGCTGGCGCGGCTCTGAGCGCCACCTTTGTCGCTGGCGCAACCGCGCGTTCTCCTCTACGGCTGATCCGTCACACCCAGCAGGATCAGTCATGAGCGCCTCCCTCCGCCTCGCCCGCCCCGAAGACACCGAGCGCGTGCGACGGCTCGTTGCGGCCTGCCACGAAGAGGCCGGGCTCTTGCCAGATCCGGAGGCCCGCGATGCGGCACTGCAGGCGCTACTTTCCGGCGAGGTCCCCGGGGCTCTTTACCTGATCGGTCCGGCGTCCAGCCCGCTGGGCTATGCCAGCCTCAGCTTTGGCCACTCGCTTCAGGCGGGCGGTACCGAAGCGCATCTCGAAGACCTCTACATCCGCCCCGGCATTCGGGGGCGTGGCATGGGAACCGAAGCCCTGACCGCGCTGGCAAAGATGCTGGGCAAGAACGGCGTCAGCCGGATCACCACCTCGGGCCTGCGTACGGGCACCAGCCTTTTGCACCGACTGAGTGCCGATCCAGACCGCGCGCCGCGCCTGACGCTCCGTCTGCGGTGACTTGCGCGGGCCGTCGGGGTGCTTACCTTTGGACAGTCCCCAGCCGCGAGCCCGTGTCCCATGAAAATCCCCTTTGACAACAGCTATGCCCTCCTGCCCGACAGGTTCTTTGCCCGCCAGTCCCCAACGCCTGTGGCGGAACCTGAGCTTTTCGCGCTTAACCGCGCTCTGGCCTTTGATCTGGGCCTCACCCTGGACAACTGGGGCGACACGGACGCCGCGCAACTCTTTTCCGGCAACCAGATTCCTGAGGGCGCGGACCCGCTGGCCGCCGCATATGCCGGACACCAGTTCGGCAACTGGGTGCCGCAACTGGGCGATGGCCGGGCAGTCCTGCTGGGTGAAATCGTGACGCCTCTGGGACGGCGCGATGTGCAGCTCAAAGGCGCGGGCCGCACGCCGTGGTCACGGGGGGGCGACGGGCGCGCTTGGCTCGGGCCGGTGCTCCGGGAATATGTGGTCAGCGAGGCGATGCACGCTCTCGGCATCCCGACGACACGCGCGCTGGCCGCTGTCACCACCGGCGAAACCGTCTGGCGCGAGGCGCCTTTGCCCGGCGCGATCCTGACCCGCGTGGCCGCCAGCCATATCCGCGTGGGCACGTTCCAGTATTTCTCCGCGAGGCAGGATGTGGAGGCGCTGCGAACCCTCACCGACCACGTGATCGCCCGCCACTATCCCGATGCGGACGGTCCCGAAGGGCTGCTCTCAGCCGTCGTCGCGGCGCAAGCGGATCTGATCGCGCGCTGGATGTCGGTGGGCTTCATCCACGGGGTGATGAACACCGACAACATGGCGCTCTCGGGAGAGACGATTGATTATGGCCCCTGCGCATTCATGGACGGATACCACCCGGCACGGAAGTTCTCGTCGATTGACAGGTTCGGGCGCTATGCCTTTGATCAGCAACCGGATATCGCCGTGTGGAACCTGTCGCAACTCGCGAGCACGTTGCTACCGCTCTTCCCCGATCCCGAGGCCGCGATCCCGCGCCTGACAGAAGTGCTCAACGGCTTTGCGCCCCTCTTCCGCGATCGCTGGACGGCGCTGTTCCGCGCCAAGCTGGGGCTCACACGCGATGAGGAGGAGGACGCCACGCTGGCCTCGGATCTGCTGAAGATCATGTCTCGGGGTGAGGACGACTTTACCCTCGTATTCCGGGGGCTCGGCGATGGCACGGCGGCAGAGCACATCACCGACCGCCCCGCCTTTGACGCATGGTCCTCACGCTGGCAGGCCCGGCGATCGCGCGACGAGACCAGCGCCGCGGAACAGGTCGCCCTGATGGACCGCACCAACCCCGCTGTTATCCCCCGGAACCACCGGATCGAAGAGATGATCGAGGCGGCGGTGGCCGGCGACCGGCAGCCTTTTGACCGTCTGACCGCCGCGCTCGCCACCCCGTTCACAGAAAACGCGGAGCTCGCCCGAGCCCCGCGTTCTGATGAAATCGTTCAGGCCACGTTCTGCGGCACCTGAGTGCCGCAGAGCTGATCACTCGGTCACGGTGACCTTCGACATCACATCCGGATCGCCCTTGATGGCGCCGGAGCGGGGACTGCCGCGCTTGATCGCGTCCACCACATCCATCCCCGACGTCACCTCACCCACGACGGTATACTGGCCGTCGAGATGCGGGGCGGAGTTGAACATGATGAAGAACTGCGAATTGGCGCTGTCCACGGAATTGCCCGACCGGGCCATCCCTACGGTGCCGCGGATAAACGGCTTGTCGGAGAATTCCTGTTCCAGATCCGGCAGATCCGACCCGCCATAGCCCGCACGGGAGAGGTCGCCCCCGGTCTTGCCATTGGCCACGTCGCCGGTCTGCGCCATGAAACCGTCGATCACGCGGTGGAACACCACCCCGTCATAGGAGCCATCGGCAGCAAGGGTGGTCAGACGCTCCACATGGCCGGGCGCGACATCTTCGAACAGGTCGATATGGATGGTGCCGTTGGCTTCGCCCGAGACCTCGATGTCGAGCCCGGTGGCGAGCGCAGGGCTCGCCGTGAGGCACAGGGCCAGGATGACGTTACGCATCTGCGGCCACCTTCATGCTCAGCATCCGGTCAGGGTCCGCAGGCGGCTCGCCCCGGGTGATCATGTCCACATGCTCCATGCCCTCGATGACACGACCGTAGACGGTGTACTGGCCGTTGAGGAAATGGTTGTCATTGAAGTTGATGAAAAACTGCGAGTTGGCCGAGTTCGGATCCATGCTGCGCGCCGCCCCCAGTGTGCCCCGGTCATGGGGAATGCGGGAGAATTCCGCAGGCAGATCGGGCAGATCGGAGCCACCCGTGCCCGCACGGCGCAGGTTGAAATCCTTCTCGGCATTGCCGTTGGCCACGTCCCCGGTCTGGGCCATGAAACCATCGATCACGCGGTGAAACACCACGTTGTCATAGGCTCCGGCGCGGGCCAGTTCCTTCATCCGCTCGGAATGCTGGGGCGCGATATCGGGCATCAGTTCGATGACAACCTGGCCCTCTTTCAGCTCGATGAGGATCGTGTTTTCGGGATCTTTGATCTCGGCCATGAATATCTCCACGTTAGGCTTGCCCTCTACCTAGGGGCTCCGTCGCCCGAGGGAAAGCCCCCGGGCGGGTCCCGACCCCTCCGAAAACCGGTCAAGCCAGATTGACAGTCCCGCCCCCGATACAGGACAAGCGCGCTCAAAGAACCAAGGAGAGCCACATGGCCTGGAAATCGCTCGACGACATGGATCTGACCGGCAAGCGGGTGCTGACCCGCGTGGATCTGAACGTTCCGGTGGAGAACGGTCAGGTGACCGACACCACCCGGATCGACCGGATCGTGCCCACCGTTCAGGCGATCCTCGCGGGCGGAGGCACCCCGGTCCTGCTGGCCCATTTCGGCCGTCCCAAAGGTCAGGTGGTTGCCGAAATGTCCCTGCGCCAGATCCTGCCCGCGCTGGAGTCGGCGCTGGGTCAGTCTGTAACCTTCGGCGCGGATTGCATCGGCGAAGCGGCTGCCGAAGCCGTGGCCAAGGGCGGTGTCGTCCTGCTGGAGAACACCCGGTTCCATGCCGCCGAGACCGAAAACGACCCGGAATTTACCAAAGCGCTGGCAGCGAATGGCAACGTCTACTGCAATGACGCGTTCTCCGCCGCGCACCGCGCCCATGGTTCCACCGAAGGGCTCGCGCGCCTCCTGCCCTCCTGCGCCGGTCGCCTGATGGCCGAAGAACTCGCCGCGCTGGAGAAAGCCCTCGGCCAGCCCGAGCGCCCGGTCATGGCGGTGGTCGGCGGGGCCAAGGTCTCGACGAAGCTCGACCTCTTGTCGAACCTGATCCGCAAGGTCGATCATCTGGTGATCGGCGGCGGCATGGCCAACACCTTCCTCGCCGCGCAAGGCATAGACGTGGGCAAGAGCCTCTGCGAACACGATCTCGCGGACACCGCCCGGTCGATCCTCGCCGCTGCGGATGAGGCCGGTTGCGAGATCCTGCTGCCCGCCGATGTGGTCGTCGCCCGCGAGTTCAAGGCCGGGGCCGCCAACGAGATCGTTGCCGCCGATGCCTGCCCCGCCGATGCCATGATCCTCGACGCAGGCCCGGATGCCGTCGCCCGGATCACCTCCACCATGCAGGGCTGCAAGACCCTGATCTGGAACGGTCCGCTGGGTGCGTTTGAGATCGAGCCGTTTGACCGCGCCACCAATGCCGCCGCCGAGGCCGCCGCGCGCCTGACCAAATCGGGCACGCTGGTCTCCGTCGCAGGCGGCGGCGATACCGTGGCCGCGCTGAACAAGGCGGACGTATCCGGGGACTTTACCTATATCTCATCGGCGGGCGGCGCATTCCTCGAATGGATGGAGGGCAAAACCCTCCCCGGCGTCGCCGCGCTGGAGGGCTGAACCATGGATCGCCTCTCGCCGCAGCGGGTGCTTGTCACCGGGGCCTCCCGGGGCATTGGCGCCGAGATTGGCCGCATAGCCTCGCGCGAGGGGCATCACGTGATCCTGACCGCCCGCAACGCCGGGGATCTCGACGCGCTGGCCAGCGCCCTGCCCGGCCCGACCACCGTCCTGCCCGCCGATCTGGCGGATGCAGGCGCAAGGGCGCAGCTCTGGGAGGACGCGGGTCAGGTCGATATCCTCGTGAACAACGCGGGCCTTGGCGGCTCGGGCGATTTCGCCCGGCCCGACACCTGGACGCGGGAGCAGGAGATGATCGAGGTCAATCTCGTCGCCGCCACCGACTTGGCGAAACGCGCCACCGCCCAGATGATCGCGCGCGGCTCGGGCCGGATCCTGAACGTGGCGAGCCTCGCGGGCTTTCTTCCCGGTCCCAATATGGCGATCTATTTCGCGACGAAGGCCTATCTTCGCTCTCTCTCCGAGGCGCTCTGGCAGGAGACAAAGGGGCGTGGCATCACCGTCACGGCCCTCTGCCCCGGCCCGGTGGACACGAATTTCTTCCGCGCCGGAAACCTGCGCGGCGGGCGGCAAATGATGAGCGCCGATACCTGCGCCCGCGCCGGATGGGACGGGATGATGGCGGGGCGGCGGACGGTGATCCCCGGCTGGCGGTTCAAGGCGCTGGCGCTCGCCTCCCGCCTGCCCCGCAGCCTGCTGCTGCCGATCACCGCCCGCACGCTGAACCACGCCCCGTTTGCACGCGACGATTGAGAACGACGGCACAGGGGGCTAGCGTAGGGGCATTGCCCCACGGATATGCCCATGCCTTTGATCCTGTTCCTGTTCCTTTGCCTGACCGCGCCCGCCGTCTGGGCCGAGACCCCGCGCACCATCCCCGGAGAGCCCTGTACCGCCCCGCCGCGTGAGAGCTGGAGCGACGGGGAAAAATGGGCGTGGTCCGAAATCTGTGCGGGCCGGATCGCCAACATGCAGCGGTTCTCCGGCGATGACGCGGGCTGCGAGGCGTGGGTGCCGGAGGGCGAACCCGTCGAATGGCCCGCCGGGCGCACGCTCAGTGCGACGTTCCTCCAGACCATCGCCACCCGCACCCCCTACACCACCGCCCCCGCCCGCCCCGCCATTCGCGTGACATGTGCGAGGGTCGCGGGAAAGCTTGATCTTTCTGATCAAGATATTCCTCAAACGCTTTGGTTGGAAGACAGCCGACTGGAGTCTGGTGTTGCATTATACGACGCGACCAGCGAAGGCGACATCAGTTTTGAAGGTAGTGACATCGGCAACGGTACTCTCGATGCCGAAGGCATCATAGTTAAAGGCGACATGTTTGTTAAAGGCGCTCGCCTAACAAATATCGACCTAATCGGAGCGCAGATCTCCGGCGACCTAGGCGCAAGCGCCGTCTTCATATCAGGCAAACTAAACGCCGATGGCATGTACATCGGTAGAGGTCTTTTTGTTCGAGGTGCACACATCTCGAAGAACGTGCGCCTAATTGCATCAAGAATCAGAGGACAGGTGAGCTTTAGCGGTACTTACGTTTTTGGAAAATTCTTTGCCGATGGAATAGCTGTGGACGGTGACTTTTTCATCGACGACGGCGCAGATTTCAGAAATGATGTTCGCATGATTGGCGCGCAAATCGGAGGCAATTTATCTGCGAAGAGCGCCAATTTCATCGGTATTTTAAACCTTGAGCAGTCTTCTATTGCTGGCAATGTCTTCCTTAAAGAAGCGGCCTTATTCAAACGTGGGATAGAATTGTCATCCTCTAGGGTTGGAGGCAGTGTGCAACTATTCGGTTCTCTGGTTTCCGATAGGGTCAACATTAGCGACGCGGTAATCAAAAGGACACTTTTCCTTACCGATGGCCGCGATACCACATTCAAAGATACGTCTTGGAAATCGACCATTTGGAGAGACTACGCCTCTCTTTCCCTCCGCAACGCCCATGTGGGGCCTTGCAGGCCGCGATGCCGGGCAAGGGAGCGGCCTGGGAAATCCGGGAGGGGGACGAGACCCGCCCCCTGCCCGTGGATCTGGCGAATTTCACCTATGACCGGCTGGGGGGCTATGGCACCGATCTGGGCAGCGACATCACCCGCATCGACGCGGCCCCTCTCATCGCCTGGGTCGAGCAATCCGTCCCCGCGGGCCATAGTCCCGGCGAGGGTTATGTGCCGCAACCCTATATGCAGCTCGCCACGACCTTGCGCGATATCGGGGCGGAGAGCGCCGCCGATGCGGTGGATTACGCCCGGCTGAGCCACCGGATGAAAACGCGGGAGCGCCCCAGCGACTGGCTGGTGGATCTGGCCTCGAAGGTCTTTGTGGGCTTTGGAGTTTACCCTGAGCGGGCGCTCTACTGGTTCGCGGCGCTGGTGCTCGCGGGATGGGGACTGGCGCGCTGGTCGCCGGATCTGCGCGCCCGGGGGATCTGGGCGCGGTTCTTCTACTCGCTGGAAAACGCTATGCCGCTGATCGCGTTGTCGCAGGGATTCGAGAGCTACGATCATAGCCCCAACCGCTGGGTGGCGAATTTCTACCACTTCCAGAAAATCGCGGGGTTCATCCTCGCCACAGTTCTGGTGGGGGCGTTGACGCTCCTCGGCGGCTGATCGCCTCCCCATACGAGATGTGAGCGCCCACTGTTAGCGTCGAATGATTGCGTGAAGCCCTGCTGCTCGCTACGCCGGATGCAGAGGTTTCACACGAGGACTACATCATGAAGGCGTCGCGCAAGGTTCAGCAGATCCTGTCCAACTACGAAGGCGAAAATCCGGGGGTGAAGGGCAAGCTGTGCCAGATGCTCATGACCGGCCGCCTCAAGGGCACCGGCAAGATGATTATCCTGCCCGTCGATCAGGGTCTGGAGCACGGTCCCGCCCGCACCTATGCGCCGAACGCCCCGGCCTATGATCCGCATTACCACTATCAGCTGGCCATCGACGCAGGCCTGAACGCCTATGCCGCGCCGCTCGGGTTCCTTGAGGCGGGCGCTGACACCTATGCCGGTCAGGTCCCCACAATCCTGAAGATGAACTCCGCCAACTCGCTGATGTCGAGCACCGCAGGTAAGGATCAGGCGATCACCGCCAGCGTCGATGACGCGCTGCGTCTGGGCTGCACGGCCATCGGCTTTACCATCTACCCGGGTTCCGATGCACAGTTCGAGATGATCGAGGAGATCGTCGAGCTGCGTCGCGAGGCCGCTGCTGTGGGTATCCCCACCGTGATCTGGTCCTACCCGCGCGGCGAGGCGATCTCGAAGGATGGCGAAACCGCTGTGGACGTGGCCGCCTATGCCGCGCAGATCGCGGCCCAGATCGGCGCCCATATCATCAAGATCAAGCTCTCCACCGACCACCTCGAAGTCCCCGAGGCGAAAAAGGTCTTTGAGGAGCAGCAAATCGACATCTCGACCCAGGCCGCCCGCGTCGCCGAGTGCATGCGCTCTGCGTTTAACGGCCGCCGGATCGTCGTCTTCTCGGGTGGTGCGAAGAAAGGTGCCGATGCGGTCTATGACGACGCACGCGCGATCCGTGACGGGGGTGGCAACGGCTCGATCATCGGCCGCAACTCGTTCCAGCGCGAGCGGTCCGAGGCGATGGCCATGTTCGACAAGCTGGTCGCGATCTATAAGGGCGCCGAATAAGGCGAGTTCGCGGCAGGTTCCGGGCAACTTCGCCGCAATGGCAGCGAATAAGTCACAGAACCGCGAGAGATAACGCGCAGGAGGCGGAATCGGTTTCACAACCGAGTCCGCCTTTGTCATTTTCAGGGGCATGAGCTTCGAGTATCGCACAGATCAGGACGACAAGAGCCCCGCCCTCGGGATGGTTCTCTATCTTGCCGTGACATTCGTGCTGGCTTGCTATTTCACATTCGCCAGCCTTCAGGGTGATTTCGGGATGCTGCGCCGCGCGCAAATCGACGCCGAAGCCGCCCAGCTCGAAACCGATCTCGCCGAATTGCGGGCGGAGATCGAAGCCCTGCGCAACAAGACCGTCCGGCTCTCCGACAATTACCTCGATCTCGATCTGCTCGATGAACGGGCGCGCGATCTGCTGGGCTATATCCGCGAGGACGAAGTTGCCCTCCTGAGGTGATCGCACCACCACCAAGACACCAATCGGTTGTATTCGTCCCGATCGGTTAGCATTTGTTATAAATGCAATCCAATTCGGTTTTCATCCATGGGTAGAAACGCAATCCGTGTGTCTCTCATACCCGCCGCTTTGACCGTCTGGCCGTTCAGCGCGTCTGCGCAATCCTGTGACCCGAATTATACCGGGGCGTGTGTCCCCATTTGCCAGCGATGTGGACTGTGAGGGCGGTAGCGGAAACGGACCCGCGTATGTGCGCGGGCCCGTGACCATTGTTGGTCAGGATATCTACGATCTCGACCGGGATAAGGACGGCATTGGCTGCGAATAGTCCGAACCGCGACCCGCGCCGTCCCTAGTGCTCGTGCAGGAGCTGGTCCATCGTGGCCGACGGGCAGGAGCATCCGGCCTCGCCAACGATCCGCGCCGGGACGCCGGCGACGGTTTTCAGCGGCGGAACCTCTTCGAGCACGACGGAGCCCGCCGCGATTCGGCTGCAATCCCCCACACGGATCGCACCCAGCACTTTCGCGCCCGCCCCGATGAGGACACCGCTGCCAATCTTCGGATGACGGTCGTCATCTTCCTTGCCGGTACCGCCCAGCGTCACGGAATGAAGCATCGACACGTTGTCGCCGACGGTCGCAGTCTCGCCAATCACGATGGAGTGGGCATGGTCGATCATGATCCCTTTGCCCATGCGCGCACCGGGGTGGATGTCCACGCCAAATTCTTCGGACGACCGCATCTGGAAAAAGTAGGCCAGATCGGCCCGCTTCTCCGTCCAGAGCCAATGGGCCACACGATGCGCCTGAACCGCCTGAAAGCCCTTAAAGTACAGCACAGGCTGGAGCATCCTGTGACAGACCGGATCCCGCTCAAAGGTTGCCGCGATATCGGCACGCGCCGCCTCGCCCAGCCATGGGTTCCGGGCATAGGCCTCATCGGTCAGCTCCCGCAGCATCTGCGCGGGCATGTCATCCGAGGCAAGCTTTTGCGCCAGACGATAGCCCAGCGCCTTCTCCAGCGAATCGTGATGCAGGATAGCCGAGTGGAACAGCCCGCCCATGACCGGCTCGGCCGCAGTGGCTTCCTCGGCCTCATGGCGTATGCGATCCCAGACCGGATCAACGGGCGTCACGGCGTGGTGCTTCAGGCTCATTGGGCGTCCTCCTCAGACCGGGCCTGCACCAATATAGGCGTAAACCCGCGAGGAAAACAGAGTTTCCATGAAATCGCCGACCTAGGGACCGTCAAACGAGCGGTATCGAGCGGACCGGCCCCGGCCCATACCGCGCCGAGAGCTGTGCCACACAGACCTCCGCTGCGTCGCCCGGCCCATCCGCCGCACGATCCGCATCCGTGTAAACCCACGCAGCCGTGGTCACTTCGACCTGCCGCAGAACCGAACCACCGTCCCGGATCTCGACGAGGTAGGCTTCCCGGTCTTCGCCGAGGGGGACCTCTGCGCCATCCCAGTGGTCTCCATCGATTCGTGTTCTCCGGATCCAGTTGAACCGGACCCCTCCCGTCACTTCGCTCCGGCGCAGATGCACCGGGGCATAGGGACGCAATCCGATGCCGGAAAAGGCCCGGATATCATGGGTGTAAGTCTCCGTATCCACTGGGTCGAGCGCCGGACCCACGCGATAATGGCGCGCGATACCACGGTCACGACTCGCCAACGGCATTTGCTCCAGCGCGCGGTTCAGCAGAACGACGTAGGAGCCCGCAGGCCAAACCTCAGGCATCACCGCATCGGTCCCGAGCTGTCCGCGCAGGCGCTGGGACAGCGCGTAGATCCGGGGCCCCGTCATCTCCGCCCGCGCCGCCTGAAAGATCTCCCAGTGATCGTCCGCTCCGCTGCCGATGGCAAAGGCGTTTCGGCCCGAGAAAGGCGCCGCCTCGTCCGCCGAGGACAGCGCTCCGTCGATCAGCCACACCGGAAGAGCTGCCCCCCGGTCATAGCGTCCGGGGCCTGCTGCGGTCAGGGGGGCTTCGGTGATGCCGATGACGGCGCGGCGCTCCAGCAGCACGTCCAGCCGGTAGCCTGCGTCCTGCGGCGCGCCGAACACTGCGACAGGCCCGGTCCACGGTCGCGACTCCGCCGCCCATTGGGGAGCATGGGGCACCTCGTCACCGGTCAGGAGCGGCAGATCCAGAGCCAGAGCCACGGGCGGAACCGGGAGCACCGGCGCCGCGATCTCCACCGGGCTGTGATCCAGCTCAGGCGGGCGGTAAGCCCCGGGATCGACGCGCACGGCTTCGACCTCCAGATGCGGTCCACGCGAAATCCGGTCGATCCGGTAAAGCGCTTCCCCGACCGCGACCTGATCCCCCGGACTGAGATCCCGACAGGAAGGCGGCAGACCAAATTGCACCCGGTCCCGCGCCAGCCGCGCTTCGGTCAGCCAGCGTTCCACAGTCGCCGCCGCCGCAGACCGGCTCAGGACCAGCGGCATTTCACTGCGCGCCAGGGCACGGTGAGGGCTGCCGGGACGTGTCGCCTCGGCGGTCGCCGGGGCAAAGCTGCCGTCATCCGCGATATATCCGAGCGACACACGATCCGCGCGCTCCGCCTCGGGCAAGCGCTGTCGTGCGAGATCGCCGCCTCTTCGGGCCACGATGCTTTGCGGGTCGAGGACCAGCGGCGTTCCCGCGCCCCGATGGCGAAACCGCACCCCACCCGCCGCCTCATCCGCCTCACCGGGCTGATCGCGCCAGTCGCTGAGCGGCATGTAATTGTCGATTCCGACGAAATCGATTGCCTGATCGGCCCAGAGCGGATCCAGCGGATAGCGCAGATCGCCCGGTGCACCGGGGGGCGTGTAACCCGCATATTCGGACCAGTCCGCGCCATAGCCGATCTTCGTGTCGGGTCCGAGGATGTCACGCACCTCGCCCGCCAGTCGGCGCAACTCCTCCACCGCCGGAAAGCACGTCTCGTCCCGCAGCCGCGTCAGCTCCCGCATTTTCGAACCGATGCAAAACGCCTCAACGCCCCCCGCAGCCGCGCAAAGGTGGGCGTAGTGGAGAATGAACCTCCGGTAGCCCCACAGCGCTGGCCCGCCAAAGGACACCGGCGCATGGGGGTTGCCACTGTCAAAGAAATGTCCCGGTTCGGCACTGCCGAAAAAGCTCTGCACCTGTGCGGCCACCTCCGTGGTCCCGTCAGGCGAGCCCTCCTGACCGCCATGGAGCGACGCGGTAATCCGCCCCCGCCACGGCAAAGCGGGTTGCTCCGCCCGGCCATAGGGGTCCGGCAAGCCGTTCCCGGCCAGCTGATCCATGAGGATAAAGGGGTAGAACATCACCGTCTGTCCCCTTGCGCGCAAGGCCCGGATCGCCTGCACGACCGAGGCATCCGACGGCGTGCCCCCATAGACCGAGCGGCCATCCTCCAGACGGGGCACCTCGTCGGCCATGGCGCGATCCACCCCGCCCGCATGCCAGGGGATCTCGCGCCCGTCGCGTGCGGCGTCGTCGACCTTGGGGCGGATGCGGCAACTCCCGCAGCGCAGATCATCGCCGAACCAAGACACCACCAGCGAGACCGCCTCACAGTTCGGCAGCTCCTCGACCAGCGCCGAGACTGACGCCGAAAAATCCGTCCGCGCCGTCAGGGCATGGGCGTTGCTCCAGACCCCGGCGCCGGGCTCCTGCTCATGGCGCACCCGCCGTGTCGCCAGAGCGTATTCCCCCGTCCCAGGAATCAGCGCCACGCCGCGCACATGATCGGCCAGATCTGTGTCCTGCCCCGGCACAGCGTTGCGGATCACCTCGAACGTGAATTGCGGCACACGGTTGCCGAACCGCCCCAGCTCCAGATCTTCGATCACCACATAGGCGAGGCCACGATAGGCCGGCACCTGCCCTGCCCCCTCATGGGCTTCGATCAGAGGATCGGGAGTTTGCGCCTCATCGCCGGGATAGACCCGCAGATCCAGATCGTAACGCGCGATCTCCCGCCCGTCCGCCCAGACCCGGCCGACCCGCGCAATCGGGCCTTCACAGAGACCCAGAGCCACTGAGGTCGTGTAGCGATAGTTGCGGACCGTCTGACTGCCGCCGCCGCCCTTGCCGCCGCCGACGTCTTCTTCGGTCATATGCTCCTCGTAAGGCGCGGCCCAGATGACGTATCCCGGCACCCGGATGCGCCCAAAGACCCGCGCCACCGCAGCCCCCTCGCCCGTGCCGGTCAGCCTCAGCCGGTCAAGCCGCCCCTGCTCGACCGCATCAGAGCCCGCACCCAGCACCGCCTGATCGATCCGCTGACCAGCGATCGCCCCGACCGCGCGTCCGACCGCCGCTGTACCCAGACCGAGGAGGTTGCCCCCGAATGCCGAGCCAACTCCCGCACCCACGGCGGAAAACAAAACTGTGGCCATCACATATCTCCTTCGGAACCAACCGGTTTGGGGAAGTCGAACAGCGCCACGATCCTGCGACGCCACGGCTCAGTCAGAGGGGATTCGACCACGCCCCGCCGGGAGTAGGCATGGACAAAGCTTGGGGACGGATCGCCTTGCCCCACGATGCCCAGATGTTTGGCGACCCCGTTATCGCGCATCCGGAACAGAATCACCCGTCCGGGAATCACGTGGTGGTCCGGGCACGCACAGAGCCAATGTCGCGCCGCCCGCAGCAAGATCTCGTCCCGCCCGGCCTCGCCCCAATCGGCGGTATAGGCCGGGATCTCCGCGGGCAACTCGCCCAGCAGCTCGTTCCAGACCCCCCGGATCAGCCCGAGACAATCGCACCCACCGTATTTGCAAGACGCCTGATGGAGGTACGGCGTCCCGATCCAGTGACGCGCGGCAGCGACCACCGGGGTCATCGTCCGCCCTCCTGACCCGGATGGCTCAGCAGCCAATCCTCATCGGGCAAATGCGGACAGCCCCGGAAATTCAGCAGGTTTCCGAATTTTTCACGGCAGGTCCGGGCGCTCCTGTCGCACCCCGCGACCAGCGCGATACGATCACCGGAGCGGAGACCCGGCACCGCCGCCCAGAGGGTGACACTCCGCTGATCGCTATCGCTACGATCAGCCTTTATCGACTCGGACAAGCCCTGAGCCCGACCGCTCAGAACCTCCATCTGGCCGTGTCGAAACCAGTCCGTCTCGGCTTCTTGAACGGGGTCAGTCTCTAACACATCCCCGGAGACGTGACGCACCACTGTCTCGACCCGCCAGCCCGACTGAGTGAGATCGACACCGCAGGCGCCATCTCCCAGAACGGCCCCGCATTGACGCTGGTATATCCGCCCCATGGGCCGGTTGAGCGCCTCTGCCAGCCCCCGCAATTCGGCCCGAAACGCCCCGTCCATCCGTTCGATCTCGCCCAGATGCCCGGCAAAGAGGAGAGACCGGCGCCCGGGATCGCTCCAGTCGACCTCCCAGACGCGGATCTCAGCACCGTCAAACCGGCCCGAGAGGATGTCCTCTTCGGCCAGACCCGCATCGCTCAACCCGCCAAGGATCTCCGAATTATCCACCGACAAACCCGTCGACCGAGCCAGCGCCTGCGCGTCGACCGCCTCGGTCGGACGAAAGCTCTGACCCTCGAAGAACAGGCTCCCGTCGTGATCGGCAAAGCCCATCGCGATGCCGTCTCGCCGGGTCAAAAGCCAGCAGCGACAGAGGGTTGCAACAGAGCCTGAGAGCAGTTGGTCATTCATGGCCGCACCTCGATCACCGGAATTCGGGGCACCTGCCCGGCGTTGAAGGTCTCCAGCGACATTTCAATCCGATCCGTGTCGAAACGCACCGGCACGTCGAAGTCATAGCCTGCGGTGATGATCGCGCCCGAGACGGGAAGATCCGTCAGAACGATCTCTCCCGTCGTGGTGTCGAGCGTGAACCCTGGCCCCTCGGTCAGCGGCAGCCCCTGCACGGCCAGCGTCACCGTGCCTGCGACCGGCTTGGTGATGGGGCGCTGATAGGCGGCCTCGCCGTCGCCGTAGCGCTTGGTCAACGAGAACCGCGTCGTGGCCCCGTCCGCAACACCGATCACCTGATCTGTGGGCGTTCGCTCCTGCCCCGCCGATGCCGAGGAAAAGTCGCTCCAGTCCTTCCAGCGAAATCCATGGAGTTGCCCCATCCGCGCTTCGAAAAACGCAATCAGCGTCTCCATGTCGGCCATGGACCGCAACCCTGTGCCCGCATCATATCGGCGCCGCGCATGAGCCCAGGGGGTCGAGCGCTCCTCATTGCCCGAGGCCAGCGTCACGATCTCCGTGCGCCGCTCCGGCCCGCCCACCGCGCCGAAGCTGAGCTGGGTGGGAAAACGTATCTCGTGAAATGCCATCTCCGGCCTCCCTCACCTGTTCCGTCCGCCGCGCGTCAGCGCCCGGCTCATCTCGGCGGCGATCTGGCTTTGGGAGCGACGGAATCCCTCCACGTCGGGCGTGGAGATATTGATCACCACCTGCGCCGGAGCCCCGCCCGCAGAACGGACTCCGAGACGGCCATCGGCCCCCCGCGAGAGCGGCAGGATTGCCTCGGGTCCCGCTTCGCCCATGACGCCAAGACCGCCCTGCATGGCAAAGGGCACGGCGCCCGACACAACGCCGCCGCGTGCAAATCCGCGCGCGCCGCCCCGCAATAATGACGTGATCAGGCCCTCGGCGCCCTGACTGAGCGCCCCGGCGGCTTTTTGGGCGAGCGGATCAACGATGCCTCCGCGCAGGGCGGCGCTGTGGGTGGACCGGCTCAGGGATTGCGCGGCGCCCCGCACTGCGTCGGAGAGCGATTTGCCTTCGAGGGTCATGGCGCGAAAGCTCTGCCGCAGCCCTTTCTCCAGGGTTTCCGTCAGCGCCCCGCCCTCCCGGTTCGCCTCCTGTATCGCTGTGCGGGATCGCCGCAGTTCTGCAGCAAAGCGCGACACCATATCGCCGCTCTCTTCCAATTCGATCCAGTCGGCTCCGGCCATCACATCTCTCCTTTTGGAGTCTCATCGGGAAACGCCTTCTGAAGCGCGCCCAGTCGGTTACGGTCGAGGGGGGCGGCGGCATCGTCGCGCCCCAGCATCACATCCAGCTCCCGCGGGGTAAGCGCCCAGAACTCCGACGGTCGAAGCCCAAGGTCCCTCAGCCCCACCCGCATCAGCCCCGGCCAGTCGATCCGGGTCATGGAGCGACAAAGGCCCGGGCCAACAGCGCGCCGGCGACCCGGACCGCTTCGGCGGGACCGCCTGCGATGTCTGCGGACAGGAGATCCTCGGGGGTTCCTTTCCAGCCCGCGCCCCGGAGACCAGCAGCCAACAGCACGACAACGTCCCGCGTGGCAAACCGCCCCTCGTCGAAACGGGTGACCAGCGCGATCAGGCTGTCGGCTTCCATCGTTGCCTCCAGCTCCGCCAGCGCCCCGAGCGTCAGGCGGGCCCGATACGCCACACCGTCCACGGTCACCGCGACTTCGCCTGCCCAGGGGTTCTCCATCAGAGCGCCGTGAACTGGAGCAGGCCCGCCGAGGCGAGGCTCATCTCGTAGGTCGCCTCCCCATCATGGGTGCCCGCGAACTCGATCGCGGTGATCTGGAAAGGCCCCTCGACGATCCCGAAATCCGGCAGGATAAGCTGGAAATCTGGGATATCGGCATTGAAGAACACCTGCCGCGCGCGCGCATCCGTGGCGGCGTCCTTGAAGATTCCGGAGCCGGTGACAGAGGCGCTCTTGACCCCGGCCCCGCCGAGGATCTCGCGCCAGCCTTCGGGGCTGTCGAGGCTGGTCGCATCGACGCTCTCCGCGTTCAGCGAGATCCGCGTCGCGCGCAATCCCGCCAGCGTCTCGAACTGACCGCCCCCGTTGAGGTCGATCTTGATCAGGACATCCTTGCCTGCCTGGGCTACCATGGGTTTTCTCCTGCTTTCAGATTTCGTCCAGAACCTGCGCCCGGAAGGTCAGATCGATCCTCCGCGCCGCATTGTTGCTTGCCCGGCGGGCAACGGCCCGAAGGAACCACAGCCCGACGATCCGCCCGCGTGTGAGAGTTGGCGGTGTCCCTGCCAGCGCATCGCTGATCGCGGCGGCGACGGATTTCGCTGTGGCAAAGCCCGCCTCTGTGCTGACCACCGAAAGAACGAAGTCATGCCGCGCCCCGCCATCGGTGACGTCGGAGCGGTCAAATACCGTCTCATCCCCGAGCGACACATAAAGCGGCGGCACCACACCTGCGGGCACGCCGTCATGGATCTCATGGCCCACCAGCGCGGTCAGAGCCGCGTCACTGGTGAGGCGGGCATAGATCGCCTGTTGCAAGGCATGGGACAGGGCATAGCTCATGGCGCGCGCTCCTCTTCGGCGATGCAGGTCAGCCAGCGCCCGGAAGGTCCGTCCTCGTGCACGGCCTGAATGGCGTAGAGGCGCTCCCCCTCGCGAAAGCGCTGTCCCGCCTGGGGACGCGACGGAGCGGCGTAGGGTGTGGCGCGCAGGGTGATCCGCCAGGTGACGCGGGTCGTGTGACGGGCCGGACCGGAGCTTGTCCCCGCCGATGCGGGCACCATCTCGGCCCAGAGCTGCCCAAGCGGCTGCCACTCGGTGACCGTCCCGCCCGCGCCGTCAGCGACCGCGACACGGTCTTCGAGGATCAGGGCGCGTGTCAGTTGCGGTGCCATGATTATGCCCCCCGAAGAGGCGCGGCATCCGATAGGGCGCCAGCATCGCGCGCACTCCTTCGGATATATCCTCCGTCGCCGAACGGTCTTCGTAGGCTGCGCCAGCCAGCGACAGAACGGCCTGCGCCAGATCGGCAGGCACGTCAGCCCAGCTTGCACCGTAGCCCGCGTCAAAGATGACCTCGACCACGCCGCCGGAAGGGATCGATACCCCATGGAGCCGGGGCCGATGCGGGTCGTCCTCCAAACGGACGGTCGAGGGCGCCAGCTCACTGCGCGCCCCATCCGCCCCGATCCGGGTGACGGCCACCACAGCGCCCACCGGTGCCCGCGGCAAGACCATCGCCCCGCACCCATCGGTCTCGCCGAACATGGCGACGAAACGCCGGGTCAACACCGACTTACCCGTCTTCTGTTCAACGCGGGCAAGCGCAGCGCGGAGGATCTGCTCCAGCACCGGATTCTGCACCGCATCATCGGCAAAGCCGGTCCCCAACCGCAAATGACTCCGCAGCTCCGCCAATGGCAACAGCGCGCTCGCCAGGGGTATCTCTTCTGTCAGATCCATTGCGTCCCTCATGTCCTTTGGGTCCGGCGTCATGGCCCGGGCACAAGACCGCTGAGGTCCGGCGCCCGGGCGTGGGTCTCAGTCTCAGGCGACCGAGAACCTCAGCACCTTGATCGCGGCGAAATCGCTCACATCTCCGCCGACACGCTTGGTGGCGTAGAACAGAACGTGGGGCTTGGCGCTGAACGGGTCGCGCAGGACCCGCAGATCCGGGCGCTCGGCCACGGTGTAGCCGTTGGAGAAATCCCCGAAGGCGATGGCGCAGTTGCCCGAGGCGATGTCTGGCATGTCCTCGGCGATCAGCACCGGATAGCCCATCAGCCGCGCGGGTTCGCCCGCCGTCAGGCTGTCCACCCAGAGGAACCGCCCATCCGCGTCCTTCAGCCGCCACACATTTCCCGCTGTCTTCGAATTCATCACAAAGCTCGCATTGACCCGGTACTGAGCGCCCAGCGCTTAGACCAGATCCACAATCGGATCGCCGTCCGGCAGGGCCCCGTCAGCGCCGCTCGCCACATAGCCGAGCGAGCCCCAGGCCCAGTCCTGCTCGGCCACCACCGGGTGGCTGAGAAAACCGCGCGGCTTGTCCACACCATCACCGGAGATAAAGGCCGCAGCTTCGGCGCGGGAGAAGGTGTCCGCGATCCGGCTGGCAAGCCACCCCTCGATGTCAAAGGCCGCATCATCCAGCAGCCGCTGGCTCGCCTTCGGCAGCGCCGACAGCTCATTCAGAGGGATGGTGATCCGGTCGATCTGACCCGTGGTGGTCTCCGACATGGAGCCCGTCTCGCTGGCCCAGCCCGCGCCCAACTCAGCGGTGTCGATCAACACATCGTAGGAGGTCGCCTCCACATGGACTACATTCGCCACCCGCCGCAGGGAGGCGGTGGAATGCATGACCGAGCGGACCGTCTCCGAGGTCTGCGGATCGACCAGATAGCCGCCATCCCCGGCAATGGCGGTCGAGAGCCCCTTGCCCTCCAGTTCGATTCCCCGGAGACCATCATCATCGCCCGAGCGCAAATAGGCTTCGAACGCCTTTTGATGGGGGGCACCGATCTCGGCGGTGTGGGCCAGATGCGGGCGGCCTCCGCCCATGGATTTTGCGTTCAGCATGGTAACTCGCTCTTCCTGTTGCTTGACACGTTTCTCAATTTCGGAACGGAACTCCCTGAGATCACTTACAAACTCAGAAAGCGCGCTTTTGACCTCCTGCGGCGCATCGGCCGCAAGGGATCGGTCCGCCTGGGCGGTGGTTTCAGGATCTTCCATGTCTCATCCTCAGTTGGGTTGGGGTTGCAGACGGCCTAGCCGCCCCTGAGCTCCCGGCTCGCGGTCTTCAGAACGTCGGCCAGATGGCGCCAGACCTCGCAGTCGGGATCGCCTTTGGCGCCGACGCGCGCCTCGGGCAGCATGGGAAAGGTGACGAGCGAGACCTCCCAGAGATCAAGCTGGCTCAAGAGCCGCCGCCCCGAGGGTTCGCGCACCGCTTTGCGGGTCTTGTAGCCGATGGACAGCCCGTCAATGGCCCCCGCCGCAACCAGCGCCATGGCCTCTCGGCCCTTTTCCACATCGGTCAGGATCCGGCCCTTCACATAGAGCCCGCGACCATCCTCGCGCACCTCGTCCCAGACCCCGATGGGCTGGGTCGGGTCGTGCTGCCAGAGCATCTTCACGCTGCCCTTGCGCTCCGCCAGCGTCTTGAGCGATGCGGTATAAGCACCCGGCGCGACGATATCGCCGCCCTGATCCTCCGCCCCAAAGAGCGAGGCATAGCCCTCGATCACAGAGCCGTCGGTGACGCTGATCACCGGGTCCGCCGCCGGGCAAAACTTGTGTTCCAGATACATCCGTCAGTCCTCCTTGGGGCCAAAGCCCAGCAGCACGCGTTTCTCGTCGTCGCTCAGAAAATCCGCCCCGGCGATGCGCTCCCATTGGGCGTCCCGTTCCGCCGCCAGCGCCGGAACCCGGTCGAGATCGACCCGCAGCTCCAGGCTTTCGCCGGTGAAGCTCTCCATCCAATGGGCCAGCGCCCCCGCGACCCGCCCTGCCAGCGGCAGAACCGTGAGCCGATAGAACGCCCGGTTCGACTCCGCGTAATTGGCGTAGGTGGCGTCACCGGGAATGCCGAGCAGCATCGGCGGTACGCCGAAGGCCAGAGCGATCTCGCGCGCGGCGGCGTCCTTGGTTTTCTGAAACTCCATATCGGAGGGCGAAAAGCCCATGGGCTTCCAGTCGAGCCCGCCTTCGAGCAGCATGGGCCGCCCCGCATTTCGAGCCCCCTGATGATGCGCTTCCAGCTCCGCGACCAGCCGGTCGAAATGCTGCGGATCGAGCATCCCGTCCCCGCCCTGATAGACAATCGCTCCCGAGGGCCGTGCGGCATTGTCGAGCAGTGCTTTGGACCAGCGTGCGGCACTGATATGCACATCCATCGACTGCGCCGCCGATTGCAGCGGGCTCAGCCCGTAATGATCGTCCTGCGGGTGAAAACTGCGAATATGACAGATCTGCGCCGCGCCAAAGCGATGGCTGCGCCCGGCGACAGAGTAATCATACCCCACCGTCCAGCCATCCGCGCCCGGCACAACGGACATCCGGTCGGCGCGCAAAACATGTAGCTCCAGCGGCAAGCTCCCGTCCCCGACCGCCTCGACATAGCCGTTCCCGGTCAACAGGATATGGCCGTAGATGGCCTCCAGCAGCTCCGCCTGTCCCTGCGCGCCGTTCGGGCGCTTCATCAGCGACAGAAGCGGATGGGTATCCATCCGCCGCCCCTCGGCCTCCAACACCAGAGGCAGCGCGGCGGCGGCCTCGGCAATCATCCGCACGGCACGGAACACCACCGGATTGCCTTGGAACCCCGCCCGCATTAGTGACGCGCCGTCCCGGGCCGTCCAGCCGATCCGGCCCATGGCGCCGGTGGCAATCTGCGGCATCGAGAGCTTGCCCGCCGCCGAGACCTTCGTCTCTTCGGGGCTATCCGCAGCGCGCTTCAGGAAATCGAACATCTCCGGACCTCCTTCACAGACTGCGGATGGCCGGGGCCACATCGGCGCCGGTCAACAGCAATTCACTCAACGCCCAGACCAGCGCATCCACCCGGTCCGGTGAGCCACTGCCCTGAAATCCGCTCACACTCATCGCCGCCATTTGCGCCTCCAGTTCCGGCCATTCTCCCAGATGCCTGATGCGCCCCTGCTCGTAGAGAGCGGCCACAGGCTCTGCACGACCGACCTTGCCGCGAGAAGCGTAAACGGGTTTGTAAGGCACCGTACGGTCCACCTGACGCAGCACCGTCTCGACCATGTCGCCGCCCTGATTGACCTCCGCGATCACCCGGTCGGCCGCGTGGCGATGATAGGCCGCGAGCACCGCCCTGGCCCACCCCAGAGGCGTCGCTCCCTGCACGCTGGCATCCTCCAGAACCACGGCACTCTTACCGTCCTCGCGCAGCCCAGCCACGATGATGCCGCAGGTATTTGCCTTGGCCCCGGATGAAGCTGGCGGATCGACGGCCACAACGACGCGGGACAGGCTCCCCGTCCGCTCCACCCGCAGATCCGCCAGTTGCCCGGCGGTCCACAGCGCGCCCTCCACGTCTTCCAGCAGGCGTCCTTCGAGTTCCTGCAATCCAAGCCGGGAATTGCCGTAGCGATTGCGCACCTCCTCGACAAAGGAAGCCGCGAGGTTGGCGCGGTTGGCCAGCGTCCCCGCATGGGTGCTCACGGTAGTCGGGGCCGCAAGCAGCCGCTTCAGCACCGGCACATTGCGCGGCGTCGTGGTAACGCATTGGCGCGGCCGCTCCCCCAGACGAAGGCAAAATTGCAGCATGTCCCACGCCTCCTCGCCCTTGCGCCACTTGGCCAGCTCATCGACCCAGGCGGCGTCGAATTGCGGACCACGCAGGCTCTCCGGGTCATGGGCGGAAAAGGCCTGAGCCGTCGCGCCATTGGGCCAGACCAGCCTGCGCCGCGTCGCTTCCCAAACCGGGCGACGGTCCGGCGGCGAACACGCCATGATACCGCTATCGCCAAAGATCATCACCTCCCGCACCTGATCCAGCGTCTCGCCCACCAGCGCGAGGCGCGAGGCGGTGCCAGCATCAAGGGGCCGTGACCCCTCCACGATACTGCGCACCCATTCGGCCCCCGCCCGCGTCTTGCCCGCGCCGCGCCCGCCGAGGATCACCCAGGAGGTCCAGTCGCCCTCGGGGGGCAACTGGTGTTCAATGGCCCAGAACTCGAACAGATAGGGCAGCGCCAGCAATTCCTCGTCAGTCAGGCTGGTCAGGAAGCTCTCCTGTACCTGCTGCGGCGCGGAGGCGATCCAGGAGGCGCCCGATCTCGTCCCGTGCGCGATCAAAGTCGATTGCGTAACCTGTCGCCGCTCCGGCCTCTCTTTTACGTAGCTCATCGAACTTTTTCCTGTGATCATAGACGTGGTTCATGATGCGGAGGCATTCATGAAGCGCCCGTTTCACCTCCGTTTCGCTCACATCTTCCTGCGCCCGGTAGCGGTCGCGGAGCAGGTCCAGCTCCGACAGAATATCGGTGCAGGAACTCACCGCGATCTCATAGAGATGCTGTGCTTCGGACTGCGATACGGTCTCGGTGGTGTTGATGGTCATCCCCATCCCCTCTCTTGTGATCGTCCGGACCCGCCCCCACGGGTTCCGAACCGAGCACCAGTCTGGAGGAGGCGTGTTAAACGCCGCAAAGCCCGCCGTCCGATGGAGAAAGGACAGGGGTTAGCGCGAATAATCCGAGAGTTACGAGGTTTTCTGCGTAGAATCTCTGGGTCCTGTCACCCGAGCGCGCGCGCCGATCAGATGAGCTCGGCACAGGGCTTTGCCAAGCCAAGACGCACAAGCTCCGCGCCGGGTAGCTTATACAGCGCCGCCCCGACTCGCGTCCGGCCCACACGCATATACCAATCTGCCAGTCGCGGGGGATAGAACGCGGCCACCCGGCGGGACATCTGATCAAAAATCTGCGCCCTGAACCGACCCGGATCGCAGAGGGGCCATGAAATCCGAACAGTGTCTTCGGATCCACGCAGGCCCGTTTGAGCCCCAGCAACATCGTGCAGCTCGAATTACAATATCGTCCCGTCAGTACCACCCTATCACCTCTCTGCCGCAGCGCGTGGAACTGATTGATCCTGTGCGCCAGAACGCCCCCGGATCATCGCGGATCACAACTTGTCCGGCGGAGGCGATGGAGGCCACGGCGAGCCATATCAGGCAGGCCGCGAGACAAGGGCGGAAGTGTACGGAATGCAGCATAGGGCCATGCTGCGCCCCATGCGTTTCACGTTCATTGAGATTACCCCGGTCTGCTAAAGGGCTGGAAACGGATCAAAAATCCGCCTCAATCCCGTCACCATTCATAATGGTAAATTAACCAAGAAAAAGGGCGGCACCGGCCGCCCTGATCTCAATTATTGTTCCGCTGCGCTTCGATCTCGCGCCAACGTGCGACGTTGCGGTTATGCTCTTCGAGCGTCTCCGCAAAGGCATGACCGCCCGTTCCATCAGCGACGAAGAACAGGAATTCCGTCTGATCCGGCGACAACGCGGCCTCAATGGACAGCAAGCCCGGATTGGCGATGGGCGTCGGCGGAAGACCTTCAATCACGTAGGTGTTGTAAGGCGTTGCACGGTCGAGCTCAGAGCGCCGCAGGCCGCGACCCAGCACACCCTCACCTTTGGTGATGCCGTAGATCACCGTTGGGTCCGTTTGCAGGCGCATGCCACGCCGCAAGCGGTTCACAAAGACGCTGGCCACCTGCGGACGCTCTTCGGCCACGCCTGTTTCCTTCTCCACGATAGAGGCCATGACCAGCGCTTCTTCGGGCGTGTCGTAGGGCAGACCTGGCGCACGCGCCTCCCAGGCTGATGCGAGGCGCTCGGCCTGACGGGCTTCCATCCGTGCCAACAGGTTATCGCGGTCATCGCCCGCGCTCACCTCGTAGCTGTCCGGCGCCAAATAGCCCTCGGCGGGCACCTCACCCACCTCGCCATCGAGGAAATCCGCGCGCTTCAGCGCCTCGACAATCTGCCAGCTGGTCACGCCCTCGGCGATGGCGACGCGAAACCGGGTGTCGCCTTTTTCGCGCAGCCCGTCATAGCTGGCGGGCACGACACCGGCGACCGGATCAAAGGCCTCCTGCTCCTCGAACCGGCCCGTCTTCGGGTTCAGCTCGCGGATCTCAATCTCCTGACTGGCCACACCGACCCGATAGACGATCTCGGTTCCGCAGGTGGATTGACCGCCGCGGGTGACGATATCCGTCACCTCCGCCATCGACGCACCCTCGGGAACCAGATAGCTGCCCGCTTTCAAAGCGGTCGACCGGTCCGTGTAATCCGCACCGATGCGCATCAAACGGGCCGAGGTGATCACCCCATCGGTCTCCAGACGATTCGTCAGCCCGGTCATCGACGCACCCCGGTCCACACGGACACACACGGCTTGGGACAGCGGCCCCGGATCACGCCAGGCGTTGGTTCCCCAGCCAATGAGCCCGCCCACGAGCACGAGGGCCGCGATCAGGAACAGCATGCCATTGGCGACGACGTGTTTCCACATCAGTCGTGAACCCTCCGCAGGAGCAACACCGCGTTGGTGCCACCAAAGCCAAAGGAGTTGGACAAGGCGACGTCGATCTCGCGCTCTACCTTACCGTTGGCCGCCAGATCGATGACAGCATCTTCGGGCGGGGTGTCGAGGTTGATCGTCGGCGGCGCAACCTGATCGCGGATCGCCAGCGTGCTGAAAATCGCCTCAATGGCTCCCGCCGCACCGAGCAGGTGCCCGGTCATGGACTTGGTCGACGACATGGTGACCTTGGCCGCATGGTCCCCCAACAGCCGCTGCACCGCACCCATCTCGATGGTGTCCGCCATGGTCGAGGTGCCGTGGGCGTTGACATAATCGATGTCGCTCACGTCGATACCGGCGTGGCGAATTGCGGCCCGCATGGCCCGTTCGGCCCCTTCGTGGTCGGGGGGCGGGGCGGTGATGTGGTGGGCATCGCCGGACAGACCATAGCCAATCACTTCGGCGTAGATCTTGGCCCCACGGGCCTTGGCGCGCTCATATTCTTCGAGCACAAGGATCCCCGACCCTTCGCCCATGACAAATCCATCACGATCCGCATCCCACGGACGGCTGGCAGCCTTGGGGTTGTCGCCGTATTTGGTCGACAGCGCCTTGCACGCATTGAATCCGGCGATCCCGATCTCGCAAACAGCGCTCTCGGCGCCGCCAGCGATCATCACATCTGCATCGCCGTGCTGGATCAGACGGGAGGCGTCGCCGATGGCATGGGCGCCCGTGGAACACGCGGTCACAACCGAGTGGTTCGGCCCCTTGAAGCCGTACCGGATCGACACCTGACCAGAAATCAGGTTGATCAGCGAGCCGGGAATGAAGAACGGCGAGACCCGGCGCGGGCCTTTTTCCCTGATCAACAGAGCAGTGTTGGCGATGGACTCAAGCCCGCCAATCCCTGAGCCGATGATGCAGCCGATGCGCTCTTTTTCCTCGTCGCTCTCGTCACCAAGCCCCGCATCCGCGATCGCCTGCTGCGCCGCAGCCATACCGTAGAGGATGAACTGATCGACCTTGCGCTGCTCTTTCGGGTCCATCCAGTCATTCGGATTGAACGTACCGTTGGTCCCGTCGCCGCGCGGGATTTCGCAGGCATAGGTGGTCGCCAGATGCGACGCGTCAAAGCCCTTGATCGTGTCCGCCCCGGACTCTCCCGCGAGGATCCGTGACCACGTTTCCTCAACACCGCAGGCCAGCGGAGTGACCATGCCCAATCCGGTAATGACAACGCGCCGCATGAAAACCTCTCATCTCTGATCGATACCGCCCCGCTCCTACACGCTCAGACGGTCTGTTTAAAGGGGCGTTGCGGTCCTGACGCAGGGTTCCCGGACCCCCGCCAAGCCAGCACACCGCCCAAAAGAAAAGGCGCGGACCCGAAGATCCGCGCCTGTATCCGGGTCAGTCCGATAAAATCAGACGGCGCCCTTGATGTAGCTCACCGCGTCGCCGAAGGTCTGGATCGTCTCGGCGGCGTCGTCGGGGATCTCGATGCCAAACTCTTCTTCGAAGGCCATGACCAGCTCGACGGTGTCGAGGCTGTCGGCGCCCAGATCATCGATGAACGACGCGTTCTCGGTCACCTTGTCTTCTTCAACGCCGAGATGCTCGACAACTTTCTTGCGGACGCGCTGTTCGATATCGCCTTCGCTCATCTTTCAATCCTTCTTGTTCGGGACGAGCCCGGATCGTTAATTGCCCTAAGGTCAGGACAAATTTTCGGTGCAGGCAGCCCGGCCGAGCCGGACCTCACCGCTCTGCATTCCCTGCTCTTATCACAGTCGGACGCGGTGGCAATGCCTAAGCCTCGCCGCTGCGCAGCATCAGAGCATCGCCATACCACCGTTCACATGGACCGTTGTCCCGGTCACATAGCCCGCCTCGGGGCTGGCCAGATAAAGCACGGCAGCCGCGATTTCTTCGGGCGAGCCCATCCGGCCCATGGGCACCTGTGTCAGGATCCCGGCCTTCTGCTCGTCATTCAGCTTGTCGGTCATGGCGGTCTCGATGAACCCCGGCGCAACCGCGTTCACGGTGATGCCCCGGGTCGACACCTCATAGGCCAGCGATTTGGTAAAGCCGATCATCCCCGCCTTGGCGGCGGCATAGTTGGTCTGGCCCGGATTGCCAGTAGCGCCGACGATGGAGGAGATGTTGACGATCCGCCCCCAACGCGCCTTCATCATCGGGCGCATCACGGCCTGGCTGAGTTTCATAACCGCCGTCAGGTTCACATCGAGCACCGTCTGCCAGTCCTCATCCGACATCCGCATCAGGAGCTGGTCGCGGGTCACACCGGCGTTGTTGACCAGAATATCGAGCGATCCCATGGCCTCGATGGCGCGCTTCGGCAGCTCCTTGACCGCGTCTGCATCGGACAGGTTGCAGGGCAGCACATGCGCGCCCTCGCCCAGCTCGGCGGCCAGCGCCTCCAGCGGCGCCTCGCGGGTGCCGGACAGCCCCACCTGCGCACCGGCGCCATGCAGCGCCCGGGCAATCGCCCCGCCAATTCCGCCCGACGCGCCGGTGACCAGCGCCGCCTTTCCGCTCAGATCGAACATGCTCATTCTCCTTTGCCCGCCAGGGCCTTGACCTCAGCCGGTGCGCCGGCGTTCTTCGTGGCAATCGACCGGTCGATGCGCCGGACCATGCCCGAAAGCGCCTTACCCGCGCCAATTTCCCAGATCTCCGTGACGCCATCCGCTGCCATCCGCGTCACGCTCTCGCGCCAGCGCACGGAGCCGGTGACCTGACTGATCAGCAGCTCGCGAATCTCCGCCGGATCGCTCACGGGACCGGCGGTGACATTGGCAATCAGCGGCACAGCGGGCGCGGTGATCGTCGTCTCTGCCAGCGCCTCGGCCATGCGGTCGGCCGCGGGCTGCATCAGCGCACAATGGAACGGCGCGGAGACCGGCAACATCACGGCGCGCTTGGCCCCCGCTGCCTTGGCCAGCTCGACCGCCCGTTCGACAGCCTCTTTATGGCCCGACACCACAACCTGCGCCGGGTCGTTGTTATTGGCCGCCTGACAGACCTGATCGCCCGCCGCCTCGGCCGCGATCTCGGTCACTTTGGCAAAATCGAGGCCCAGAAGCGCCGCCATGGCACCGACGCCAACAGGCGTGGCGTCCTGCATGGCCTGTCCCCGCAGGCGCAGCAGCCGCGCCGCGTCGGAGATGCTGAGCGCTCCCGCCGCCGCAAGCGCCGAATACTCGCCCAGCGAATGCCCCGCCACAAACGCAGCCTGTTCCACCGACACGCCCTCGCATTTCAGCGCCGCCATGGTCGCCAGCGAGGTCGCCATCAGCGCGGGCTGCGCATTGGCGGTCAGGGTCAGCTCAGCCGCGTCACCCTCCCAGATCAGGCCCGAGAGCGTTTCGCCCAGCGCCGCGTCCACCTCGTCGAAAACCGCGCGGGCTTCGGGATAGGCCTCGGCCAGATCGCGCCCCATGCCGATCGTCTGCGCCCCCTGACCCGGGAACACCATTGCAAGTGACATCGTCACCTCCTCGTGAAATCTGCTGTCCCGGCATAGCTTTCCCGGCAAGCCAAGGCAAACACTCCGCGCGGTGGTGCACAGCCCTTGCGCGCGGTCTGTGCTGGACAAGACCCCACGCGCGCCCGACATTTACCGGAAACCCAGACCGGAGGCCCCGATGGCTCTGACCAATACCGCCAACCGCTACGGCACCGTGACGAAGGTGTTTCACTGGCTGACCGCGCTCCTGATCCTGACCAACCTGATCCTCGCTCAGATCGGCGAAGCCCTGTCCCCCGAGACCCAGCTGGCGCTGAAGGCGCAGGTCTATTCCCTGCACAAAACCGTGGGCGTTGCCGTGTTCTTCGTCGCGCTCGCCCGGATCCTCTGGGCCCTCACCCAGCCAAAACCCGGCCCCCTGCACCCGGACCGCCGCGCCGAAACCTATCTGGCCGAGCTGGTCCACTGGCATCTTTACGGCGCACTGGTGCTGGTGCCCCTGACCGGCTGGATCTACCACGCCGCCACCGAGGGGTTTGCACCGATTCTCTGGCCGTTCTCTCAGAACCTGCCGGGGCTGATCGAGAATGCAGGCATCGCCGCCCTGTTCAAAACCGCCCACCACCTCTTTGCCAAGGTGCTGGTGGTGTCATTGCTCCTGCATGTGGCGGGCGCGCTGAAACACGTTTTTGTTGACCGGGATGCCACCCTCAGGCGCATGTGGTTCGGTCAGATCGAGGCAGGCACCACATCCGATACGGCGCATCGCAGCCCGGCGCTGATCGCGCTGGCCGTCTATGTGGTCGGCGCCATCGCCGCCTTTGCCCTGACTGAACCACAGGCAGAAACCACGACCCCCACGGCCCAAGCCGCCGGGGCCGGGAACTGGGCCGTGGAAAGCGGCGAGATTGGCTTTACCGCCAACCAGTTCGGCAAGCCGGTCGACGGGAGTTTTGCCAACTGGCAGGCCGATATCAGCTTTGATGAGGCCACTGGAACCGGCGAGGTCCGGGTCGAGATCGACATCACCTCCCTGTCGCTCGGCTCGGTGACCAAAGACGCCCTCGCCCCGGCCTATTTCGACGCCGAAGCCCATCCGACCGCGCTGTTCGAGGCTGACATCGCCCCCGAGGGGGACGGCTTTACGGCCACCGGAACCTTGTCGCTGGCCGGTGAAGCAGCCGGGGTGGCCCTGCCCTTCGCCCTCACCATCGAGGACGACACCGCCACCATGTCGGGCGAAGTCACGCTGATGCGGCAGACCTTCGGGATCGGCGGCTCGGATGAGGGCACGGTCGGCTTTGAGGTGCCTGTGCGCATCAACCTGACCGCCACCCGCGCCGGCTGACCCCCGGGGGTTGCGACCCCGTAGCGCGCAAGCTATCCCGGCGGCTCTCTTGACCAGCCCGAGAGCCGCCATGACCCAGACCGTGAAACTCGCCATCGGCAGCGTCCTCATCGGCGTTCTGGTGCTGGCCATCAAAGCCTTCGCCGCATGGCTCACCGGGTCCGTGGCGCTCTATTCCGACGCGCTGGAAAGCACCGTCAACGTGGCCGCCGCCATCGCCGCGCTGGTCGCGATCCGCTACGCCGCCCGCCCCGCCGACGCCACCCACCCCTATGGACACCATAAGGCCGAGTTCGTCAGCGCGGTGCTCGAAGGCGTGCTGATCATCGTTGCGGCCCTCCTGATTATGAACGAAGCGTGGCACGTCTGGCGCGCGCCCGAGCCACTCGAACTGCCGCTGGAGGGTCTGCTGATCAACGGCGCGGCGACGGTGATCAACGCCGCTTGGGCAACGCTGCTGCTGAGGCAAGGTCGCCGCCATCGCTCGCCCGCGCTGGTGGCCGACGGGCGGCACCTGATGACCGATGTGGTCTCCTCGGCCGGGGTGGCGCTGGGGGTGCTTCTGGCGATACTCACCGGCTGGTGGTGGCTCGACCCGCTGATGGCCGCGCTGGTGGCTGTGAACATCCTGTGGTCCGGCAGCCGCCTTGTGCGCGAATCCCTCGACGGGCTCCTCGATGGCGCGGTCTCCGACGACATGCTGAACCGCCTGCGCAGCGTCATCGCCGAGACCGGCTCCGGCGCGGTGGAGGCCCATGACCTGCGCACCCGCCATGCGGGGCAAGTGGTGTTTCTGGATTTCCATCTGGTCGTGCCGGGCGAGATGACCGTCTTCGACGCGCATGAGATCTGCGACCGGATCGAAGCAGCCCTGATCCGCGAAGTCCCCGGGGCCCGAATTACGATCCATGTGGAACCAGAGCATAAGCAAAAACACTCGGGGATTGTCGTTCTCGACTGACCGTCAGAACGCGATCCCGGTTGGCAGCGGCACGGCGAGAAACTCCCGGAAACTCAGCGTAAAGACGAGGATCGCCGCGACAACGCTGGCGCTCAGGATCAGCCAGCCTTTCGCCGTCCGGCTCTCGTATTCCGACACACCGATCAGCAAGAGCCCCATCACGCACCCCGCGAGCCCAAAGCCCAGACGCGGGGCGAGCATCACAAACAGCGCCATGGCCAGCGGCACCCCGATCCGGCGACCCCATGAGCCATCGGTCAGCTCCAGCCGCACCTGCCCCGTGATCAGTGTCTGCGCCACCGCCAGCGCGCAGAGCACCAGCATCCCCAATGCGATCGTGCGCGGGAACACGGCAGCGTCGGGGTTCAGCGACGTGCTCAGCACCACCGCCGTCAACGCGATGGCCGCCATGAGACCCACCGCGATGAGATCCCCGGCGATCAGGGGCGCGGGCACACGTTCCGGCTTCGCAACCGGCACACCGCCGGGTCCCTTCAAAGCCCGCAGGCGCGGCAGGAACGGGTAGACGAAGCTCAGACAAGTCAGCGCGATGATCACCATCGACAGGGGCCGGCCAAAGAACTGCCCCGGCAGGTCCCCGATGGCCGCGCCGATGGTCCAGCTCTGCACAAACCCTTGTTCGGCGATCCGGCCAAGGATCAGCCCCAGCACGATGGGCGAGACCGCAAAGCCAAAGCGCTTCGCCAGCCAGCCCACCACCCCCAGCACCACCATGATTGCCACGTCGGACATGGAGTTGCGAATGGCAAAGGTCCCGATCACCGTCATGAAGGCCACCACCGGCACCAGCGCGGATTTCGGCGCTTTGACGATGGCGCCATAGGCGAACCGCCCGATCAGGAGGCCCACCGGCAACATCAGGATCGTCGCGAGGAACAGGCCAAAGATGAAGGTATAGACGATGTCCGATCCACCCGAAAACAGCGCCGGACCCGTGCGCACGCCTTGCACCAACAGCGCGCCGAGGATCACGGCGTCAGGTGGCGTACCGGGGATGCCGAGGACCAGCGTCGGGATAAATCCGCCGCCCACCGTCGCGTTATTGGCCGACTCGGTCGCCACGATGCCCCCGGGGTTGCCGTGCCCGTAGCTGGGCGAGCCCTTGCCCACCCGCCTCGCCTCGGAATAGGCGACAAGCCCCGCGATGGAGCCGCCCGCGCCGGGCAAGGCGCCCACCAGCGTGCCAATGACCGAGCTGCGCAGCACGTTGAATTTTTCGCGGACCAGCGTCGCAAAGGCTTCGGGAAGGCGGAACCCACGGGTGGACCCGGCCTCTTGCAAATGACGGTCGGGCCGCGCCACGAGATCGATCAGAACCGGCACACAATAAAGGCCGATCAGCGCCGATACGACCTCGATCCCTCCGAGGAGCGTCTGCGAGCCAAAGGTAAACCGCACTTCGGCGCTGGTCTCCGACACGCCGATCATCGCCAGCAGGATGCCGAACCCTGCCCCGATCATCCCCTTGAGGAAATCGCCTGTCGAAAGCGCAGCGATCAGGGAGAGGCCAAAGATCGCCAGCCAGAAATACTCGACCGGGCCAAAGGCCAGCGCCGCGCGGGCCAGAGGCGGCGCGAGCAGCAACAACGCCAGCGCCCCCACGAGCCCACCCACAACCGAGGACAGGCACGCGACCGAGACCGCCAGATCCCCGTCCCCCCGCTGCGCCATGGGATAGCCGTCAAAGGTCGTCGCGATGGCTGAGGGCGTGCCGGGGGTGTTGAGCAGGATCGCCGCGTAGGCCCCGCCATAGATCGCGCCCGTGTAGATCGCGCCCAGCAGGATCAGCGCGCTCTCGGGCGGCAGGCCAAAGGTGATCGGCACCAGCACCGCGACCGCCATGGTGGCCGTCAGACCCGGGATCGAACCGATGATGGTCCCCGCCGCAACGCCGAACAGCGCAAAGAGCAGATTGATCGGCGACAGGGCCGCCAGCACATAGTCGAACATCTCAGGAGGCCCCGTACGGTCGCGCAACAGGACCAGACCTCAGGCCCGGTCCCGGAGGTATCACTCGATGATGCCGCCCGCACGGGCCGCTTCGAGATAGATCCCGGACTGCTCCGCCATGAAGGCGTCCATCGCCTCCCCGTAGCCCACATCGACCAGGGCAAAGCCGCCATCGATCATTTTCTGCTGGAAGTCCGGATCCGCATTGATTTCGGCGATGGCGTCAGAGACAGCCTGACGGGTCTCCTCGGAGGCCGATTGCGGCACCGCGATGCCGCGATAGGCACCGGAGACGAGATCATAGCCCAGCTCCTTAAACGTCGGCACATCGGGGAAGGCCGGGTGGCGCTCCGGCATCGCGACGGCCAGCATCCGCACGGCCTCGCCCTGAGCCGCGCCGACGGTGGTATAGCCCCAGGCGGCCTTGACCTGATTGCCGAGCAGCGCGGTCACCGACGCACCGGTGCCCTGAAACGAGACATAGGTGGTCTTGATGTCGGCCATTCCGTCAAATCGGATCTGCGCCAGATGGTTCGCCGTGCCCTTGCCCGAGCCGGAGAAGATCACCGCGCCCGGGTTCTCTTTGGCATCCGCTACGAGATCGTCCAGCGTCTGATACGGGCTGTCCGCATTCACGACGATGGCGTCGGGGGTATAGTGGAACATGTAGACGGAGGTGATGTCTTCGGTCTGGAAACCCACATCACCTTGCTGCGGTTTGATAATGATATGGGGCAGGTTGATGCCCATGATCTTCGAGCCGTCGCCTGCCATGGAATTGAGCTGAGACCAGCCTACAGCCCCACCGCCGCCGGGCTGATAGGAGACCACGAGCTCCTGCCCGAACTTGTCGCTGAAAAAGGGCTGTTGCAGCCGCGCCGTGATGTCGGATTCGCCGCCGGGGCCGAAGGGGATGACGTAGTCAACATTGCCCGACGGAAACTCCTGCGCCTGCGCCACCCCAGCCAACAAACCAAAGGCTGCCGCCATAATTGTTTTCAGTTTCATGAACTTTTCCTCCCTTATTAACCTTACGAATGAACCTGAACTTCCCAAGCAGCGGAGCTTAGCTATCCCCGGCCAGCGCCCGGATTTCGGCCAGCAGATGTTCGGGCACGGTCAGGCCTTCGGCTTCCGTCCGGGCCCGTCCGTCGAGCCGCCGCGTCCCCGGCAACCGCGCGCCCTGCGCCGTCATCGCGGATAGAATCTCCTCAATCCGGCTGGCAAAGCGGCCACCTGGCGCGCCCGTCACGTCAAAGGCGATGATGAGCTGCCCCAGAGACGGCGGTTCACCCTCCGTGTCAAAGAGCGAACTCGCGTCCTTGGAGTGCTGGCCGCCGGTCAGCGTTGCCGTCAGCACCTCGACCATCAGCGCCAGCGCCGCCCCCTTGGCGCCGCCAGCGGGCAGCATGGTGCCCTTCATCGCCGCATCGGGGTCGGTGGTCGGATTGCCGTCCGCGTCCAGCGCCCATCCCTCCGGGATCGGCTTGCCGGCCTTTTGCGCAGCCATCACCTTGCCGCGCGCGACTTCCGACAGCGACAGGTCGATGACCAGCGGAGGCCCGTCCGCGCGGGGCGCCGCAAAGGCAATCGGGTTCGTCCCAAGCAGCGCCGCATTCCCCCCCCAGGGGGCCATGGCCTTGGGCGCATTGGCCACCATCAGCGCGGCAAAGCCCTGCTCCGCCAGCCGCTCCGCATGAGCGCCGATCTGGCCCGCATGGTGCGAATTATGGATCGCAGCCCCGGCAATCCCGGCCTCAGGCGTCAGGCGCGAGAGTTCCTCAATCGCCATGTCGAAGGCCGGGTAGGCAAAGCCATGCCGCGCGTCGATCTGCAAAAATCCCGTGCCGCGCCGGGTCAACACGGGTGTAGCGTGGCCATCGACCTTTCCCACGCGAGCCTGAGCCGCATAGCTGCTCACCCGCGAAAAGCCGTGCCCGCCCTGCCCGTCGATCTCGGCGGCGACCAGCGCGCGCGCGACGCTCGCGGCCTGATCCGCACCAACGTTGCTGTTTTGCAGGGCGCGGACGATGAGCGCTTCGCCCTCCGACCGCGTCAATGTGATGTTCTCACTCAAGACGTTTCAACTCCCCGATGACGTTTTCAACCGTCAGCCGACTGACGCGGCCGTTCCCTTCTGTTGTCACACCCGCAACGTGTGGGGTCAAAAAGATATTCTTCAATCCGGCGAATTTCTGCGCCGCCTCCGCCGTCAGCGGCTCCTGCGCGAACACGTCCAGCGCCGCCCCGGCCAGATCGCCGCGCCGCAGCGCTGCCGCGAGAGCCTCCTCGTCGATCACCCCGCCCCGGGCGGTGTTGATGAGCACGGCACCAGGCTTCATCCGCGCCAGCTCTGTCTGCCCGATCAGCCCCCGCGTCTCCGGTGTCATTGGCACATGCAGCGACAGCACATCGGCGCTAACCAGTAAATTGCCGAAATCGCAGCGCGCTACACCGTTCCACGCGGGATGATCGGCGGGCAGATAGGGATCATGCGCCGCGATCTCCATACCCAGCGCCCGCGCGCGCTCCGCCACCGCCCGCGCAATCTCACCGTAGCCCAACAGCCCCAGCCGTCGCCCGGCGATCTCACCGCCGATCAAAGAGGTCCGGGGCCAGTCCCCGGCCTCCATCTGCGCCCGCGCGTCGAAGCATCCCCGCACCAGCATCAACATCGCAGCGATCACATATTCCGCGACGGACAAGGTATTCGCACCAGTCGCAGGCCGGACCGTGACCCCACGCACGGCACAAGCATTAAGGTCGATATTGTCGAGCCCCACGCCCAGCCGCCCGATCACCCGCAGGCGGGGTGCAGCCTCCAGCACCTCCGCATCCACGCGGGTGCGGTTACGGACGATCAGCGCATCGACTTCCGCCACCGCAGCCAACAGCGAAGGGCGGTCCTCGACCAGCGTCGGGTCATAGAAAACCGACACCTCAGCGCCGAACCGGGTGAGCGCCTCTTCGTCCATGAACTCAGAGATCACCACCCGCCAGCGCGCCATGGTCAGGAGGCCAGCTCTTTGGCGCGGGTGCGGAGCTGGAATTTCTGGATCTTGCCCGTCGAGGTCTTGGGCAGTTCCTCGAACACGAACCGACCCGGCACCTTATAAGGCGCCATCCGCTCGCGGCACCAACTGCGGAGCTCGTCCGGATCCAGCGTCTGTCCCGCGACGCATTCGATGAACGCGCAGGGCGTTTCGCCCCATTTCTCATGGGGCATCGCTACGACGGCGACCAGCTCAACACCCTGATGTTTATAGAGCATCTCCTCAACCTCGATGGATGAGATATTCTCTCCGCCCGAGATGATCACATCCTTGGAGCGGTCCTTGAGCTGGATATAGCCGTCAGGATAGACCACCCCGAGATCACCGGAATGGAACCAGCCCCCGGCAAAGGCCTCCTCGGTGGATTTCGGGTTCCGGAAATAGCCCTTCATCACCACATTGCCGCGGAACATCACCTCGCCCATGGTCTCGCCGTCTCGGGGGACGGGTTGCATGGTTTCGGGATCCAGCACATCGAGCCCTTCGAGCGGCAAATACCGCACGCCCTGACGGGATTTCAGCCGCGCCTGCTCGCTCGGGTCCAGCCCAGACCAGTCGTCGTGCCAGTCATTGACCACGGCGGGGCCATAGGTCTCGGTGAGGCCGTAGAGATGCGTCACCTCGAACCCGGCCTGCCCCATATCGGCAAGCACCCGCTCCGGCGGCGGGGCGGCGGCGGTGAAGAACTGCACCCGGTGCGGCAGCGGACGGGTTTCCACCCCGGCCGCCGTTATGAGCAAGGACATGACGATGGGCGCACCGCAGAGATGGGTGACCTGTTCGTTGATCAGCGCATCCCAGATCGGCTCGGCCCGGACCTGCCGCAAACACACATGGGTGCCGTTGATCGCCGACAGCGTCCACGGGAAGCACCAGCCGTTGCAGTGGAACATTGGCAGGGTCCAGAGATAGACCGCGTGTTTCTGCATCGAGGTGGTCAGCGCATTGCCCTGCGCCAGCAGATAGGCGCCGCGATGGTGATAGACCACGCCCTTGGGATCGCCGGTGGTGCCGGAGGTGTAGTTGATCGCGATAGCGTCCCATTCATCCTGCGGCATCAGCCACTGGAACTCCGGGTCGCCCGCGGAGACCATGTCTTCGTAATCGGGTACATTCGCATTGCCACCGGGGCCGGAATATTCCGGATCGTCGTACTGGATAACGGGCGGCGGCGTCTTGCAGAGGGCCAGCGCCTCTTGCAGGAGCGGCATGAACTCGCGGTCCACGATCACCAGCTTTGACTGGGCATGATCGAGCTGAAAAGCTATGATCGCCGCATCGAGTCGCGTGTTGATCGCGTGCAGCACACCCCCGCACATGGGCACGCCGTAATGGCATTCGAGCATCGCGGGCACGTTGGGCAACAGCGCCGAGACCGTATCATTGCGCCCGATCCCGTAGCGGCTGGCGAGACCGGAGGCGAGCTGGCGGGCGCGGGCGTAAAACTCCGCATAGCTCCGGCGGAGCGACCCGTGGACGATGGCCGGATGATCCGGAAAGACACTCGCGGCCCGCTCCAGAAATGTCAGCGGCGTCAGCGGCTGGTAATTGGCCGGGTTGCGGTCGAGCCCAACCTCATAGGGGTTCGCCTCAGCCATCTCAGTGGTCCTCCCATTGCGGGGCGCGTTTCTCGATGAACGCGCCGATGCCTTCTTCGGCGTCGCGGGCCAGCATGTTTTCCACCATCACCTGCGCGGCGTAGTCATAGGCTTCGGCGAGAGGCATTTCGCGCTGGGCGTAATAGGCACGCTTGCCGGTGGAGACGGTCAGGATCGATTTCGATGCGATCTGTTCTGCGAGCGCCATGGTGGTCTCTGTCAGCGCCTCGGGCGCGGCGACCCGGTTCACCAGGCCCATCTCGGCCGCGCGGGCGGCAGGGATCATGTCGCCGGTCAGGAGCATCTCCATGGCGTGCTTGTTCGTGACGTTTCGGGACAGGGCTACCATGGGGGTCGAGCAAAACAGGCCGATATTGACCCCCGGCGTGCTGAACCGTGCCTCTTCCGACGCCACCGCCAGATCGCAGGTGGCCACAAGTTGGCACCCGGCTGCGGTGGCGATCCCCGCGACCTCGGCGATGACGGGTTTCGGACAGGCGACGATGCCCTGCATGACACCAGCGCAGCTTTGCATCATGCGGGTGAAGTCCTCGCGCCCCCGATCCGCCGCCTGCCGCGCGGCGGTCAGCTCCTTCAGATCGTGCCCAGCGCAAAAGGCCGGACCATGGGCGGCCAGCACGATGACCCGCACGGCGGGGTCCTGCCCCGCCTCCGCGATCGCCGTTCCCAGCCGGGAGAGCATCTCCTCGGAGAGCGCATTACGCCGGCGCCCGTCATTCAGCGTCAGCCGCAGCACGCCGGTGTCGTGGCGTTCGGACAGCAGGATATCGGTGTCGCTCATGGTCTTGCCTCCCCTCCGGGCCGTTCAGCCCACCTTCACCTCGACATGCTCCGCGAGACTGTTGGCGACGAAGCAATAGCGGTGCGCGCGGTCCTGCATCTTGGCCATGTCCTCGTCGGAGACCTCGAACCCGTCATCAAACCCCACCTCAGGATTCAGATCGATCCGGGTGACGGCCACGCGCCCCTTGGGACCTTTTCCCAGATGCGCGACGGCGTGGTCGCGGTAGCTGGCCACCGGCCACTTGGCCTTGGCGGCGAGCGCGAGGAAGGTCATCATGTGGCAGCTCGCCAGCGCGGCGGCCAGCGCCTGCTCCGGGTTCCCGTTGGCCGGGTCGCCGTGATACTCGGGCGCGGCGTCCATGGTCACGGCCAGCGCGTCGTTATAGTCGACACGGTGGGCAGTGCTGTAGGCACCAGCGGCAAATTCGGGCTCGCTGCGCTCCCAGTTCAGGCTGACGGACAGATCGGACATGGGCTTTCTCCCTGAAACTTCGTTTGGACTATCAGTCACAGGCCGGGCAGCAGCGTCAAGCCGATGAGGATGTAGACGGCCAGAAACACGGTCTCCGCCACCAGAAACAGGGCTGCGGACGCACCAACATTGGCGATGTCTTTGGGCATCGTCTTCATGCCCACGGCGGCAATGGCCGTCAGCAGGAGCCAGCGCGAGGCGGCAGAGGCAAAGGCGGTGACGGAGGCCGGCAGCCAGCCCAGCGACGAGAGCACCGCCAGCACGATGAATCCCATGACGAAAAGCGGCACCAACGGCGGGCGCCCCTCGCCCACCTCCGCGCTCCGGGCCATGGAGCGGATCACCAGCGAGGCCACCAGCACGATGGGGGCCAGCATCAGCACCCGCAACAGTTTCACCAGCGTGGCGACATTGCCCGTTTCCTCGGATACGGAGAACCCCGCCCCCACCACCTGCGCCACATCATGGATCGTCGCGCCGATAAAGATGCCGGTCGTGCGGTGGTCGAGTTGAAAGAGATCGGTGAGGATCGGATAGGTGATCATCGCAACGGTCGAGAGCAGCGTGACGCCTACGACGGTAAAGATCAGCCGTTCCTCGGAGCGCTCATCCTTGGGCAGGATCGCGGCAATGGCCATGGCCGCAGAGGCACCACAGATCGCCACCGCGCCCGAGGACAGAAAGGCAAAGCGGTACTTGAAACCGAAGAACCGCGAAGCGACGAGGCCAAAGCCAATGGTCAGGATGGTGCCCGAGACCACCAGAAGGATCGTCTGCACGCCCAGCACGCTCAGCACCTCGGTGGTGATACGCACACCCAGCAGGGCCACGCCCAGCCGCAGAACGGTTTTCGAGCCAAAGGCGATGCCGGGCTTCGTCTTCTCCTCAGCACTGAGAAAATTCATCGCCATGCCGAACAGGAGCGCCAACAGGATCGCGGGGGCTCCGTAATGCTCGGCGATGAATTCACTGGCGAGCGCAATGACAGCCGCCACAAGCAGCCCCGGAAACAGCTGCTGGGCACGATCCATGAGCCCGGTCAGTCTCGCCTGTGCCATTCATGACGTCCTTTTTTTGATTTTGCGGGGAGCGGCGGCGCTCGACCCGATCTGATGTCCCATGCGAGGACCGGAAACAGGGCGGACGAGAGATCCCGTCCGCCCAAGGCCGCATCAGGCGGAGCGGTAGAGCTTGGTCATCGAGAACTCGCGGTGACCCAGAGCCTCGGCCGCGGTGTTGCGGCCATTGGCGGTGCGGCGGATCATGTCGATCAGCTCGTCGCCTGCCTCGTCGATGGTCATCTCGCGGCGCAGGATGCCCGACACGTCCACGTCCACATGCTCGGCCATGGTGCGCACGGTGCGCGGGTTGGCGGTGATCTTGATCACCGGCACGATCGGGTTGCCGATCACGTTACCCTGACCCGTGGGGAAGGTGTGGATCACCGCACCACCCGCCGCCATCAGCGTCACGCATTCCGCCGCCGCCGAGGAGCTGTCCATGAAGTAGAGACCGTTACCGGACTCGGGCGCCTCAGCCGGATCGAGGATGTCGATGAACTGCGAGGTCCGGCCGATCTTTTCGAGGTTGCCGAGGGCCTTTTCCTCGATGGTGGTCAGGCCGCCTTCGATGTTGCCCTTGGTGGGCTGGCTGTCCGACAGGTCATCGGTCTGGTGCGCAAAGATGACGTCGTCCTGGTAGGCCTTCCACATCTTGTACCAGCGCTCGCCAACCTCTTCATTGATCGCGCGCTTCTGGCAGATATGCTCGGCGCCGGTGATCTCGGAGGTCTCGCCGAAGAAGCCGTAGATGCCCTCGGGCAGCAGCTTGTCATACATGTTGCCGACGGTCGGGCAGGAGCCGAGACCGGTGGTGGTGTCGGACTCGCCGCACTTGGTTGAGACCCAAAGCTCGTTAATGTTGCACTCTTCGCGCTGCAACTCGGACGCCCAGTGGACGTATTCCTTGGCCTTCCAGCTCGCCTGACGGATGGTCTCAAGATCACCCTTCTGCTCGATGGAAATGCCCCAGACCGGCTTGCCGGTCTTCGCGATGCCATCGACGACGCGCTGGGTCCAGCCCGGCTCGATGCCGATCACGACCACGGCGGCAACGTTGGGGTTGGCGCCGGTGCCGATGATGGTGCGGAAATGGACCTCGAGGTCTTCGCCGAACTGCAGACGGCCATAGGCGTGGGGGATCGCCATGGTGCCTTTGATGTTGTTGGCAACGGCCTCACAGGCGGCGTTGGAGATGTCATCCAGCGGCAGGATGACAACGTGATTGCGGACGCCGACGCGGCCATTCTCGCGCCGGTAGCCCATGAAAGTCATGTTGGAATATTTCGACATGGGGAGAGCTCCTTACCAGCGCTTCGTCTTGACGTTGTGGGTGTGGACGTGGCCGCCCTTCGGGATGTCGGCGATGACCTTGCCGATATCCTCGCCGTATTTGATGCAGGTGTCGCCTTCCTTGAGGTCCTTCAGGGCGATCTTGTGCCCGATCGGCACATCGGCGCCGGAAGTGAGGCGGAAGGTGGAATTGTCGTGGGTGACGCAGACCAGCATATCGGTGCTGGCGGTCAGGCCCTCGACGACGACAACACCCACGTTGTCATCGTGTTCGTGGACAAGAAGTTGGGGAATTTCAGCCATGAATACTCTCCTCAGGCTTCGGGTTTCAGTATGATTTTCGGGGCAGGAACCTGCCCGGAACGGATATCGGCAAAGGCCTGCGCGCCGTCACTGAGCGCGCGGGTCTCTGTCCAGTCAAGGGGGCCGAGGCGTCCCTCGAACATCGCCTGCGCGCAGTCGCGGAAATCCTGCGCGCTGTAGGTGTAGCTGCCGATGAAAGTGATCTCCTGCAAGGTCGCCCTCCGGATGTCGAGCCCGGCGGCATCATCGCCCAGACCAATATGGACGATCACACCACCGGGGGTCACGAGGGCCGAGGCCGCCTTGCGCGTGGCGGCAAAGCCCACCGCATCGACCACCAGCGGCCAGGCCTCCGTGGCCTCGGCCACCGCCTCGACACCGCAGTGCGCGTTGAGATAGGCCCGCCGGGTGGGGTTGGGTTCGACCACCCGCACGGTCTCGCAGCCCTGCGCCACCAGCGCCAACGCGGCGGCCAGACCGATCGCCCCGCCTCCGATCACGAGCGCGCGGCGCGGGTCGGCCTCATGCAGCGCAGCGAGGCCCAGTTTCGCGGAATGCCAGCTCACGGCCATGGGCTCGGCCAAAGCGGCCAGCTCCAGCGACACATGGTCGGGCACGGTGACGAGGTTCGTGTCCCGCATGGCGACATAGCCCGCAAAAGCGCCCTCGCGAGGAGGCATAGAGATGATTTGCCGGGTCGGGCAGAGATTCTCGCGACCCGAGGTGCAGGCGTGGCACGTCCCGCAGGACACCAGCGGATTGATGGTGACCCGCTCGCCATCGCGCGGCCCGCCAGTGATCACGCCCGCCGCCTCGTGACCGAGAATCAGGGGCGCGGGGCGGCGGTCGTCATGGCCGAGATAGGCATGCATGTCCGAGCCGCAGATCCCGACGCTGTCAATGCGGATCAGCTGCTCGCCCTCACCCGCCACTGGATCGGCAAAATCGCGATAGTCGAGGGCCTCGGGCCCGGTATAGACAAGAGCCTTCATTTCGCGGTGAACCCCCCATCCAGCATGATGACCTGCCCGGTGACATAGGCCGACGCGTCAGAACACAGGAACAGCAAAAGCCCGTCCAGATCCCCCGGTTCGCCATTGCGCCCGATGCAGGTCTGCGCAGCGTTGCGCTGGGCGCGGTCCTGATCGGCGAAGACCGCTGCGGTCAGTTCGGTCTCAAAGAAGCCCGGACCGATGGCGTTGGCGGTGATGCCGTGGGGCGACCAGGCTTCGGCCATGGCGCGGGTCATCTGCGCCACGCCGCCCTTGCTGGCCCCATAGGCGATACCGCCCGGGAACGCGCGGAAAGATTGCAGCGAGGCGAAGTTGACGATCCGGCCCCAGCCCTTTTCCTTCATCGCGGGCGCGAAGGCCTGCGACAGAAAAAACGGCGCGGTCAGGTTGACGCCCAGCGTCGCGGCCCAGCCGTCTGCCGTGACCTCGTTGGCGGGCTGGCGGGTGTTGAGGCCCGCCGCATGCACGAGGATATCCGGCGCGCCAAAGGGGGCAGAAATCCGATCCGTCAGAGCATCGAGCCCTGCCTGATCGGCCACGTCGCCTTCGACGGCGACGCGGGTCCCGCCCTGCCCGGCCCAATCCGCGAGCTTATCCGCGCGGCGCGCCACACCGATGACCTTCGCCCCGGCGCGCGACAGAACGTCCGCCGCGTGCCGCCCCAGACCGGAGCTGGCCCCCGTGACGCAGGCCACCCGGCCTGCGACGCTGAAGAGCCGGGAGAGATCTCCCTCACTCATGGGCGTCGAGCTCGAAGGTTTCATCCGGGAAGTACTTCTTCAGCCGGATATCGGCGGTGCGGGCGTGGCCCTCCATGCCTTCGAGACGGGAGATGCGGGCGGTGGCCTCGGCGACCGGCTTGGCGCCGTCGCGGGTGGCGCGCTGCCAGGTAACGATCTTCATGTATTTATGGACCGACAGACCGCCCGTATAGCTGGCCGCACCGGAGGTGGGCAGCACGTGGTTGGTGCCCGACGCCTTATCCCCAAACGCCACGGTGGTCTCTTCGCCAAGGAAGAGCGAGCCGTAGCAGGAGAGCCGCTCGAGCCACCAGTCGAGATCCTCGGCCTGAACTGTCAGGTGCTCGGGCGCGTAGTCGTCGGAGGTGGCGGCCATCTCCTCGCGGTCGGCGCAGAGGATAACCTCGCCGTAGTCGCGCCACGCGGCGGTGGCGTTGTCGCGGTTCAGCTCCGGCAGGCCGTTGATATGCTCGGGCACCAGTTCCATGACCTTCTCTGCCAGCGCGCGGTCGTCGGTGACGAGCCAGACGGGCGAGTTGTAGCCATGCTCGGCCTGACCGACGAGGTCGGCGGCAACGATCTCGGGATCGGCGGTCTTATCCGCGAGGATCAGGCTGTCGGTCGGACCGGCGATCATGTCGATACCGACGCGGCCAAAGAGCATCCGCTTGGCCTCGGCGACGAACTGATTGCCGGGGCCCACGAGGATGTTGGCCTTGGGCAGACCGAAAAGGCCGAAGGTCATGGCGGCGACACCCTGCACACCGCCCATGGCAAGGATCTGATCCGCACCGCAGATATGGGCCGCATAGACGATGGCAGGCGCGATGCCGACGCCAGGGCGCGGCGGCGAACACGCCACGATGTTCTGGCAGCCTGCGACCTTGGCGGTGGTCACGGTCATGATGGCCGAGGCGATGTGGCTGTAACGGCCACCGGGGATGTAGCAGCCCGCGGCGTTCACCGGGATGGCCTTCTGGCCGGCGATGAGACCGGGGATCACCTCGACCTCGAAATTCGCCACCGTCTTCAACTGGGCCTCGGCGAATTTCTTCACATTGGCATGGGCGAACTCGATGTCACGCTTCAGCTTTTCGGGCACCAGCGCGGCGGCGGCGGCGATGGCGTCCTCGGTGAGGAGAATGTCGCCCTCGTAGCGGTCGAATTTGGCGGCGTATTCCAGCGCTTTCGCGTCGCCGCCCGCCTCGATGTCATCGAGGATGTCGCGAACGATTTTCTGCGTTTCACCGGCATCACTCGACGAGTGGAGCGGGGCTTTCTTGAGATACTCAACAGGCATCAGAGGATTCCGTTACTTGTAGATTTCAGGAAGGAAGACGGTCGAAATCGACGGCACATAGGCAATGCAGAGGGTCACGACCAACATGAAGAAGACGAAGGGAATGGCGCGGTAGGCGATCTTGAGGATCGATTCTCCGGTCAGACCCGACACGACGAAGAGGTTCAGCCCCAGCGGCGGCGTGATGAAGCCCACACCCAGCGCGGTGATCATCATGATACAGAACTGGATTTCGTTCATGCCGATATTGTCGGCCAGAGGCTTCAGGATCGGCGCAAGGATCACGATATTCGGCGTGGTTTCCATGACGCAGCCCGCGGCGATCAGGATCAGGATCATCATCATGATCAGTACCCACGGCTCTTCGCTGACCGATGTGGCGGCGGCGACGAAGCCCTGCGGTACCCCGAGGATCGCCAGAGCCTGCGCCAGCGGCAGGGAGAAGGCGATGATCGGCAGGATGACCCCGTTCACCTTGGCCGAGCTGACCAGCATCGACGGGAAGTCCGACAGCTTCAGCGTCCCGAGGATGAACCCCATGATGATGGTCACGACCACGGCGGTGGCACCGGCCTCGGTCGGCGTCAGCTTGCCCGAGAAGATCCCGTAGAAGATGATCCCCGGCACGATGAATGCGTACCAGCCGGATTTCAGCGCCTTGCCCAGACGGGAGAAATACTCGCCCGCTGACAGGTTGCCGCCACCCTCCCAGCCATAGAGCCGGTTCATGATGATGTTGGTGGCAAGGATCGACAGAAGGATCGCGATGCCCGGGATCACAGCGGCGAGGAACAGCGTGGAGGCGGAAATCCCCAGCACGAGGCCGATGATGATATAGGCGATGGACGGCGGGATCAGGATGCCGGTACAGGCGCCCGCAGCGACCAGCGCACAGGCATAGGGACGCGGATAGCCGCTCTCCACGAGGCGGGCGATGGTCATCCGGCCCACGGCGGCGGCACCAGCGGCGTCCGAGCCGGAGATCGCGGCGAACATGCCGCAGACCAGCACCGTGGCCGAGCCAAAGCCGCCCTTGGCGAATTGGGTCAGCGCTTCGGCCACGTCGAGGAATTTGCGACTGAGCCCGGTGCGCACCAGCACGTCACCCGTCAGGATGAAGAGCGGCACAGCGGTCAGGGCAAAATGGTCGATCCCGTGAAACAGGCTTTCGCCCACGAGGCTCAGCGGCAGCGCGCCGGAGATGAGCAGCATCAGGATCGCCGCCGCACCGATAGCGGCCCAGACCGGAACGGCCAGCGCCACGAGGACGACGAACAGGATCACCGGTCCGTAGAAATCCCAGCCGAGTTCGACCGTCTGGGCGCCGAGTTGATTCCAGAGCATGTGTGTCTCCCTCAGTCGAAGAGCTGTTCGCCTTCGAACACGGGATTGCCGTGGCGAAGATCGTTGAAGTCACGGATCAGCGACTGAATGAGGCGGAACGTCACCAGCGCAAAGCCGATGGGCACCGCCGCGAGGAACCACACCTGACTGATCCGCAGACCATGGGTGACGGAACCGAATTTGGCCGAGACATGGACCGTCTCATAGGACCAGTAGAGGGCCACCAGAGCGACGGCGAGCATCACCAGATCGCCGAAGATATAGAGCAGCGCTTTGACCCGGCGGGGCACGTAATGCATGAGAACGTCGATGCGGATGTGGGCGCGTTCATGCACCGCTGCCGCGACCCCGATCCAGGCCAGGTAGATGAAGGAATAGCGGACGATTTCCTCGCCCCAGATCGAAGAATAGGAAAACAGCTCCCGGCGCAGGACCTCGATGAACATCGTCGAGACCAGCATCACGTAAAAGACCAGCAGAGCCCATTTTTCGGCATTTTTATCTAAGGACTTCAGTATGCTTTGCATACAAACCTCCCTTGCCGACACCCGGGGTCAGCCGGGCCGGTTCAGTCGTTTTCGTACTGTCAGGCGTGTCGAAGAACCGGCGCCCGCTGGGGGCGCCGGTGGGTGACGCCGATCAGGCGTCGTGCACGTAGTACTTGCCCTGAGTGCCGGCGGCCTCTTCGAGCTTGTTGAAGACATCCATGCTGCCTGCGAGCTCGGTCTTGAACGAGTCCCACTCGGAACGCTGGTAGCCCCCGGCGTCCTTCCACTCGGCCAGCTGATCTTCGCTGAGGCTGTGGAATTCGACACCGGCCTTGGCCAGCTCTGCCATGGCGTAGGAACGGGCGGACGGGACCTTGGCGAGGTTCTGGTGAGCGGTCATCTCACCGGCCCATTCGATCCCCTCCTGCACGTCCGACGGCAGGCTGTTGAACCACTCGAGGTTCATCGAGTAGACCTGACTGTCCGGCACGGCCTGGGTAAAGGTCACGTGGCTCAGGATATCCTTGAAACCAAAGACAAACAGCGCGCCCACGGACGGGTCGAGCGCATCGGCCACGCCCTGCTTGATGGCGGACGGGGTTTCGCCCCAGGCCACAGGCGTCGGGTTCGCACCGACCATCTTATAGTACTGCTGCAACATGGCCGAACCGGGCACGCGGAACTTCACGCCGTCCAGATCGCCCGGCGTCAGCACAGCCCCGGCACCGCCTTTGCGGACCGCAACCACGCGCGGGTCGATATTCACGTAGAACAGCGCCTTGAAGCCGGAGGCCTCGATCTTCGGGTGCACTTCGGACTTCCACGCATCGGAGGTCACGAGGTTGGTAAAGCGTTGGTTGGAGCCGCAGAGATAGGGCATGTTGATCAGATCAACGGCGCTCGCGAAGGGCGCGAAGTTCGCCAGAGAGTGCTGCGCACACTGGATCGTGCCACCCTGCACGGCCTGCGCCAGAGCGCCACCAGCGCCGAGCTGACCGCCCGGAGCGAGCTTGACATAGACCTTGCCGTTGGTCGCGTTCTGGATGTTCTCTTTGAGGTCCAGCTGCATGATCGGGTAGCTGCGGGTCGCGCCCAGCACATAGGCGGTGGCGAGCGTCATCGTGTGCTCGGCAGCCTTCTCGCGCTCTTTCTCTTCCTGCGCGGTCTGCGCGGCGGCCTCGGACGACCACAGCATGCCACCAGCACCCGCCACCAGCGCGGCGGTGAAGCTGCCGCTCGCGGCCAGCTTCAGAAAATTACGGCGCTCGGCAGATGCCAGTTCGCTCTTGTTCCGGTCCATATGTTCCTCCCGTTTATTCACTATAACTTTTTAGTCAGGCTGCTTTGCAGCTTTGGCTTTCCCCTCGGCGCGAAGGATCGCGACCGTGAATGCAATGGATGCCGCGAAGAGCACCAGCATCTGCTGGACGTCGCTGAGGTAGGAGGACCCGGAGGTCGCCCCGATCACAACGTCACCCACAAACACAGCAAAGAGAATGCCGGATAGGATTAGTGCCACGTCGCTCTCCTCCCTGAGAAACCACTGACGTGACTTTGTGTAAGCGCTTACATAACTCAATGCAAGCCCTGACATGAACAATTCTTTCACTATAATCGGTCTTCAGACAAGGATGTTTCATCGGGAAATCCCGATTTGGAGATCATGGGACATGCTGAAAAAAGACGAAATGCCGTCGATTCCGACCCTTGAGGATGTCGCACGGGCCTCGGGTGTGTCGACCGCAACGGTCTCTCGCTGCCTGAATGCGCCAGATCGGGTCTCGGAAAAGACCCGGAAACGGGTGATGAAAGCGGTGCAGGATCTGGGCTATGCGCCGAACTTTGGCGCTCAGGCGCTGGCCGCGAAGCGGACCAATACTTTTGGCGCCGTGATTCCCACGATCGAGAACGCCATCTTCGCCCGCGGTTTGCAGGCCTTTGGTGAAGAGCTGCACCGGGCGGGTGTCACCCTTCTGGTGGCCAGTTCCTCGTACGACCCCGCCCGAGAGGAGGAACAGATTCGCGCGCTCGTGGCCCGTGGGGCGGACGGGTTACTCCTGATCGGTCATGACCGGCATGAGCGCTGCTACGACTTCCTCGAACGCCGTCAGATCCCCCATATCGCGGCGTGGGTGTATGATAGCGGCTGCGACAGGCTGGCCATTGGCTTTGACAACCGAGAGGCGATGACGGCGCTGGCCTCCGAAGTCATCGGACTCGGCCACCGCCGGCTGGGCTATATCACCGCCGAGATTGTCGGAAACGATCGCGCACGCGCCCGGCTTGAAGGCGTGAAGGCCGCCATGGCTGAGCACGGGCTCGACCCTGATACGTTGATCGTCCGAGGGACGGAATACTCATTTCAGGAGGGCGCGGACGCATTCGCTGAGATCATGGCACAGCCGAACCCGCCGACGGCGGTGCTCTGCGGCAATGACGTGCTTGCGGTGGGTGCCGTGAAACAGGCGCTGAACCTCGGGCTCCGGGTTCCGCAGGATGTCTCGATCACCGGGTTCGACGATATTTCTGTGGCCGATATCGTCACCCCGGGCCTCACGACCGTGCATGTGCCCCATTGGGAGATGGGCGCCCGGGCCGCACAGATGCTGCTGCAACTGCGCAATGGGGAAGATCGTCCGGACAGTGTGCGGCTCGACACTTACATTGCCCGGCGCGGGTCGCTCGGGCCGCCATCCTGAGCGGCCCGGCCGAACCAGTGGAGGTCAGCCGGGCCGATCCGTCAGATCATGCGTTAAGATAGCTGCGCAGGGCCGCTTCGGTGCCCTCGCGCCAGATCAGGGTGAGCCAGCGGCTGAAATCAGCGGCAAAGCCCGCATCATCCGCCAGATCCCCATAGAACTGACGCTGCTCCAGCCAAGCCTTCGGGGTTTCCCGGGCCTCGACCGCTGCCTGATGCAATGCATCCCAATCCGGGTCATTGGCTTCGATCACCGTGCCATCCTCACGCGTGCCCGCGCACATACGCGCCCAGAGCGCTTCTGCAAGTGCGAGACCGGGAACGTCCTGACCCGCCGCGCGCGATTCGCGGATGACCGGAATCAGGAAGCCCGAATGCCGGGACGACCCGTCAAAGGCGACCCGGCGGACCGTGTCCTTGATCCGGGGGTTGGAGAACCGGCGATCAATGAGATCCACGTAATTCGCTGGGGTCATGCCGGGAACGGGCTCCACGTGGCGGGAGATCTCTTCGCCCGCGATCTTCCGGAACAGGCCCTTGATCAGGGGGTGGGTCATACAATCGGCGATCGTATTCACCGACAGAAGCTCGCCCGGATTCGAGACGATCTGATGCCCGCCATTCAGGATGCGAATCTTCATGGCCTCAAAGACATGCACGTCATCGGTCAGCGTCGCGCCAATCCGTTCCCACTCGGGGCGACCCGCACAAAACTGATCCTCAATCACCCACTGGCGATAGGTTTCGTGGGACACCGGCACCTCGTCCGCAATCCCCAGCTCGCGCACCAACTCCCGCTCGGCATCGCCCGTCGCAGGCACGATGCAGTCGACCATGGAGTTCGGGAACGCACCCTCGGCGTCGATCCAGTCGGCCAGCTCCGGGTCTGTGGCACGGGCCAGCGAGACGACGGCCTGACGCAGAATGTCGCCATTGCCTTGCAGGTTGTCACAGCTTTGACAGGTGAACGGCCCCTGCCCCTGCGCACGCCGCAACTTCAGCGCCGCGACAATCGCGCCAAACACGGTGCGCGGCGCGTCGGGGTTGGCGATGTCATGCTGGAGATCGGGCTGGCTCAGATCCACGTCCTTCGTCACCGGATCGAGGTAATAGCCCCCCTCGGTCACTGTCATGGCCACGATACGGATCGCGGGATCAGCCATCTGTGCGATGAGCGGGCCATTCCCGTCTTCGATCGGCACATAGCCGATCATGGACCCAACCACCTCGGCAGAGGACCCCTCGGGGTCCAGTTCGATCAGAGTGGTCAAGTAATCCTGAGCTGCCAGCCGGTCCCGCTGTGCGGCGTCATAGGACCGGACACCCGCACCAAGGATGGCCCAGTCCAGGGCGAGGCCCTGTTGCATCAGCCGATGCAGATACCACGCCTGGTGGGCCCGGTGAAAATTGCCAAGCCCAATATGCACGATGCCCGGCGTCAGGGCCGAGCGGTCATAGGACGGCCGGACCACCCCATCGGGCAGCCTATCGAGCGTCGCATCAGAAAGAGGAACGAGATCTGTCATCAACTTATCCAGTTGGCCCCAACCCACACTGCGTGGCTGGGTGGTGATGGAGGGCACCTCAACGGAGGCAAAAAAGCACGCAGCGATTTGCGATGCCGTGTGGGTCTCCCATACGACGCAGGGGAACCGCAAGACCCCTTCTTTCACCCGCGCTCCAGGCCTTCTTGCCGTTTGCGAGCGCCCCTGCATCGCGCCTCCATTGCAATCTACGCGTATTTCGATATCCTTATTACAATTTAAAGCAGTCTTCGGCGCCGCCTGATTTAATCAGTTTGATTGTTCCCTGAGCGGCTTTCGGGCGCATTTTTTATGACGCAAGTCGGGTCACGTGACATGAGCGAACAGTTTGGCGAACTGAGGGAACACGTCACACGGATTGTCAGCACCTCTCCGATCCGGGCAGTCCGGCTGTGCAATCGCCACGGGTTCGACATCGCGCATGTTTACCGGGGCCACTTTGTACTGTCGCCGAAGATTGAGCCGTCGCTCTTGCCCCTGCGCGAAGTGCCATTCGACATGTGGACCCTGTATCACGGTGAAGGCTTGCCCGTCGCGACGGCACGCACCTGCTTTAACACCGTCCGGGTCGCGATTCTGGGGGTAGCGGTCGATTCGGAAGGCATTGTGCTCACTAATGAAACACTGACCTCCCAACTGGGCCATTGCCGAAGTGTTTCGGATGTGATCGACCATCTCATCCATTGTGCCGGGCGCTACGCCTTTGTTGTCGTCGGTCAGTCTGTCGCCCGCGTCTACGGCGATCCGGGCAACACGCTGGGCTTTGTGCACGATCCCGAGAGCGGTCGGGTCGGTTCGACACTTGATCTTGTGCTCAACCGCGCCGAGGAGCCCAACACCTCTTACCCGCTCTCCCCCGCCCGCATCGGTGTCACTGGCGCCTACTTCGCTTTTGGAGAAACGCAGGACCGGGTTGTGCGGCGCGTGCTGGCCAATCACTTTCTGGACCTGACCACAGGCAAATCAGAGCGCTTCTGGCCAACCGGCGACGAGGTCTTCGAGATCTGCCACACGGACAAACAGGCGCAGGAAGAGGTGCTTGGAGAGATCATCGCCCGCCACCAACAGGTCATCGCGACGCTGGCTGAGCAGTTCAACCCCACCTTCCTGCCCCTCACCGGAGGTCGGGAATCGCGCCTCTTGCTGGCCTGTGGTCTCGACGCGATGCCGCACATTGACATGCTCTTTACCCATGTCACCAATTTCGCCAACTCTCTGGACCAGACCAGTGCGACCCTGCTGGCCGCTCTGGTGGCACGGAAGTTGCGGGTGATTAATGGGATTGAGGCTGTCCGAAGCTTTGAGTCGACCCATGATGTCCTGCGAGAGTTCACGATCGCAAAACTCCGCATCGGCGCCCGCTTTGAAGGTGGTGCCACACAAGACATGATCGCCCGACTCGCAGTGACCGAGAGCATTCCACGCGGGGGAATTGTGCTAAGAGGCTACGGCACTGACATTCTGAAAGCCTCTTTCTGGTCAGCTCGGGCGCAACATTGCCGGACCGAGTTGCCAAAGCCCGAACACGTTCTGAAGATGATGCGTCTCGCGGGTCCGGCAAGCACCAATATCCAGAGCCACACGGGCCGCTATTGGCGCAATCCGGAGATGCAGGACCGGTTCGCGATCTGGCAAAGCAGTCTGCCTGAAAACGCGCAGCCCCGACTCTATGAGTTCAGCTTTCTGGAACAGGCGCAGACCTACAGGACGGGCGTTGGCATGTATCAGATGGCCCGCAACTTTTATCTCAGTCCTGGCAATGACCGGCGGATCATTGGCATGATGGCCGCACTGCCCCCGGACCTGCGCCAGTCCATGGTGTTTCACGAGACCATCTACAGGATGCTTGGCCGCGAGGATCTGGGCCGGGTCCCTTATGTCAACAAGCTCAAGGACATGAGCCCCGACGAACGCGCCGCGCTGGGCCACGTCCCCTACAAGGAGCTAAAGACTTTTGCCCCGGAAAACCAGCTGGCCTGATCTCTCCCGGTCATATCCTAATTGTTGCCCTGCCCCGGCGACGAAATACCCATTTGTGGAGGCCAGGAGCTCTGATCGGACTCGGGCGCTTCGGGCGGCTGGGGCGGATCGATCTGGATCGATGTCGGCGCTGTTGGCGTGCCGCTTGGGCTGTCGGCGTCTGGCGCGGGCTCAGGCTCCGATGCAGGCTCGATGCTCTCAGCGGCAGCCGCGTCCGATGCAGGGGCGGATTGGGGTTCAGGCGACGGGACCTGCTGCAAAGCGGGTCCGGTTGCGGTCTCTGCGGGCGGCGCGGACAAATCCGGCATCCCGCCGGCCGCTCCCGGCGCGTCGGCCGCGGCCGGAGCGGACATCCCATCACTCCCCGCAGGTTCTGCGGATGAAGGAACCAAGGGAGCCTCAGGCGATTCGGGCGGCGACGTGCTGTCTGCTCCGATCACGGGCTGCGGCGCCTCGCCTTGCGCAGAATCCGAGAGGGTATCGTCAGAAATCGTCGGGTCCGCCACATCAATCGCCTCAGCGTCGGGCGCAAGTGAATCCACCGTGTCTGCGGGCCTCTCACCGGTGCCCGCGTCATCCTCCGCAGGTTCAGCAGTGAGAAGCGTCTGCTCCTCGACCGGAGCGCTTCCCGCCAGCGGCTCACCGGCCGGTTCGGCCTCGGACGAGACAGGTACATCCGTGTCCGCCGTTTCCGTAGCTGCTGGCATCTCCGCGTTTGCCGGCGCGTCCGTAGTTGCAGAGACCTCTGGGCTTGCAGGCCTCTCTTTGATTGCAGCGCCCGTTTCGATCTCAGGCACTGCAAACACGAGCGCGGCAAGCAATGCAGCAGTGGTCAAACTCGCACCCAGAAACACTCTCGGCAGGGACGGGCCACCTGTCCGCCCGAGATCCGCGTCGGAAACCGGCCCGTAGGTCGCAGCCAGAGCGTCCCGCACCGCATCGGGTGGCTGAACGTCGCCAATAACATCGCCGAGGGGAGCGAGGGCGCCCGTCCACCAGGCCACTTTGTCGCGAAAGCTGGCGTCACGCTCAAGGCGCACCTGCGCGGCACGGTCAGCCTCTTGCGGCAGGAGTCGCAACGTATATTCCGCGGCCAGCATCATATCGCGGCCCCACACATCGGCTGGTGGCGACACGCGGGACACCTGCGAGGGGGGCTCTGGGCGCTCGGTAATCGGGGTCTCAGCCATGGGTGACAGAGTCTTCGAATTCGGTCAGAACGGCCTGTACTCGCTTGCGAGCCCCTGCGACATCACTCCCGTTGCGTTGGGCGATGGCACGGTAGTCCAGCCCTTCAGCATAGACGACTTTTAGTAACGCGACCCCATCCGCCGGATCGGCCTCTGGTGCATCTCCGCTGTTCTCTGTCCTCAGCCGGTCGATCGCCGCGTTGCGCACCACTGACGTGATCCAGACCCAGGGCTCCAGTGGACCCTCAGCCCCCGACTGCGCTTCGCGCGCGATCCGGTGGAACGCCTCTTGCAGGGCAGCTTCGGCCCCGCTGTGGTCCTTCAGAATTCGAAGGCACATGGCGAACAGGCGCGGCGCCGTGAGGTCATAGAGCGCCATCACGGCCGCACCGTCGTTCCGGGCCATGCGCGCCATCAGCGTTTCCAGTTCCTTGCGGCTCGGTGTCACGGGACCTCCTGATCTGTCCCGGCTTTGTTAGACCAAGGGGGTGTGAGATTGCCAGACCGGATCGTCCTTGGCCTTGCGGGTCGGCGCCATATGTTGCACCACGCAAACCGACGGACATGACCGACCCGGCATATGGAAGGACCCTAGCATGGCAGACGGCGCCCTCGACATCACGGCCAAACCGACCGAGCGGGTCAGTGTACGCGACGTATTTGGCATCGACAGCGATATGATGGTGCATGGCTTCGCCGACGCGTCGGACCGTGTTCCGGATCTCGACAGCACCTACCGGTTTGACCCCGATACGACGCTGGCGATCCTTGCAGGCTTTGAGTTTAACCGGCGCGTGATGGTGCAAGGCTATCACGGCACGGGCAAATCGACGCATATCGAGCAGGTCGCCGCGCGGCTGAACTGGCCTTGCGTGCGGGTTAACCTCGACAGCCATATCAGTCGGATTGACCTGATCGGCAAGGACGCGATCAAACTGCGCGACGGCGTGCAGGTCACCGAATTCCAGGAAGGCATCCTGCCCTGGGCGCTGCGCAACCCAACGGCTATCGTCTTCGACGAATACGATGCGGGCCGGGCCGATGTGATGTTCGTCATCCAGCGGGTTCTGGAAGTAGATGGCAAGCTGACGCTGCTGGACCAGAATCAGGTGATTCACCCGCATCCGTTCTTCCGGATTTTTGCCACGGCCAACACCGTGGGTCTCGGGGACACCACCGGGCTGTACCACGGCACCCAGCAGATCAACCAGGGCCAGATGGACCGCTGGTCGCTGGTGGCAACACTGAACTATCTGGAGCACGATGCCGAAGCGCAGATCGTGGTCTCGAAGTTGCCGAACTATGACAGCGAAGCGGGTCGCCGGACCGTGAGTCGTATGGTCACCGTAGCGGATCTGACCCGCACGGCTTTCATGAATGGCGAGCTGTCCACCGTGATGAGCCCGCGTACCGTGCTGGCCTGGGCTCAGAATGCCGAAATCTTCCACGATGTCGGCTACGCGTTCCGCCTGAGCTTCCTCAACAAATGTGATGAGCTGGAGCGGGAGACCGTGGCCGAGATTTATCAGCGGTGCTTTGACGAGGAACTTCCGGAGAGTGCGGCGAGCCTGAGCCTCGGCTGACCCAGGTGGCGCACTCTCTGGTGACCTCGCGGCTACAGTGATCTGCACTTAGCCGTCAGGGCAGCCTGTAGCGGGCATCAGTCGTGAACTTCGTCCCTGTCACCGGACAGCGGGGTACTTTACCCCTGTCCATGAGAGGAGCACGCCATGGGACAGCATCGACGGAAATACATGGATGAGTTCAAGGGTGAGATGCGCTGTGCGCCACTGGTTCAAGCACCGCATCGAACGCGGTTGAGCGGCTTTATGAGCCGGGCGCGACGCAGGGCAGCGTTGCGAAAGAGCTGGGGATCACCGGCACGCAGTTGAAAATCTGGCGGCTGGAGATCGAGGGGTTCGGCTCGATTGAAGCGAAACGCCGCCAGAAGGCGGACGCCGCTGAGCTGGAGCGGCTGCGCAAAGAGAACAAGCGGCTGGCAGAGGAGAACGAGATCTTGCAAATGGGTGAGCAGGCGAACGCCACCGGTCCGAGTGCGCCCGCGAACGCTTTTTTCGCAGCAACGGCGGTGAAGTGAGGGCATGAGCGCCACTGGTCCGAGCGATTGTCCGAACGATGAATAAGCGCGCTTTCATCACTGCCCACAAAGCTCAGTTCGACTGACCGTGTCCCCAGTGGGGCCGCGTAAGCGGGAGAACGCGGTTTCGACACTCTGCCGGCTCGTACGCTTGTCGCGCAGCTGGCTCTATGGATATCAGGCCGGCCAGGCGGCCCGCGATGACCGCCGCGAGCGGCGCTCTGCACGGGACGACGTGCTTCTGGCAAAAATTATGCGGGTCTTCAAAGCCAGCAAACACCGCTACGGGTCCAAGCGTATCCACCGGGATCTGTGCGCTGAGGGGGAGCACGTCCCGGAGCGGCGCGTGGCCAGAATAATGCGCGAAAGCAGGATCTCAGCCGGCCAGCGCAAGCCACGCAAGCCGGTGACCACGAACAGCAATCATAAGCTGACGCCGTCGCCCAACCTGCTGCTGGAGGCATTTCACTGCACCACCCCGAAC
>NZ_VFSV01000159.1 GCF_007004065.1 Palleronia caenipelagi | reverse complement strand
ACCTCTGCTTGTCATGCAGGCCCAAAGCCCTGCTATCCGTTCAGGTCATGAGAAAAGACGGGGGCGATCACACTACCGCACGGCCCAGAACGGCCGACCCATTCCCGATCCGTCCCCCGCCGCTTCCCGGCATGTTTGGGGAGCCGGGAAGCGGCTCCCTTATCGCAAAGGAGCCGAGGGAAGTCATAAGACAAGCCTAATGCGCTGTGTGGTCGTTTCGTGTTGTAGTGTTTCCTCCATTGTTCGATCAGGATCTGCGCCTCGCGCAGGCTGTAGAAGGTTTCGCCATTCAGGAACTCGTCGCGGAAACGGGCATTGAAGCTCTCCACATATCCGTTCTCCCAGGACGATCCAGGTTCGATGTAAGCCGTTTTCGCGCCGACAGCTTTGATCCAGTCCTGTACGGCCTGAGCAACGAACTCCGGACCATTGTCAGACCGAATGAACGAAGGCACGCCGCGCAAGATGAACAGATCACTCAGCGCATTGATGACGTTGCCTGAGTTCAGCTTGCGATCCACACAGATGGCCAAGCACTCCCGGCTGTACTCATCGGTAATGTTGAGCGTTCGGAACGCCTTTCCGTCATCCGTCCGGCAATGCACAAAGTCGTAGGACCAAACATGATTACGGTGTTCAGGCCGCAGTCTGACGCACGATCCGTCATTCAGCCAAAGCCGTCCTTTTCTTGGTTGTTTCATTGGCACCTTCAGCCCCTCTCGTCGCCACAGTCTTTCGACGCGCTTATC
>NZ_VFSV01000158.1 GCF_007004065.1 Palleronia caenipelagi | reverse complement strand
CTTCGAAAGCCTGCGCTGGCGTCTGGTAGCCTATGGCTGAATGCCGTCGCTGGCGGTTGTAGAAGACCTCGATGTATTCGAAGATCGCGGCCCTGGCCTGTTCTCGGGTTCTGAACCGATGGCGATGGACCAGCTCCTTTTTCAGCGAAGAAAAGAAGCTCTCCATCGGGGCGTTATCGAGGCACTGACCCCTGCGGCTCATGGATTGCTCCAGCTTGGCGTGGCGGATGATCTTGCGATAGTCCCCGCTGGCATATTGCACACCGCGATCGGAGTGGGCGATCAGACCGGGGACTGGCACGCGCCGGTGCAGAGCCATCCGGAGCGCGTCGCAGCACAGCTGTGCGCCCAGGTGATCGGCCATGGACCAGCCGACGATTTCGCGGGTCGCCATATCCTTGACGGCCGCCAGGTAGAGCCASCCCTCGTCAGTGTCGACATAAGTGATGTCTGCCAGCCAAACCGTGTTCGGGGTGATACAATGAAATGCCTGCTGCAGCAGGTTGGGCGACGGTTTCAGCTTGTGATTGCTGTTCGTGGTCACCGGCTTGCGCGGCTTTCTCAGGCGGGCTGAGATCCTGTTTTCGCGCATTATTCTGGCCACGCGCCGCTCCGAGACGCGCTCCCCGTCAGCGCGCAGATCCCGGTGGATACGCTTGGACCCGTAGCGGTGTTTGCTGGCTTTGAAAAAATGACTGATCCGTTCCAGCAACGCCTTGTCCCGTGCGGATCGCCGCTCCCGACGGTCATCACGG
>NZ_VFSV01000157.1 GCF_007004065.1 Palleronia caenipelagi | reverse complement strand
ATGGCGCATGCGACCCGCGAAATCGTCGGCTGGTCCATGACCGATCACCTGGGCGCAGAGCTGTGCTACGACGCGCTCCGGATGGCCCTGGACCAGCGCGGCCCGGTCCCGGGCCTGATCCTGCATTCGGACCGCGGCATGCAATATGCCAGCGGAGACGACCGCAAGATCATCCACCGCGCCAAGCTGGCTCAATCCATGAGCCGCAAGGGTCAGTGCCTCGGGTTCAAGCTGGTCCGCGCCAGCGGATCGAACGATCCGGGGGATCGTTTGAAGGCGCAGAACGCCCCGATGGAGAGAGCGTGTTGCATGGATTCGACCCACGGCGTAGCAGGCGGTCGGTCTGACGACAGGATGCCCAATGCCTTTCAAGCACAACGCGTCACGACGGGACAAGTTTGCGAAGGCGAAGTACCGGGTGACGAACTGGGCCGGATACAACGAGAGCCTCCGCCGACGCGGTGATGTGACGGTCTGGCTCAGCGAGGATGCGATGGCCGGCTGGAGCTCACCGCCCTCTCGCAAACGCGGTGCGCAGCGGCAGTATTCGGACCTGGCGATCGAGGCCTGCCTGACATTGCGCGTCGTGTTCGGACTGGCGCTTCGTCAAACGCAAGGGTTTGTCCGGAGCCTGCTGCGGCTCATGCGGATTGACCTGCCCGTGCCGGATTTCTCCACGCTCTACCGCCGCGCCCCATCGTTGAACATCGCGCCGGGCCGGAAACCCACAGGCGGTCCAATCACGCTCATCGTGGATA
>NZ_VFSV01000156.1 GCF_007004065.1 Palleronia caenipelagi | reverse complement strand
CAAAAAATCCCGTTCCACGACCAGCTGCCCGATTTTGGCGTGCAGCTTTCCGACCTCTGCCGCCGATATCGTCGGCTCCGCGGTCGCCTGGCCGGTGAAGGCCTGTGCCATGTTCTCAATCGCGGTCCGTTTCCAGCCGCTGATCATGGTAGGGTGGCTGTCATACTTCTTGGCCAGCTCGGCCGTCGTCAGCTCCTCGCGGATGGCTTCCAAAGCCACCTTCGCCTTGAACTCTGCCGAATAGCGTTTCCGTTTCGTCATTTCTGTGCGTTCTTCCTCAGACACTACAGATTAGCACCTGGTCCGAAATCCCGCGACCACCTCTTCCCTCGATACCTGTCAGAGCTGAGGCGATGCACGGCTCGCCATACTCGTTGGTGAGATCATCAACGGCGGGGTTTCCGTCAGTGTCGGTCCATCCGATCTTTCGATTCTCATCCATCGCCGCTTTGCAGATATCGCGGGCCTTGTTGCACAAATCGAGTGAGGGATTCACTGGGTGAATCGAGCGTGATAGCTGGAAGGTATGAGCAGTTGGGCCCCTACGAAGGACAAGACCACGAACTGGTCGGCTTACAATGAAGCACTGTGCCAGCGCGGATCGCTGACGATCTGGTTCGATCCCGACATGATGTGGAAGCTGCCGCCCAGCGGGAAGCGTGGGCGGCAGCCGAGTTTCAGCGATGAAGCTATCCAGACGTGCCTGACAATGAAGGGTGAAGGGCGCTCGGAAAACAGTCCGGTGGACTGTTTTCAGCCCT
>NZ_VFSV01000155.1 GCF_007004065.1 Palleronia caenipelagi | reverse complement strand
TATCGAGACCGCGCTCTCGATACCCGTTTGGGCACGCTGAACCTGAAGGTCCCGAAGCTGCGGCAGGGCAGCTATTTCCCCGGCTTTCTGGAACCCCGCAAGACGTCCGAGAAGGCGCTTGTTGCTGTGATCCAAGAAGCATGGATGGGCGGCGTGTCTACGGGCCGGGTTGATGAGTTAGCGCAGGCTATGGGCTTGTCTGGCATCTCCAAGAGCACAGTGTCGAAGCTGTGCAAAGACATTGATGAGCGCGTGAACGAGTTCCTGAACCGCCCGCTCACCGGCGAATGGCCGTTCGCTAATGTCTCTCGGACCATTGGCGTTCGATTGGCTCACTTTGGCTCGACGCGAGATATCTCAAGGTCCGCCAGGGCGGCCGGATCGTCAGCGTGGCGGCGATAATAGCGGTCGCGGCCAACACCGACGGGCGACGTGAGATCATCGGCCTTGGATCAGGCCCTTCGGAAGCGTTCACCGGGGAAACGATCCCCCGGATCGTTTCCTGGCCCGGCTTACCCTTCTGGATGGACGTCCTGCGCGGCCTGAAGGCGCGTGGGCTGGACGGCACCAAGCTTGTGATCAGCGATGCCCACAGCGGCCTCAGGGCGGCCATCGAGCGCGTGTTTGAGGGTGAGCCTGCGAACGGGCAGCGCTGCCGCGTCCACTGGATGCGCAATGCGCTCGCCCATGTGTCACGCGGCCAGCACACCGTGGGTGCCGCACTCGCCATCGGGCTCGAACCAATGGCGCCTCAATGGCTCGTTCCGCCAGGCCTTCGATCAGCCCGATCGCAAACAGGCG
>NZ_VFSV01000154.1 GCF_007004065.1 Palleronia caenipelagi | reverse complement strand
GTTCAAGGCGAAGGTGGCTTTGGAAGCCATCCGCGAGGAGCTGACGACGGCCGAGCTGGCCAAGAAGTATGACAKCCACCCTACCATGATCAGCGGCTGGAAACGGACCGCGATTGAGAACATGGCACAGGCCTTCACCGGCCAGGCGACCGCGGAGCCGACGATATCGGCGGCAGAGGTCGGAAAGCTGCACGCCAAAATCGGGCAGCTGGTCGTGGAACGGGATTTTTTGTTGGAAGCCTCCAGTCTCATCCCCGGCACTGGAGGCAAAAAGCGGTGAAGAAAGACCATCCCGATCTCAGCGTCCGRCGGCAATGCAGCCTGCTGTCACTGGCACGCTCAACCCTCTACTACCAGCCGCGTGGGGAAAGCCCCGAGAACCTGAAGTTCATGGAAATCATCGATYGTCAGTTCCTCGAGACGCCATGGTATGGCTCACGCCAGATGGTCCGGCACTTGGCTCGCGMGGGACATAAATGCGGCCGACATCGTGTGCGGCGGCTGATGCAGCTCATGCGGTTGGTGCCTATCTACCAGGAACCGAAGACCAGCAAGAAGCACCCGGAGCACAAGATATATCCATATCTTCTGAAGGACTTACCCATCCCCCGACCTAACCAGGTCTGGTGTGCTGACATCAGCTACATCCCGATGCGCCGGGGGTTTCTCTATCTCGTGGCCATCATGGATTGGCACAGCCGGAAGGTGCTGAGCTGGCGGCTCTCGAACAGTTCGGCATGAGGCCGCCATAGGTCTGAGGACTATGCCGGACGGACGCGGGGTTCTGCGTCGAGGCTTTGAAAGAA
>NZ_VFSV01000153.1 GCF_007004065.1 Palleronia caenipelagi | reverse complement strand
GGACCAATTGAAGGAACTAAAGCGTCTTCAGAAAGAGAATGAGCGGCTGCGCAAGGCTGTTTCGGATCTGACCCTGGACAAGCTGATCCTGGCGCAAGGCTGTTTCGGATCTGACCCTGGACAAGCTGATCCTGGCGGAGGCCGCAAAGGGAAACTTCTGAGCCCCGCTCGTCGCCGTCCTGCATTGACGCGTTCTCAGACAACACCGATCGACACAGCGCAAGGTACCCATTGGTCGTCCAGACGAAGAGCGCTTGGTGGCGGATATGATCGAGCTAACCCGGCAATATGGACGGTATGGCTATCGTCGGATTGCAGCAATGCTCAGAGATGCTGGCTGGCATGTGAACGATAAGCGCGTCGAAAGACTGTGGCGACGAGAGGGGCTGAAGGTGCCAATGAAACAACCAAGAAAAGGACGGCTTTGGCTGAATGATGGATCGTGTGTCCGGTTGCGGCCTGAGCATCCAAACCATGTTTGGTCATATGACTTCGTGCATTGCCGCACGGACGATGGGAAGGCGTTCCGTACGCTCAACATCATTGACGCGTACAGCCGGGAATGTCTGGCGATCCGTGTCGACAGGAAGTTGAACTCAGGCAACGTCATCGATGTGCTGAGCGACCTGTTCATCCTGCGCGGCGTGCCAGCATTCATTCTGTCTGACAACGGCCCGGAGTTCGTTGCTCAAGCCGTACAGGACTGGATCAAAGCTGTCGGCGCGAAAACGGCTTACATCGAACCTGGATCGCCTTGGGAGAACGGATACTGCGAATTACATCGAACCTGGATCGCCTTGGGAGAACGGATACTGCGAAAGCT
>NZ_VFSV01000152.1 GCF_007004065.1 Palleronia caenipelagi | reverse complement strand
CTTCGAAAGCCTGCGCTGGCGTCTGGTAGCCTATGGCTGAATGCCGTCGCTGGCGGTTGTAGAAGACCTCGATGTATTCGAAGATCGCGGCCCTGGCCTGTTCTCGGGTTCTGAACCGATGGCGATGGACCAGCTCCTTTTTCAGCGAAGAAAAGAAGCTCTCCATCGGGGCGTTATCGAGGCACTGACCCCTGCGGCTCATGGATTGCTCCAGCTTGGCGTGGCGGATGATCTTGCGATAGTCCCCGCTGGCATATTGCACACCGCGATCGGAGTGGGCGATCAGACCGGGGACTGGCCCGCGCCGGTGTAGAGCCATCCGGAGCGCGTCGCAGCACAGCTGTGCGCCCAGGTGATCGGCCATGGACCAGCCGACGATTTCGCGGGTCGCCATATCCTTGACGGCCGCCAGGTAGAGCCACCCCTCGTCAGTGTCGACATAAGTGATGTCTGCCAGCCAAACCGTGTTCGGGGTGATACAATGAAATGCCTGCTGCAGCAGGTTGGGCGACGGTTTCAGCTTGTGATTGCTGTTCGTGGTCACCGGCTTGCGCGGCTTTCTCAGGCGGGCTGAGATCCTGTTTTCSCGCATWATTCTGGCCACGCGCCGCTCCGAGACGCGCTCCCCGTCAGCGCGCAGATCCCGGTGGATACGCTTGGACCCGTARCGGTGTTTGCTGGCTTTGAAAAAATGACTGATCCGTTCCAGCAACGCCTTGTCCCGTGCGGATCGCCGCTCCCGACGGTCATCACGGGCCGCCTGGCTGGCGTGATGCCCATAGAACCAGCTGCRTGACAGGCGGACCAGCCGGCAGAGTGTCGAAACCCCGTATTGAGC
>NZ_VFSV01000151.1 GCF_007004065.1 Palleronia caenipelagi | reverse complement strand
CAAAATCGGGCAGCTGGTCGTGGAACGGGATTTTTTGTTGGAAGCCTCCAGTCTCATCCCCGGCACTGGAGGCAAAAAGCGGTGAAGAAAGACCATCCCGATCTCAGCGTCCGGCGGCAATGCAGCCTGCTGTCACTGGCACGCTCAACCCTCTACTACCAGCCGCGTGGGGAAAGCCCCGAGAACCTGAAGTTCATGGAAATCATCGATYGTCAGTTCCTCGAGACGCCATGGTATGGCTCACGCCAGATGGTCCGGCACTTGGCTCGCGAGGGACATAAATGCGGCCGACATCGTGTGCGGCGGCTGATGCAGCTCATGCGGTTGGTGCCTATCTACCAGGAACCGAAGACCAGCAAGAAGCACCCGGAGCACAAGATATATCCATATCTTCTGAAGGACTTACCCATCCCCCGACCTAACCAGGTCTGGTGTGCTGACATCAGCTACATCCCGATGCGCCGGGGGTTTCTCTATCTCGTGGCCATCATGGATTGGCACAGCCGGAAGGTGCTGAGCTGGCGGCTCTCGAACAGCATGGACGCGGGGTTCTGCGTCGAGGCTTTGAAAGAARCGCTGGCTCGATACAGCACCCCCGAGATTTTCAACACCGATCAAGGATCCCAATTCACCAGCACCGACTTCACCGACGTGCTGCGCGACGCAAAGATCAAAATCTCGATGGATGGCCGGGGCCGCTGGATCGACAACCGGATGATCGAGCGGCTCTGGCGATCCCTCAAATACGAATGCGTCTACTTGAACGCCTTCGAAACAGGTTCCGAAGCCCGGGACGGGATCGGTGACTGGATCAGCTACTACAACAAAAGACGCCCGC
>NZ_VFSV01000150.1 GCF_007004065.1 Palleronia caenipelagi | reverse complement strand
CGGGATCGGGAGGATCCGAAGACCCTCGAGGGAGACGTCAGGCCCCGAAGATCTGGCGCATCTGCTGATCAAAAAAGGCCCGCGAAATCGTCGCCCGATTGCCGGCATGGCCATGGTAATGAGAGCGCCCCGTTCGGGTCGGAAGACCGGCCCAGATCTTCGCAAGATTGTCCATGAAACTCGCCAGAGGGAGACGCCCCTGAATGAAGGAATTGTACCCCGCCTCGACGTAGAGAACAGACGCGAACTGATCCTGAAGCTGCGGACTGAACCGGGCACCGTCAGGCACACCGAGCTTCAACTGAAGACCCCTCAGCGTCGAGGGGATGATCTGGTATTTCCCGATGGCATGATGCTGGCCGGGGGTGGCCTGAATCCACGCATAGATCTGCGCCAGCGTCAGCCGCGAGGGAGGTCCCGGAGGACGCCGCTTCGCAGATCCATGCACCGCGTCATAGCCCCCTCGAGGACTCTCGGCGAGCTGGATCAGAGCGCCCAACTGATCGAGCCGTGAGCCGGAGGGAAGCCGGAAGCCTGCCGTCTTCGGGGGCTTCTTGCCCGGAGTCCCAAGCTCGAAATTCCGGGTCTGACGCCAACGGGTCTCGAACGGATCTGCGGACCATTTCACCCCGATCGGAGCGGACTTGCCCTTCAGCTCGAAGCGGCCCTCAGACCCCCATTCCTGGCCGATCGCGACACCGGGAAGGAGGACCAGCAGAAGGACGGTGACGGCCCTCAGGGGGGGTCTGAGGGGCCGCAGGCGCCTCATTCCCTCGGGCTGCTCCGCAGTCCCGTGGACAGAGGCGGGGGGATGAGAGGCACCATCGGTCCTGTGGACCTCATGGTTTTTCCACACATAACGCAGCAAGCTGCCGTCAAG
>NZ_VFSV01000015.1 GCF_007004065.1 Palleronia caenipelagi | reverse complement strand
TCGAGCGCCTCAACAAGGAGGTCAAACGCCGCGCCGATGTCGTCGGGTTCGGGCCCTCCTTCGAACCGATGGCAGTCCGGCCCTCACTCCCGAACGAAGCCTCAATCATTCGCCTGATCGGTGCTGTGCTGTTCGAGCAGAACGACGAATGGCAGACCGCCAGCCGCTACATGCAGGTCGAAGCCTTCACCCAGATCGACCACGAGCAGACCGATCCCATTCTCAGCATCACGACACAAGCCACCTGATCATGACCTCAGGCCACCCGACCAATTACAACACCTTGACGGACGTGACCCCTTAATGGCTAGGCACTCCTTACTGTGCTCGTCCAGGATGTTGATGGTCCGGAAACCCCGTCCATTATCGGTCCCGCAATGGACGAATTCGTAGGACCAGACGTGATCGCGATACTCCGGCCGCAACCGGACACAGGATCCGTCGTTCAGCCAGAGCCGTCCCTTCCTGGGGTGTCTTGCAGGCACTTTCAGCCCCTTCCATCGCCGCAGACGTTCGACGCGCTTGTCGTTTGCCAGCCATCCTGCGTCCCGGAGCAGCGCAGCGATCCGACGATATCCGAATCGTCCGTACGGACGGGTCAGCGCGATCATGTCCGCGACCAGGCGCTCTTCATCTGCCCGGCCCCCAAGCCGGTGTCGTTGGGTAGAACAGTGCTGGCCAACGCCCCGGCAGACACGACGCTCAGAAACCTTCAACTTGCTGCGCACATGATCGATGCAGGACCGCCGGCGGGCGGGGCTCAGAAGTTTCCCCGTGCGGCCTCGGTCAGGATCAGCTTGTCCAACGTGAGATCCGACACCGCCTTTCTTAGCCGGTCGTGCACTTTCTGCAGCCGCTTGAGTTCCTGCAGTTGGTCGGTTCCAATTCCGCCATACTGCTTGCACCACCGGTAATAGGCCTGCTCAGTAGTGCGAACCTCCCGGGCTTTCTTGCACAAATCGGAGTTTCAGCGCATTTCCTCTTTCTCTTGCAGGGCTTACCTAATGAGCTCTGTGACTGGCATGCCAAGAGCGGTGTACTGATTCAGCACCGCGATGCGGACCTGTCGTTCAGCGACCTGCCGATCAAAGTCTCTCGCCATGAGGCCCTTGCCGGGTCTTTTCACACAGTTCATCTTCGTCTCTGCGCGACTTAGGCGGTGGCATCCTGTCAGCCTTCGCCACCATCCCGGACGTCCAGGGCGTCCCTCATGTGGTGCCAGCCAGGTCTTGCTCTTGTGCACCCAGAGCAACAGGGATCCCCGCTTCCGCAGCGCGGCGTTGTAGCTGGACCAGTTTGTCTTACGATAGCGGGCGGAGATGGCTTGCTCATGCAGCGGGTCCAACGGCGTGGATTCAAGAAGTGAACCCTCCATCTCCAGAATTATGGGACAACGCCCCTTCAGCAACCTTACTTCCCGCAATCCATCATAAGATGTGGCAGTCGCAAGGTCTTTGACCGCGGAACTCCGCCCTCCGGGTGCAGATGGTACCTGTGACATTGCTTAGGCGGGGTAACGCCAGGGGCGGAGCTCGTCGACACGCGTGATCTTGTGATCAGAAATTTGGGTGAGCACCCATGTGAGCGAGGCTTGGGTGTCCACCTTTTTGAGTTTGGATGTTCGCAGGCTGAGACGGTGGCGGCAAAGCGAAGGTTTTCAAGAGTGCCGTTGACGGGCCACCCATTCCGCCAGGGTCGGGCGGTCCAGATCAATCCCCTCACGGGCATAGATTTGGCTTCGACGATAGAGCGGGAGATGATCGGCATATGTGCTGACCAGAGCATGTGTGAAAAGCCGGGGCCGGGTCGCCCACGTTCAATCGGACAAAACGGTAGTGTGGATCGGACAATCGCTTCGCAGCCCGGACAGGCTTTGCGGGGCCGGACAATCCGGTTCACGAAAAAGCGGCCAGGCGCATACTCAAGCTCTTTGGTGATATCCTTGCCGAGCGTCTTCAGTTTGCCGCCGCAGCGGGTGCAGTCCTCGCCCGGAAACAGCACTTCGTCATGCCGTCCAAATGATCGGGCAGCGGCTAGCGGCTATGCTGGCACGATGACTTGCCTTCAGTCGATGGTTGCGCAGGCTTGGCCTGTTCTGCCAACGCTTCGGCGATCTCTTCGCCTTCCCGGAAGGTCAGGTTGAGCTGATCGAGGTTCTCAGACTTTGATCCGAACCGGTGCCGGTTGTGCCCGTGCAACCGATGTTGAAGCTGTTCCACCTTCAGGCTCAGGACCTTGACCTCGTCAGCCAAACGCTGGTGTTGCGGGGGACAAGAATCAAACCGACAGATCTCGCAAAAGGCTGGCCACGCAGGTCACCGCGGTCAGGCCCTCACCCAAGATACGCCCACCATCGGACAAGGTAATGTCAACAAGGCTGGCGAAAACAAGCGCCGATTGTAGCGGTGGAGCTATCTCCTGACAAACCGGCTCGGGGACGGTGCTGCCACTCACCTCCACAGGCAGGCCACCGCATCATCGACCGGTTGTTCCGTGACCGGCGCAAAGCGCGGATCCTTAAGCCATTTGAAAATATGGTTCGCATTCACCGTATACCGCCGCCCAACCGACGTGCACAGGATTTCGACTGAGCGCAAATCTTCCGCTTCTCTTCATCCGCCCAAAACCGCTTCTTCCGCCTGCTCATGAAGTGCCTCATAGGGAACACTACTGATCGTGGACACTTAGCAGCGACCAACGACAAGCGTCAGGTCGGCTCCAGCGGAGGCTCATGGCACAGGTGTTCGCAGACGGGATCGAGTATTCTTCCAAGTATCCACTGCGCAAACCCGGTCGCCGCGAAAAAAAGAAAGCCCCCGACCTGTGAGGATCGGAGGCTCGAATTTGTAAATAGCCAGCGATTAGCCGCGCTCTTCAATGATCTCCACCAGATGCGGGATCTTGCGGACCATGCCGCGAATTGAGGGGGTGTCCTCAAGTTCACGGGTGCGGTGCATCTTGTTCAGGCCGAGACCCACGAGGATCTGACGCTGCTTGGCGGGGCGGCGGATCGGCGAGCCGATCTGCTTGACGACGATGGTTTTGGCCATGGTTTACGCCTCCTCGGACACTTGCGCGGAGGCGTCAGGAGCCTCGTCACGCTTGGGCAGGATGTCGGCAACCTTCTTGCCGCGGCGCTGGGCCACGGAACGCGGGCTGGCCTGGTTCTGCAGGCCGTCCAGCGTGGCGCGGATCATGTTGTAGGGGTTTTGCGAGCCATTCGACTTTGCAACAACGTCCTGAACACCCAGCATCTCGAACACGGCACGCATCGGACCACCGGCAATGATCCCGGTACCCTGCGGGGCGGTGCGCATGATCACCTTGCCAGCGCCGTGACGGCCTTGCACGTCGTGGTGCAGGGTCCGGCCATCGCGCAGAGGCACGCGGATCATGTTGCGCTTGGCGCTCTCGGTGGCCTTACGGATGGCCTCGGGGACCTCCTTGGCCTTGCCCTTGCCAAAACCAACGCGGCCGCGCTGGTCGCCGACAACCACGAGCGCGGCAAAGCCGAAGCGCTTACCACCCTTAACAGTTTTCGACACACGGTTGATCGCAACAAGACGATCGGCGAATTCGGGGGTTTCGTCGCGGTCGCGACCTTTGCCCCGGCGGTCTTCTCTGGCCATGTCTGGCTCCTTCATCTGGGCCGTCTGGCCCTTTCATCCGATCCCGGTGAGCGCCTGCAAGAGGCGCCCCCTGATCATCGAGGCGGGCCGGAGAACCGACCCGCCTGCTCTGTCTTACAGCTTCAGGCCGCCTTCGCGGGCCGCGTCGGCGAGGGCTTTGATCGAGCCGTGGTAGAGGAAGCCACCACGATCGAAATAAGCCGCCTCAACGCCTTTGGCCTTTGCGCGCTCAGCAAGAGCCGCACCCACCTTGGCCGCCGCTTCGACGTTGTTTTTGCCCACGACACCGAGATCCTTCTCGAGCGTGGAGGCAGAGGCCAGCGTAACACCCTGCACATCATCGATGATTTGTGCAGAGATGTTCTTGTTCGACCGATGCACCGAGAGGCGCACGCGGCCGGCATTGACCTTGCGAAGCTTGTTCCGGACGCGCAGGCGGCGCTTCTGGAACAGCTGGAGTTTGCTATTCGCCATCTGTCCGGCTCCTTACTTCTTCTTGCCTTCCTTACGGAAGATGAATTCGCCCTTATAGCGGATGCCCTTACCCTTGTAGGGTTCGGGACGACGCCAGTCGCGAATGTTTGCAGCAACCTGACCCACCTGCTGATCGTCGATGCCTTCGACAGTGATCTCAGTGGGCTTCGGGGTGGTGACGGTGACGCCGTCGGGGACCTGGAAATCCACGTCGTGCGACAGGCCGAGGTTCAGCTTCAGGACATTGCCCTGAGCCTGCGCCCGGTAACCCACACCGCTGATTTCCAGCTCCTTCTTGAAGCCCTGAGTGACGCCGGTCACGCAGTTGGCGATCTGGGTGCGGGTCATGCCCCACTGCTGACGCGCCCGCTTGGAGCCGCCACGCGGGGTAACCTTGATTTCGCCGCCATCGATTTCGATGGTCACGTCGTCCGTGGCCTGGAACGAGCGGGAGCCTTTCGGGCCCTTCACATCAATCCGCTGGCCGTCAAGCTTGGCCTCGACTCCCGAGGGCAGCTCGACGGGCTTTTTACCGATACGAGACATATATCCCTCCTTAGAAGACGGTGCAGAGCACTTCGCCGCCGACATTGGCAGAACGCGCGGCCTGGTCCGACATCACACCCTTCGGGGTGGAGACGATGGACACACCGAGGCCCTGACGGACGGACGGGATGTTTTCGACACCCATGTAGACGCGGCGACCGGGCTTCGAGACGCGCTTGAGTTCCTTGATGACGGGGGTGCCGTCAAAGTACTTCAGGCTGATCTCGATGGCGGGGTGGCCCCGCTCGTCGGTCGTCTTCTCATAGCCGCGGATGTAGCCTTCGTCGGCCAGCACATCCAGCACCCAGGCGCGCAGCTTGGAAGCCGGCGTCTTGACGGTGGATTTGCCACGCATCTGAGCGTTGCGGATCCGGGTCAGCATATCACCGAGAGGATCGTTCATCTGTTAACCCTCCTTACCAGCTGGACTTGACGAGGCCGGGGATCTGACCCTGGGAGCCGAGCTCCCGGAGCGCGATCCGGCTCATCTTCAGCTTACGGTAATAGGCGTGGGGACGCCCCGTGAGCTGACAACGGTTGTGAAGACGGGTGGCCGAGGAATTGCGCGGCAGTTTGGCCAGCTTCAGCTGGGCCTTGAACCGCTCTTCCATCGGCTTCGACTCGTCGCGCGCGATTTCTTTGAGCTCAGCACGCTTGGCGGCATACTTCTCCACCAGCGCCTGACGCTTCTTTTCGCGTTCGATCATTGCTTTTTTTGCCATGATGTCCTCCAGGCTCAGCTGCTGAACGGCATGTTGAAATGCTTCAACAGCGCCTTGGCTTCCGCGTCGGTTTTGGCGGTGGTGACGATGATAATGTCCATACCCCAGACCTCATCGACCTTGTCGAAGTTGATCTCGGGGAAGACGATGTGCTCTTTCAGGCCCATGGCAAAGTTGCCATTTCCGTCAAAGCTCGGCTTCAGGCCGCGGAAGTCACGCACGCGCGGCAGCGCGATGGTGATCAGGCGGTCGAGGAAGTCGTACATGCGGTCAGCCCGCAGGGTCACCTTGGCACCGAGCGGCATGTCTTCACGGACGCGGAAGCCGGCGATCGACTTCTTGGCCTTGGTGATGACGGCCTGCTGACCGGCGATCAGCGTGAGATCGTCGGCAGCGGATTTTGCCTTTTTCGAGTCCTTCACGGCCTCGGCACCGGCACCGATGTTCAGGACGATCTTTTCCAGACCGGGGATCTGCATGTCGTTCTTGTAGGAAAATTCTTCCTTCAGAGCGGCGCGGATCTCGTCCTTGTACTTCGCCTTGAGGCGCGGGGTGTATTGGGTCGCGTCGAGCATCAGATCGCGTCTCCCGTGGTCTTGGCGTAGCGGACCTTCTTGCCGTCTTCCATGCGGAAGCCGACGCGGGTCGCTTTGCCGTCCTTGTCCAGCATGGCCAGGTTCGACAGGTCGATCGGCATCGCCTTGGGCAGACGACCGCCCTGCGAGGTTTGCGACTGACGCTGATGACGGATGGCCATGTTCACACCTTCCACCACGGCCTTGCCGGCCTTGGGGTCAACGGACTGGATCTCACCCTGCTGGCCTTTATCTTTGCCAGCAAGAACGACGACCTTGTCGCCTTTACGGAGTTTCGCAGCCATCACAGCACCTCCGGAGCAAGCGAGATGATCTTCATGTAGTTCTTGGCGCGCAGCTCACGGACCACCGGGCCGAAGATACGCGTGCCAATCGGCTCGCCGTTGTTGTTCAGAATGACGGCGGCGTTGCGATCAAAGCGGATCGCGGTGCCGTCCTCACGACGGACTTCCTTGGCGGTCCGAACGACGACGGCCTTACGGACATCGCCCTTCTTGACGCGGCCGCGCGGAATGGCCTCTTTCACGGAGACGACGATCACGTCGCCCACCGAGGCATATTTCCGCTTGGACCCGCCGAGGACCTTGATGCACTGAACTCTCCGGGCACCGGAGTTGTCAGCCACATCCAGATTGGTCTGCATCTGGATCATGTAGGTTCTCCCGACCTTTGGGGGGTGTTCTGTTGTCGCCCCCAGGGTTTCGCAAAAATGGGGAGGTTAGGCCTCCCCATCGTCTCACGCCTCGGCGGCTGCCGAGGTCACCACTTCCCAACGCTTCGTCTTCGACTTCGGCGCGCATTCCTGAATGCGCACGGCGTCGCCGACGTTGAACTGGTTGTTCTCGTCATGGGCGCGGTATTTCTTGGATTTCCGAATCGTCTTCTTGAGGATCGGATGCGTAAAGCGACGTTCGACCAGCACGGTCACGGTCTGCTCATTCTGGTTCGAGGTCACGACGCCTTTGAGGATACGCTTGGGCATGGTCTCAGGCCTCCGTGCCAGCCGCTTCGGCGGCTTTTTGGTTCAGAATTGTCATCACGCGGGCAACGTCCCGACGAACGACACGCATACGCGCGGTGTTCTCGATCTGATTCGTTGCCGCCTGAAAGCGCAGGTTGAACTGCTCTTTCTTCAGTTGGGAAAGCTGCTCACGCAGCTCATCCGGGGTCTTGCCCCGGAGCTCTTGGGCGTCAAGCGCCATGATGCGTTCCTTTCAACATCACCGGATGGCCCGCTGGAGGCGGTCACCTTAAAACCCGGTGGAGGTAGATGAGCGCCGCACATACATGCGAGCAGGGGATGGCGCAACCCCGTTCTTCGCAGAGGGCGCGGAGTGACTTCTCCGCGCCACGGGCGCCCGACTCGCGGGCGTCCCGGCATGACCCCGGATCAGGAGCGTTTCTGGATCTCGGTGGGGATCGAGAAATAGCGCGACGGCAGGCTCCCCACCTTGCGCAGATCGCCCAGCACTGTGGTCGTGCGCTGCCCCTGTCCGTCGATCACCACCCACTGACGCAGCTGGACCGGACCGCCGGTGAAGACCATCTCCAGCTTGCCATATTGCGGGCGTTGGGGGTCCTGCGCGGTGACGATGGTCTTGTTGCCGTCCTGGCGGTGGCCCACGACCATCCCCGCCTGCCCGAGGTTCACGTTGCTCGCCAGAATGATCGAGAGCGGTGTCTGGTTAAGCGGGTATTGCTCCGGGCGCTTGCTGTTGGAGCCGCTGTCGAAAATCGCAACCTGCCCGCCCCCGGCCATGACCAGCATGTCGGTGGGCTTGTTATAGTCAAAGCGCAACCGGCCCGGGCGATGGATATAGAGCGTTCCGGTGGCGATGGTGCCGTCCGAGTTGATCTGGGTGAAGTCTGCCTGCGCGGTGGTCAGGCTGTTGAGATAGCCCGACAGCTGGTTCAGCGGTATCGTGGCGGCACTCGCCCGGCCAGCGGTCAGCGCCGTGGCACCAGCGGCCATGAGAAAGGTTCTGCGGTCGAGCATGGGGAAGGGCTCCGTGTCAGTGTCTGTGTTCGATATGGGCAGACAGGGCCGAAATGCCAGCGTCATGCCATATCAATCATCTGTCAGGCGATAAACGGGCCGGATGCGGGAGGGTTCCGTCAAAATCCGGCCCCTCCCCACGATCTCAGTTTGGCTCGGGCAGGAGAACCTCGCGCTTGCCCACATGGTTGGCCGAAGACACCACGCCGTTATCCTCCATCTGCTCCACCAGACGCGCAGCCTTGTTGTAGCCGATCGCCAGCTTGCGCTGGATATAGGAGGTCGAACATTTGCGGTCATTGGCCACGATGGCCACCGCCTGATCGTAGAGTGCGTCTTCGCCATCGGTGTTGCCACCTGTGCCAAGGCCGAGCACAGCGTCGATGTCAGCGCCTTTCTCTTCGTCAGGACCCTCGACCACGCCAGATTTGTAGTCAGGCGGGCCAAAGGATTTCAGGTAGCTGACGATCTCCTCGACCTCTTCATCGGAGCAGAAGGGCCCATGCACACGTGTGATCTTCGAGCCGCCCGCCATGTAGAGCATGTCACCCATGCCAAGCAGTTGCTCTGCCCCCTGCTCGCCGAGAATCGTGCGGCTGTCGATTTTTGACGTCACCTGGAAGGAAATCCGGGTCGGGAAGTTCGCCTTGATCGTGCCGGTGATCACATCGACGGAGGGACGCTGGGTCGCCATGATCAGGTGGATTCCCGACGCCCGCGCCATCTGCGCCAGACGCTGGATACAGGCCTCGATCTCCTTGCCTGCGACCATCATCAGGTCTGCCATCTCATCGACCACCACGACGATGAAGGGCAGGATCTCGGGCACAATTTCTTCGGTCTCGAAGATCGGCTCGCCCGTCTCGTCGTCAAAGCCGGTCTGCACGGTCCGCTCGAACAATTCATTTCGCGACAGCGCATCGCGCACGCGGCCGTTATAGCCTTCGATGTTGCGCACGCCCATCTTCGACATCTTGCGGTAGCGGTCTTCCATCTCCGCCACGACCCATTTCAGCGCCACAACGGCCTTTTTCGGGTCGGTCACGACGGGCGACAAGAGATGCGGGATGCCGTCATAGACGCTGAGTTCCAGCATCTTCGGGTCGATCATGATCAGGCGGCACTCGTCCGGCGTAAGCTTGTAGAGCAGCGACAGAATCATCGTGTTGATCGCTACGGATTTACCCGAACCCGTGGTCCCCGCGATCAGAAGGTGGGGCATCTTGGCGAGGTTGGCGACCACCGGATCGCCGCCGATATCCTTGCCCAAGGCCAGCGGCAGGCGCTGGTTGCCGTTCGAGAAGTCCCGGTGCGAGAGGATCTCGCGCAGCACGCACATCTCGCGGTTCTCGTTCGGCAGTTCGATCCCGATAACCGACCGGCCCGGCACAGTCGAAACCCGCGCAGAAAGCGCCGACATCGAGCGTGCGATATCGTCGGCGAGACCGATCACCCGGCTGGCCTTCAGGCCCGGTGCAGGCTCCAGCTCGTACATAGTGACCACGGGACCGGGGCGCACAGAGACGATCTCGCCCTTGACCCCGTAATCCTCCAGCACGGTTTCAAGCGTCCGCGCGTTTTCCTCCAGGGCTTCGTCCGAGAGCACATGCCGCTGAACCGTCGCAGGATCGGATAGCAGATCCAGAGGCGGATGTTCGTAAGCATCATCAACCTGAGACGCGGCCGACATCGCAGGCCGGGTCTGCATCTGGGGCGTGGCCATGGCTTGAGCGGGCGCAGGCTTCGGCGCATCACGGCGGATCTGCGGCGCGACCAACGGGGCGTTGCGAGAGACCGCCTGTGCCTCATCGACCACCGGTGCCTGAACAGGCGCGACCTCATCAACAACCACCGAGGGTTCCGTCTGCGGTACGATCGACATGCGACCCTGCGGCGTCACGGCGGCGGTCAGAGTCGGCTGCCGGCGAGCGCGCTGGCGAATAGCATCGCTGATCTTGCCCCGCACCCGGTCATCTGTCTCCGGCGCGGCCGTCAGCGGCGGCTCATCCGGGAGAACAGGGGCCGCGCCGCCAATGCCCAATGCCCCGCCTATCCGCGAAAAGAGACCTTCCTGAGTGGGCGCGTCCTCGTCGTCATCGAAGAAGTCATACGGATCCTCGCGCTCGACCGGCTGCGGCTTCAGCGCCCTCAGAATGGGGCGGGGCCGGTCCTCAGGTTCGAGGAGCAGATCGTCTTCTTCTTCCCGGCGCGCATCCGCCTGGGCAGCCCGGCGGGCACGGTGGGTCTCAACCCGATCCGACGCGATCTTTGCCCCGCTTTGCATGCCCCGTGCGAGCCCGCGACCGCCGAGACCAACGACCGAAAACAAGGCCGCATAGGTCTTTACGGTGCCTCGAAGGAGCCAGCCGCCGATGGCGTTCAATTCTTCACGGGTGAAGCCGAGCACAAACGCCCCGGCGACCACGGTCAGTATGGCCAACACCAGCGCCACAAGTTTGACGCCAACCGCACTCGACAGACCGAGGATACTGATCAACGCCCCCAGCGCCGTGTCGCCAAACATGCCACCGAGACCAAAGCTCTGCCCCCAGTCTGGACCGGGCACGTGGGTGGCGAGATATATCGCCGCCAACGCCACCCAGATCGGCACGAACACTGCCCGTCCCATGACGCGGTCATAGCCACGATGGGACAGGAACCGCCCGCCCCAGACAAACAAGGCAAGTGGAATTGCCCATGCGCCCTGCCCTGCGATAATCATCAGCGGAGCGGCAATCGACGCGCCGAACCGGCCCAGCGCGTTCTGCGCCTCATCCCCGGTAGAGGACAGCCAAGACGGGTCGTCAGGCACATAGCTCGCGAGCATCGCCGAAAGCGCCAGCCCGAAAGCCACGAGAAGAAGCCCGATGAGCTCCTTGCCGCGGCGTTCGAGAATGGCTTGGGTGTCGCTATCGAAAAGCGGGTCGCGCCCTCTGGTCTGGTAGGCCATGTGCTCACTCACCCCTTGAAAAGACAATCGCGGAGGCGCGTCAGCCCCTCCTCGAGTTCTTGCTCCGCCGCCACCAGAGCGACACGAATATAACCCGCGCCGGGGTTCTCACCGTTCACATCGCGGCTGAGATAGGCCCCGGGCAGCACGCGCACGCCCGTCTCGCGCCACAGACGCAGCGCCGCGGCCTCTCCGTCCTCGACCGGCAGCCAGAGGAAAAAACCCCCCTCGGGCGGCGCGCAGCCGTCAATCCCGTCAAAAACCCGCGCGACCATGGCGAACTTGTCATGATAGCGCGCAAGGCTCGCCTCCACATGGGCTTCGTCTGCCCAGACGCGCGCGCTGACCTCCTGGATCGGCCCGGGCAGCGGGGCGCCGGCATAGTCACGCAACTGCTTGCACTGCGCGAGGCTCTCCGCCCCGCCGGCGACGAAGCCAGAGCGCAATCCCGGCAGGTTCGACCGCTTCGACAGGGAATGAAAGATCATCACCCGCTCCGGGTCAGCAGCCATCTCCCGCGCGACCTGAAACGCACCGGGCGGCGGCGCGTTGGCCCAGATCTCAGAATAGCACTCGTCCGCGAAAATGCGGAAATCGTAGCGCTCCGCCAGTCCGATGAGATCGCGCCAATAGTCCCGCGTCGCGATCGCCCCCTGCGGGTTCGAAGGCGAGCAGAGATAGGCAATAGCCGCGCGGTCGAGGATCTCGGCGGGCAAGCCGCTGAAATCCGGGAGAAAGCCGGTGTCGCGCGTGGCGGGAACGTAAACCGGTTCCGCCCCGCAGGCCAACGCAGCAACGGCGTAGACCTGATAGAACGGGTTCGGGATCAGCACCACGGGCCGCTGTCCCCGCACCTCCTCGGGACAGAGCGCCAATGCCGCATTGAACAGCCCCTCCCGGGTGCCGTTCAGGGGCAGGATTTCTGTATCTGAAGCGACACGAACCCCGTAGCGACGGTCGATCCATGCGCCGATGGCCTCTTGCAAGGCGTCGATTCCGTCATTTTTAGGGTACTGGCGAAACGACGCCAGCGAACCCGCGAGCACCTCGCCCACGAAGGCGGGCGGGTCGTGGCGGGGTTCACCGATGGACATGTGCACCACCGGACCGCCCGGCTCATGCACGTCCAAAAGGGCGCGCAGACGCGGGAACGCGTAGTCTGGCAGAGCCGAGAACCGCTCAGGAAACTGCATTTTTGCCTCAGTATACGGGGTCTTGTGCCCCAGTTTTGAGACATCATAGCGCGGTTTGGCGGCTTCGGTCTAGCTTGAGTGTCTTTTTTTGTGTCAGGTGTCACATCTCTCCCGTGACCCTTGTGCCCAGCGCGGCCTCAGCCGCAGCGGCGAGCCGGAGCAGCAAGCCCTCCCGCCCGGGGACAGTCTGGAGTGTCAGCCCGGTCGAGGGCACGCCCGTAGGCAGGGTCACCGCCGCCAGCCCCATCAGGTTGCCGATCCGCGTATTGCGCAGAGTCATGAGGTTGCGGTCGCGGTAATAGGCGCCGTCCGTTTCCAGCCGCGCGCGGTTCGGTGGCAGGATGGGACAGGTCGGCAAGAGCACCGCGTCAAACCCCGCCGTCCGCTCCGCATAATCCGCCCGCAAACCGTCGAGTCGGGCCCAGGCAGCGACGAAATCGGCGGCAGAGACGTCCCGCCCGCCCCGGAACCGCTCACGGATCTCGGCAAACATCTTGTCCGGGCTAGCCTCGATGACGTCTTTCCAGATGCCGTAGGCTTCAGGGGCAAAGAGCGTCGCCGAGAGCGGCAGCGCCTCCTCGACGCAGGTGAGCGTCTCCTCTACCAGCGTGGCGCCAGCAGCCTCAAGCGCCTGTAAAGCGCCGGAAAAGCTCTGCGCCACGGCGGGTTCGAGATCCTGCTGCGCCACCCCGCCGAGGACGAGGAACCGCCGCCCCGCGAGCCCTGCCTGACGCAGATCCGGCGCCGGGCGTGCCGCGAGGACAGACCAGAGCGCGGCGACATCCTCTACCGTGCGGCAGAGCGGCCCGAGCGTGTCGAAACGGGGGCAGAGAGGCACGACCCCATCAATAGGCAGGCTGCCATGGGCGGTCTTGAAACCAACGAGGTCGTTCCAGACCGAGGGCAGCCGCACCGACCCGCCCGTATCCGAGCCGATCCCCGCTGCGGCCATCCCAAACGCCACCGAAGCCGCCGCGCCGGAGGACGACCCGCCGGGGGCGGCGTCGGGGTCGTTGATACAGGGCGGCGTCGCCGTAACCGGGTTCAGGCCGAGACCCGAAAAAGCGAGTTCAGTCATGTGGGTCTTGCCCAGACAGACGAGCCCTGCCGCCGACGCCCGCGCCAGTACCGCCGCGTCGCGCTCGGGCACCCGACCTGCCAGCAGCGCCGACCCTGCCTCGGTTGCCACCCCGGCCGAATCGAAGAGATCCTTCCACGACACCGGCACGCCATCGAGACCGCCGCGCCGCACCCCGAGCCGCGCCCGTTCGGCAGCGGCGGCGGCCTCGGCCTGCGCACGCTCTGGCGTCAGGCGCGCATAGATCCGCGCGCCCAGCTCCGTTCCCGCTGCGTCGAGATACCCCTCGACCAGATCGCGGGGGTCCAGCCTCCCCGCTCCGATCGCCCGGCCCTGCTCCACTGCGCTCTGTTTCAGCCAATCCGTCATTTTCCCCTCCAGCGGCGTCGCGGCGCATGGACATCCGCGCCCGGTCTCCCATAGTTCACGCCATGGAACACGATGTCATCATTGCAGGCGGTGGTCTGGCGGGCACGTCGCTGGCGCTTGCGCTCAGCCAGAACGGCCTGTCCACCCTGCTGGTCGATCCCGCCGCACCCGAAACTCTCGCCGCTAACGACTTCGACGGTCGCAGCTACGCACTGTCACTCGGCTCTTGCAACCTCCTGAAGATGCTGGGGCTGTGGCGGGATCTCGCCCCTGATGCGCAGCCGATCCTCGACATCCGCATTTCGGACGGTCGGCTGGGCGAAGGGCCGTCCCCCCTGACGCTGCATTTTGACCATACCGAGATCGAGGAAGGGCCCATGGGGCATATGGTCGAGGACCGCCACTTGCGCCCCGCCCTGATCGCCGCGGGGACCGGCATTGACCGAGTTCAGGCCACGGTCGTCTCGGAACGACCGGATGCGGGCGGCATCACCGTGACCCTGTCAGACGGCACGACCCAACGGGCGCGACTCCTCGTGGGCTGCGACGGCAAGCGCTCCGCCATTGCCCGGCGCGCGGGCATCCGCCGTACGGGTTGGGAATACGGGCAAAGCGCGCTGGTCGCCGCCATCGCCCATGAGCACCCCAATAATGGCGTCGCGCACCAGTTCTTTATGCCTGAGGGGCCGCTGGCGATCCTGCCGCTCAAGGGCAACCGGTCCTCCATCGTCTGGAGCGAACGGCGCGACCGGGCCGAAGCGCTCACCCGCCTCGATGACGAGGCCTATCTGGCGCTGCTGCGCCCCCGGTTTGGCGATTTCCTTGGTGAGATTTCCCTGGCCGGAAAGCGATTCACCTATCCGCTCTCTCTCTCCATCGCCAATCGCTTTTACGCTGACCGGGTGGCACTGGTTGGCGATGCAGCGCACGCCATGCACCCCATCGCCGGGCAAGGTCTCAATGCAGGACTGAAGGACGTGGCAACGCTAGCCGAGGTTTTGATCCATGCTGCACGGCGGGGCGAAGAGATCGGCTCCACCGATGTGCTGGCCCGCTATCACCAGTGGCGCAGTTTTGACGTGGCGGCGCTGGCGCTGGCCACGGACAGCTTCAACAAGCTGTTCTCAAATGACAACCCTCTTCTCCGGGCGGCACGGACCGCCGGGCTGGGGCTGGTGTCGAAAATGGCCGGGCTGCGGCGGGGCTTCATCCGCGAAGCGGCGGGCCTGACAGGCGACCGGCCCCTTCTGCTGCAAGGCCGGCCCCTCTGAGGCCGGTCAATCGTCGAGCCGACGCGCTTCGTCCACCAGCATGATCGGGATGCCATTACGGATCGGGAACGCCAGATGGGCGGCCTTGGAAATCAGCTCCTGCCGCTCGGCGTCATAGGTCAGCACGGCGTGCGTCTGGGGGCAGACAAGCGCCTCCAGCATGGCCCTGTCGTGATCAATCATTGTAGTCGATCCTTTCCGTCCCCCGCCATGGCAAAGCGGATCAGGGTTTCCAGCGTCTCGCGGCGGGTGGTGAGCGTGGGCGATTCGAGCAGCGCCTGTTTGTCCTCGGGCTCGAACGGGCAGAGCATCGACAGCGCGGTGATCAGCAGCTCGTCCTCCGCCTCGGTCAGCGCATCCCAGTCGGTGCGCAGCTCCTCGGCCGCGAAATAGCGCTTCAGCAGGTCGAGGAACGCCGTCCGGTCAAAGCCCGGATCCTGCTCCGGCTGGCCGAGATCCCGGGAAAACCCGTCCCATGAAATCCGGCACCGGCGGTAGGGCGCAAAGCCCTGCTCTTCTTCGATCACACGGAACCGCGATACCCCGGCAAGGGTGATCATGTAGCGCCCGTCTTCGGTCTCTGAAAACCCCGTAAGGCGACCGGCACATCCGATGGCGTGCAGGCGATCCTCTCCCGCAGGACCGGTACGGGGCTGGATCATACCGATCAGACGCTCGGAGGTTTTCATGCAATCCTCGATCATCGCCAGATAACGAGGCTCGAAGATGTGCAGGGGCAACCGTCCCCGGGGCAGCAGAAGCGCGCCGGGGAGCGGGAAAATCGGGATGGTTTGGGGCAGGTCAGATGCACTGATCATGAGGCAAAGCTAGGCCGAAGCCCGGATCAGGCAAATATCATGGACGACAGGCGACGGCGGCCTTTGAGCATCACCGGGTCGGTGGGCGGCAGCGCGTCGAAGATTGTCATCAGCTGCGCCCGTGCAGCACCGTCATTCCACTCGCGATCCCGCCGGAACAGCTCAAGCAGTTGGTCCACGGCCTCTTCCGTCTGGCCCGCACCATGCAGCGCCTTGGCGAAATCGAGGCGCGCCTGAAGATCGTCGGGATTGGCCTCCACCTGTGCGCGAAGCTCATCCACGGGACCAGCCTCCTGAGCCTGACGCGCCAGTTGCAACTGGGCTGCGGCGGCCTCAATCTCTGCGGCATGGCTCAGCTGAGCGTCAATCCCGTTCAGGATGGCTTCGGCATGGTCCAGATCGCCGGTCGCGATGTGTGCGCGCACCAGTCCACCATGTGCGGCGGTGTTCGCCGGATCCTCGGCGAGGATCGCGGCAAAGGTCTGAGCGGCGTCAGCCGCAGCCCCCTGCTCCAGCATTTCCTCGGCCATGGCGACGGCTTCGGCCAGACCACCATCGGCCTGCCCGCCGGACGCCTCGACGATCCGCTCGACAAAGGCCTTGATCTCAGAGCCCGGCACCGCGCCCTGAAACCCGTCAATCGGCTGCCCCTGCCAGAAGGCATAGACGGTCGGGATCGACTGGATGCGGAGTTGCGCGGCGATTTGCTGGTTCTGGTCCACATCGACCTTCACCATCTTCACGGCCCCCTTGGCCGCGCGCACCGCGTCCTCGAGCATGGGGCCGAGCGTCTTGCACGGACCGCACCACGTTGCCCAGAAATCCACGATCACGGGCACCGTCTGGCTGGCCTCGACCACATCCGCCATAAAGGTGGCCTCTGTGGTGTCTTTGATCAGATCATCGCCCGTCTGGCTGGTCGCTGCGCCGCCTTGTCCAAGTTCGAACACGCCGGTCTCCTTCCGTCATCCTGTTCCTGCGTACATGGGGCGGTATCGCCCCGGACACAACCACTCAGACGTCGAATGACGCAAAGACCGGGGCGTGATCCGAGGGTTTCTCCCAGCCACGGGCGTCGCGCAGAATGCGGCTGGATCCCGGCACCGTGGGCAGATCCGGGCTCGCCCAGACATGATCGAGCCGCCGCCCCTTATCCGCCGCCGACCAGTCGCGGGCGCGATAGGACCACCACGAATAAAGCTTGCCCTCAGGAAGGTGATCGCGGGTCACATCGACCCAGTTCCCGGCCTGCCGTACATCTTCGAGATGCGCGACCTCGATGGGCGTGTGGCTGACGACTTTCAAAAGCTGCTTATGGGACCAGACATCATCCTCAAGCGGCGCAATATTCAGGTCACCCACAAGAACCGCGCGTTCGGGCTTCTGTGCGGAGAAGAGGTCGCGCATGTCGGTGAGGTAGTCGAGCTTTTGACCGAACTTCTCGTTCACCTCGCGATCGGCCACATCCCCCCCCGCCGGAACATAGTAGTTGTGAACAGTGACACCCGAGGGATGGCGCGCGGCCACATGGCGCGCATGGCCCAGCCCCGCATGGTCATGGGCCGCGACCTCTTCGAGCGGCTGGCGGGAGAGAATGGCGACGCCGTTGTAGCCCTTCTGCCCGCGCGCAATGATGTGCCCATAGCCGAGTCCCTCGAAGGATGGGATCTTTTCCACCGGCGACTTGCACTCCTGAAGACACAGAATGTCGGGCGCTTCCTCGGTCAGAAGCCGCGCTACGAGAGCCTCGCGCAGGCGCACCGAGTTGATGTTCCACGTGCAGATCGTCAGGGGCATCGCTCACTCCGTTGTTGCGGAGTCCGGCTTAACGCTCCCCGACGCCGGGCACCAGCGCTCAGGTCGCCAGCCGATAGCCGCCGGTCTCGGTCACCAGCAGACGCGCGTTGGAGGGATCAGGCTCGATCTTCTGCCGGAGGCGATAGATGTGCGTTTCCAGCGTGTGCGTGGTCACGCCCGCATTGTAGCCCCAGACCTCGTGCAGCAGCACATCCCGGGCTACCATTCCATCAGGCGCGCGGTAGAGAAACTTGAGGATGTTGGTCTCTTTCTCAGTGAGACGGATCTTCTTCTCGTTCTCATCTACCAGCATCTTTTGCGCCGGGCGGAAGCTGTACGGCCCAAGCTGGAACACCGCGTCCTCGGACTGCTCATGCTGGCGCAACTGCGCTCGGATCCGGGCCAGCAAAACGGCGAACTTGAACGGCTTCGTCACATAATCATTGGCTCCCGCATCGAGCCCCATGATCGTGTCCGCGTCGCTGTCATGGCCAGTGAGCATGAGGATCGGGCATTTCACCCCCTCGGCACGCATCGCCTTGCACAGGTCACGCCCGTCCATATCGGGCAAGCCCACATCCAGGATCACCAGATCGAATAGCCCGGCGCGAACCTTTTCGAGCCCCTGCGTCGCATCTTCGGCCTCGAACACGTCGAAGTCCTCCGATGCCAGCAATTGCTCGCTCAGCGCCTCGCGCAGGTCGTCGTCGTCATCAACCAACAGAATTTTCTTGAATGCACTCATTTTATCCTCCGCCTCAGCTCTTTGAACAAAGATGTGCTCGCGCCGGTTCGGTTTGCACAGATGAGACAAGAACTCACGCTTCTGTGATGAGATGCAATCCATGTATTTCCCTTTTTCGCAGCGCTCTTCTAAGGGGAAAGCATGGACATCTTTGCGCCCAACCTCACCGAGCTCTACGCGCGCGCTCGCAGTGACATGCTGCTGGGTCTGCCGGTCTGTCTGTCGAACGATGGCTGCCTGTGGCTTGCCGGAGCGGTGGAGCGTCTCAGCGACGCCCGGATCGCGGCCATGCGGGCGGGGGGCAAGGCAGAATTGGCACTAACTCATCTCCGTGCTGAGACGCTCCGCATCCGGGTCTATGACAACGACCTGACGCGCATCACGCCGGATCCATTGTCGTCGGCGGCGGAATTGCGGGATCTGGTGGATCCAGGACGGGATCTCAATCGTCCGCTCATGGGACCGTTTCAGGAAATTCGTGGCGGCGTGCCGGACGTGGCGCGGCTGGCGTTGCGGCTGGCGAAGGCGGCGCAGCTCTTGCCTGCCGTTCTGCTATGCCCGATCGACACGACACCAAAAGGCGTGACGGTTCTGGAACTCGGATCCCATGGCACGCCAACGCGGGCCGATATTCGGCACGTCGTCAACGCGCGCCTTCCCATCACGGCGACACCGGCGGCGCGGCTCCATGTGTTCCGCCCCGATGACGGCAGCGTCGAGCATTACGCCATCGAGATCGGCCAGCCCGACCGTACTCAGCCCGTGCTCGCGCGGCTCCATTCGGCGTGTTTCACCGGTGATGTTCTGGGCTCGCTCAAATGCGACTGCGGCCCCCAGCTCCATGCGGCGCTGGACAAGATGGCAGCGGCGGGCGGAGGGATACTCGTCTACCTCAATCAAGAGGGGCGTGGCATCGGCCTCGCCAACAAGATGCGCGCGTACGCGTTGCAGGATCGCGGATTTGATACTGTCGAAGCGAACCACCGGTTGGGCTATGACGATGACGAGCGAGATTTCACACTCGGCGCGCGGATCTTGTCGCAGATGGGAATCAGAGCCGTGCGGCTGATGACAAACAATCCGCGAAAGGTCCGCCAGCTGGAGACCCAAGGCATTACGGTCGCCGAGCGCGTCCCCCTCTGGACGCCACCCACCGCCGAAAATGCCGCCTACCTGCGGGTCAAGGCCACCAAGTCAGGACATTTGAAATGACCCCTCTCGACATGGTCCTGACCCCACGGGGGCTGCGGTTTCAGGGCCGCCACCTGCCCTGCTCCTTAGGTCGCGGCGGCCTCACAAAGCGCAAGCGGGAGGGTGATGGCGCCACGCCTCGCGGGACCCACCGGATCGTCGGCCTGCTCTATCGTCCGGACCGTATGGCCCGCCCCACGGATTGGGCTGTCCCGATCCAGCCGCGTGATATCTGGTCTGACGACCCGGCCGACCCGGACTACAACCTGATGACAACAGCTCCGAGCGCTTACAGCCATGAAAGCCTGCGCCGGGCAGATCCGCTCTATGATCTGGTCCTGCTAACGGATTGGAACTGGCCGTATTCGGTCCCGGGCCGGGGCTCGGCGATCTTTATCCATCGCTGGCGGCGGCGCGGCTATCCGACGGAGGGCTGCGTCGCACTCGCACCAAACGATCTCCTTTGGCTGGCGCAACGCATTCGCTACAAAACCCGGCTGATTATTCCGTAGGACGTTCTCCAAAAATCGCCGAGCCCACACGCACATGCGTGGCGCCCGTGGCGATCGCCGTCTCAAAGTCGCCGCTCATGCCCATGGACAGAATGTCCAACCCATTCCGTTCGGCAATCTTCGCGAGCAGGGCAAAATGCAGCGCCGGGGTTTCCTCGACCGGAGGGATGCACATCAGGCCTCGGATCGGCAGGTCGAGCGCCAGGCAGTCGGCGATGAACGCATCCGCATCTGCGGGAAGGATGCCGGCCTTTTGCGGCTCTTCCCCGGTGTTGACCTGCACCAGAAGATCCGGACAGCTCCCGAGTTCCTGAGCAAGCCGAGCGAGGGTCTTCGACAGCTTCGGCCGGTCCAGCACCTCGATCACATCGAACAGCTCCATGGCAACGCGCGCTTTGTTGCTCTGCAACGGGCCAATGAGGTGAAGCATGCAGTCCCCAAACTGCTCGCGGAACGCTGGCCACTTCCCTTGTGCTTCCTGCACCCGGTTCTCGCCAAAGACCCGATGACCTTGCTCCAGTACGGAGAGCACCCGCTCGTCGGGCTGCTTTTTAGAGACCGCAACGAGTTCGACAGATCCTTCGGGCCGATCCGCCTTGCGTTCCGCTGCGGCGATTCTTTGGCGAATATCACTCAGAGACATGGGCACCCCTCCTGTGCGTTGGCTAGACCGACCGTCCACAAAAGAAAAGGGCGGCTCGTTAGAGCCGCCCGATCCTGACGTCCGATCCGGTTAGGATCAGAAGGCCATCGAGATACCGAAGGAATAGGTCTCGACGGAGTCATCGTCGAGGCCGAAGTCTTCGGCGTCGAGGCCATCAACTTCAACCTTGGAGTTGGAGTAGCCAGCCTGCAGGGAGGCACCACCGCCGAGGTCGTAGTTCATGATGAGGCCCCAGCCGCGGGACTCAGCGTTGTCGTAGTCAAACTTGCCGTAGTTGGCAGCGACCAGCAGCTCGCCGAACTCGTAGCCCATGGCGATGCCGTAGTGCTTGTCCAGCTCCTGAGCACCAACTTCCAGCGAGTTGTCGCCGTCGCCGGTGAAGTCGAAGTCACCCACTTTGGTCTGATACAGCTCGTCGTAGTCGGAGTAGTTGACGATGGCCTGGAAGCCGTTGTCCATGCCGAGGCTCATCGAGATGCCCCAAGCTTCGGGATCCACGTCACCGTAGTAACGACGGGTCACTGTGTACTCACCATCAATGATGTCGGCGTCGGTGTCGACGAGGACGTCATCAGCAGAACCGGACTGATAGCCGAGGCCAAAGCCCATATCCCAGCCGTTGAACTCGGTGGCGTACTTGAAACCGATGCCCCAGACCGGGTCGCGGTTGTCGGACTGGTCGAAGTCGGAGTCGGCGATGACATTGTCGTTCAGGACAATATTGCCATCGTCGTCAATGGTGACGTCGGACTCGTCATCGGAGATCTCGAACGACACGGCCACGCCGAAGTCGCCGAAGGAGTAGTCGTAACGGGCGATCTGGCCGTCATAAAGACCGTCCAGCTGCGAGTTACCGTTGTAGCCGAGGTGCTCGTTGTCGTCGATGAGCGAAGCGCCGATGATGGCTTCGTCCATCGCCCAGTCGAGAGCGCCGTCGGTGTCACCCATGGTCAGGGTACCCCAGTCGCCGGAGATGAAGATGGTCTCACCGCCCTGCTTGGAGTTATCAAAGGCGTCGCCGTCGTCGGACTCGTCGAGGTCGATGCTGGCGCCGAAGGTCAGGCCCTGATCGGTTTCACCGGACATGGTGAAGGTGACGTCGATGTCGGTGTGGAACTGGAGGTCCTGATCTTCACCGAAAGTTTCGCCGCCAAAGACACCCATTTCAGCAGAACCGGACAGGTCCACTTCAGCCATGGCGAAGGTCGCGGAGGCAACCAGAGCCGTGGAGGCAAGGAGAAGCTTGTTCATGTTTTCCCTCATGATCTTGAACTCGCCCAAAGGGTCCAGCCCGATGGGTACGCAACTGAGATGCGCCCAAATGATCCTTTCATCAAGCTTAGTAGACAACCGTGGGTACAAGCTTGGGCGACGTGGTGCAGTGATGCCACACCGGCCCTGCACGTGCCGCAAAACAAAACGACCGCCCCGAAAGGGCGGCCGTCCACTCTGCATTTATGAAATGCGTCAGGATATTACATGCCGTCGCGGGCCAGAGCTTCGATCTTTTGGCAGTCGTTGCTCTCGGAGCCTTCGACCATCAGGATGCCGGCGGCCTGGGTCATGGTCATGTTCATGACATCTTCATCCGTCATATCCACGTTACACTCCTGAAGCACCATAGCGAGACGCTTCTGGGCCTCCATCACGTAGTCCGGTTCCGCATGCGATTCGGCGAAAGCCGGAGCGGCGAGGAGGGCAGCAGCAGCAAAGGTCACAAAACGAGTCATTCGAGGTCTTCCTTGTCTATGCGGGACAGACCGCTTTCCGCGCGCCCGCCCAGGTTGCGAGGCTGGCTTGGTTTCGCCGCCCCTGTGAGTTGAGTTGTAGATCGCACTTTGCGTCCGTCACGGGTTCGGCTGAAAAAAATTTGGGCTCGAGGACAAACAGGTCTGCCGGACAGAATGTGCGGTCAGCCATCACGGTTCAGATGTATTCTTGCCGCGCTGCGGTGGCTCGGTTAGTCACAGGCTGACCGGTTCTTCGGAGGCACGACTATGATCCGTACATTTATTCTCCCGCTCTTTGCGCTGTCGCTCGGCGTCGTGGGCCTAGGCGGGTGCAGCGGTGGACAGGACACAGCCACGGGGAAAAGCGAATCAGCGCAGCGGCAGATCGACAGTTTTCGCAACTCCGAGGAACGCGACGGCGTGAAGATTTTCGACGACGACCGCGAAACGATCTGGGACCTGTTTCTGAACGTGGATGATCCCGACCGGAAGGTCGAAGTGAACAAGTATATATGGACCGCAGCGCAAGAGGTTCTGGACTTCCTGCCGGTGGAGACTGTGGACCCGTTCTCGGGTGTGATCGTCTACGGCTACGGCCGTCCGCCCGGAGGCGGCCCAGCCTATCGTGCTACTGTATTCGTGCAGGATCCTGCGTTGGACGCCCGTTCGCTGAACGTGGCCCTCGCGACGCAAGCCGGGCCGGTGAACCCGGACACCACCCGCGCCATCGAAGACGCGATCCTCACCCGCGCCCGGCAGCTTCGGATCGCAGACGGAAAGCGCTGAGATCGCTTCGGCACCCCTACGCGTCAAGAAGGCCTTCTGCCCATGCTATCTGCTGCGGCAGGCAAACAGACCGCAAGTCATAGTGCTCGCGCGCTGCCTCGCGCGCCGCAGCGCCGAGCCTCGCCCGGACATCCGGCGCGTCAAGTAACTCGACGACCCCTTTGACCAAGGCCTCCTGATCGAAGAAGTCGAAGAGGTGGCCCGTGTGATCGTGCGTCAGGAATTCCCGCACGGGGCCGGTATCGCTCGCCAAGATTGTGCAACCGGCGCTCATCGCCTCAACCATCGACCAACTCAGGACGAAGGGGTACGTCATATAGACATGGACGCCGGAGACCTGCAGCAGCCGGGTGAAGTCGTTGCGTTCCAGCCGTGGCACGAACAGAGCCCGGGCCCAGAGATCGTCAGTCATTCGCGGCTGGATCTCTTTGGTCAGGAGCTCGCGCCAGGTGCCGCCCTGCTTTGGCGCTGCTCCGTAACTGGTCGAATCGCCGCCGACAATGATTACTCTTGCGTTCGGGCGCCTGCGCAACAGATCGGGGAGCGCCCTCATGAAGACGTGAAATCCCCGATACGGTTCAAGATTGCGATTCACGAAGGTCACAATCTCCTCGCCCGCGCGCAGTTCCTTCCCATCCGGCAAGACAAGCCGGGCGTTTCTGTCAGGGTGGATGGCCTTTGTGTCGATGCCGTCAAACAAGGTGGTCATCTTGGCGCGCAACTCTGGCGCATGCGTCCGGCTTTGCCATTCGGTCGGGCAGATCAGCGCATCCGCCATCTGGGCCTGAAGCGAGGTGTTGAGGTTGCGCATCTGCACCCGGGCTCCCCGACCGAACTCGTCCGATGAGTCGAATTCAGGATCAAACCCGATATCGGCACCCTCAACTTGAAACATGAATTCACTGAATACCGCGATTTTGGTGTCCGGCCAGACCTGACGCAGGAAAAGCCCTTCGCCCCAACCGGAATGAACAACGATCAGGTCGGGGGTCAGCCCGTGATTCTTCAGAGACAGGCAGATCCGCATGACAGCTTCGGCGCGCTGCACCGCATTGTTCATGCCGCGCAACCAAGGATGCGTGCTCTCAGACCGATGTTGAGTAAACTTGTAGGGCTGTATTCGCACGCCGCGCCAGATCGTCGCCTCCATTTCCTTGTTGTTCAGCGCAACCACCCGATGCCCCCGCGCCGCCAGAGCCGGCGCCAGGTGAAGAAACTGCCCAGGAAAGTTCTGATGGATGAAAAGAATCGTCTTGGGCATCGATTTTCCTCTTTACGGCCACGCGAAGGCAGGCTTGCGGCTGGACCACCAGCCTGTCGCTGCATATCAAGGCGCGACCAGTTTGACAGCCCCGGGGTCCCCGATGGAACGATACGACGCCTCCCAGATCGAAGCAAAATGGCAAGAGGCCTGGCGCGAGGCCGGCTGCTTTGTCGCCAAACCCGATCCCGACAAGCCGAAATATTACGTGCTGGAGATGTTTCCCTATCCCAGCGGCAATCTCCATATCGGCCATGTGCGCAATTACGCCATGGGCGACGTTGTGGCGCGCTATAAGCTGTCTACCGGCCATGCCGTGCTGCACCCTATGGGCTGGGACGCCTTCGGCCTGCCTGCCGAAAACGCGGCTATGGAGCGTCAGGTGCATCCCGGCGCCTGGACCTATGCCAATATCGACAACATGAAGGCGCAGTTCGACAAGCTCGGCCTGACCCTCGACTGGTCGCGCGAGTTCGCCACCTGTGACCCGGAATATTACGGCCAGCAGCAGGCAATGTTCATCGACTTTCTCGAAAAGGGGCTGGTCTACCGCAAAAACGCAGTGGTGAACTGGGATCCGGTGGACATGACCGTTCTGGCCAATGAGCAGGTCGAAGACGGCAAGGGGTGGCGCTCGGGGGCTCCGGTGGAGCGGCGCGAGCTCACCCAATGGTTCTTCCGCATCTCCGACTACTCCGAAGAGCTTCTCTCCGCGCTGGACCGGCTCGACAACTGGCCGGAAAAGGTGCGCTCCATGCAGCGCAACTGGATCGGCAAGTCGCGCGGCCTGCAATTCTCCTTCTCCGTGGTGGACGGGCCTGCCGGATATGATCGGGTGGAGGTCTATACAACCCGCCCAGACACGCTGATGGGCGCAAGTTTTGTCGGCATTTCCCCCGACCATCCGCTGGCGAAAACCCTCGAGGCCGGGAATTCAGACCTGGCGGCCTTCAACGCGGAATGCCGCAAGATGGGCACCTCCGAGGAGGAGCTGGAAAAGGCCGAAAAACGTGGCTTCGACACCGGGCTGCGCGTCCGTCACCCGCTGGACACCGCGTGGGAGCTGCCGGTCTATGTGGCGAACTTCATCCTGATGGATTACGGCACGGGCGCAATCTTCGGCTGCCCGGCCCATGATCCGAGAGACCTCGAATTTGCACGCAAATTCGGGCTTCCCGTGCAATCGACCTTCGAGCCTCTGAGCGGCGAGCACCATTCTCCGGAAGAGGGTGGCGAGGCGTACGTGCCGGCCAAGACCGAGACCGTCCGCTACATCAGCGGATTTGCGGGCAAATCCGAGCAGACCGGCGATGAGGGCATCGACAGCGCGATCTCATTTTGCGAGCAAAATGGCATCGGCCACGGTGTCACGAAATTCCGCCTGCGCGATTGGGGCATCTCGCGTCAGCGCTATTGGGGCTGTCCGATCCCGGTGGTCCATTGCGACGCTTGCGGCGTGGTCCCGGAGAAAAAAGAAAACCTCCCCGTGCGCCTGCCGGAAGATGTCAGCTTTGACCGTCCCGGCAATCCGCTCGACCGCCATGACGCGTGGCGGAACGTCCCCTGCCCCTCCTGTGGCCAGCCCGCCAGGCGTGAGACGGACACGATGGACACCTTCGTCGATTCGTCCTGGTACTACGCCCGCTTCACCTCGCCCGGCGCCTCCACACCCACCAATCCGGACGAGGCAGCCTATTGGATGAACGTGGACCAGTATATCGGCGGGGTGGAGCACGCGATTCTCCACCTGCTCTACTCTCGCTTCTTCGCCCGCGCGATGAACGAAGCCGGCCACCTGCCCGACACCGCCCGCGAGCCCTTCGACGCGCTGTTCACTCAGGGCATGGTGACCCACGAGATCTACATGACCCGCGATGATACTGGCCGCCCGGTCTATCACTTCCCCTCGGACGTGACTGACGGCAAGCTCGCGGACGGTACCGAGGTCGAGATCATCCCCTCGGCCAAGATGTCGAAGTCAAAGAAGAACGTGGTCGATCCCATGGAGATCATCACTCGCTTTGGCGCCGATACCGCGCGCTGGTTCGTGCTGTCAGACAGCCCGCCCGAGCGGGACGTGGAATGGACCGATGCGGGCGCAGAGGCTGCGTCGAAGCACCTCGCGCGGGTCTGGCGCGTGGCGCAGGCCGCAAAAGACGCTCCTGAGGCCGGTCAGGGCGACGAGGACCTCCTGCGCGAGATGCACCGGGCAATTCGCGACGTGACTCTGGCCGTCGAGAGCTTTGGCTTCAACGCCGCCATCGCGCGGCTTTACGCGCTGACCAACACGCTGGCCAAATCAATGGCCGGGCGCGCGGCGCAGGTTGAGGCGGCCCGCACGCTGGCGCAGCTCATGTCCCCCATGACCCCCCACCTGTCCGAGGAGATCTGGGCTGCGCTGGGTGGCGAGGGGCTTATCGCCACCGCGCCCTGGCCGGTGGCCGATGAGGCGATGCTGGTGGACAGCCAGATCACCTTGCCGATCCAGATCAACGGCAAGCGTCGCGACGAGATCAAAGTACCGCGCGACATGGCAAAGGACGAGATCGAGGCACTGGCCCTCGCCACGCCTGCGGTTCAGAAAGCCCTTGACGGCGGCACCCCCAAAAAGGTGATCGTGGTCCCCGGAAGGATCGTCAATGTCGTGGTCTAGGCGCAGTCTCATCTTTGCTGCGGGCGGTCTCGCCGCCTGCGGCTTTACACCTGTCTACGGCCCCGAGGGCGCGGCGGACGGGATCTCGGGCCTCATCGCGATCGCGCCTCCTCGGGACGAACCCGGCTATATCTTCGTACGCCGCATGGAAGAGCGGATCGGCAGGGCCAAAGGCGCCCGCTATGAGCTCAATGCCGAGATTGAAGTCGAAGAAGAGGGACTTGGCATCACGCCGGGCCGGGATACCACGCGCATCCGGCTGGCGGGCACGATCGTCTACACGCTCCGGGACATGGCCACTGGCCAACAGGTCTGGCAGGGCCGGGCGACGAATTTCACCGGGTATTCGACGCCCGTTGTGGACCAGAGCCGGGTCAGTATCGCGGGTAACCCCGTCACCGTGCGGGCCGCCGAGCGCGACGCGCTGGACCGGCTGATGACCATCCTTGCCGATCAGGTCACCGGGCAACTTCTGGCGACGGCCCCCGACTGGTACCGGGGCCCGAGCGGGTGAAGCTCAGCGCCCGCGACGCCCGAAGCTGGATCGCCAAGCCCCCCGCCGACCGGCCCGGGACGCTGATCTATGGGCAGGACGCCATGCGGGTTGCGCTGAAACGGCAGGATCTGGTGGCAAACCTCGCTGGACCGGGTGCCGAGGAAGAGATGCGCCTGACGCGCGTATCGGGGGCGGAGCTGCGCAAGGAAAAAGCACTGCTGGCCGATGCGCAAAAGGCGCAGGGCTTCTTTCCCGGGCCTCGCGTGGTGCTACTGGAAGACGCGACGGCCCATGTGGCCGACACGGTCGTCGCTGCGCTCTCCGACTGGCTGCCGGGCGACGCTCATATGGTGGTGACAGCGGGATCTTTGAAACCGTCTTCGCCCCTGCGCAAAGCCTTCGAAAAGCATCCTCAGGCGGCCTGCATCGCGGTCTATGACGACGCGGCGGGACCCGAGGAGATCTCGGGCTGGTTGGCGGAGGCCAGGGTCGCGGCGGATCGGGACGCCATGGCGGCGCTGCTCGCTCTGGCACAGCAAGTCGGGCCGGGCGACCTCCGGCAGGTGATTGAAAAACTGGCGCTGTATATGCGCGGCGAGGACGGTCCGGCCAGTTCAGAGGACGTGCGCGCTTGTGCTCCGGCCTCGACCGAGGCTGATCTGGACGACGTGATCCACGCGGCCGCCGAAGGCCGGACGGACGAGATCAAGGCCACCCTGACCCGGCTCGAATCGCAGGGAGCGCAGCCCGTCGCGATCCTGATTGCCGCTCAGCGTCACTTCAGGCAACTCCATACTGTCGTTTGGGACCCGGAGGGACCCGGCGCGGGTCTCGGTCGCCTCCGTCCGCCGGTCTTTGGCCCGAGACGCGACCGGATGATGCGGCAGGCCCAGCGACTCGGGCGCCATCGCACCGAAGACGCGCTTGGTCTATTGCTCGACGCCGATATGACCCTGCGATCCCCGGCGCCGGTCCCCCAGCGCCCGCTGGTGGAACGCACGCTGATCCGCTTGTCCCTGCTAGGAGAAAGATGATGCTGACCCTTTACGGAACATCGAAAGCACGCCCCTTCCGCGTGCTCTGGATGCTGGAGGAACTGGGCCTCAAATTCACCCATAAGGCACTGGAGCCCCGATCAGATGACGCGTTCCGGCTCTCGCCTCTGGGTAAGGTGCCGGTTCTGGAGGTGGATGGTGAGGCTATCACCGATTCGGCTGCGATCCTGACCTATCTGGCTGACCGCGAGGGTCGCATGACCGCCGCTGCGGGGACGGTTGCGCGGGCGCAGCAGGATGCTGTGACCCATATGGTGCTGGACGACATGGATGCGCTCCTGTGGATGGCGGCGAAAAACACCTTCATCTGGCCTGAAGGCGAGCGTGTTCCGGAGGTCAAGACGGGTTTGCGGAGCGAATTTTCCCGCAACGTGGATCGTCTGATGGTCCGCAAGCGGGGGGATTACCTGATGGGCGATGCGCTGACCGTGCCTGACATCCTCGCCGTCCACTGCGGTCTCTGGGCCGGGCGGGCGGGGTTCGATGTCGGCAATGCCGATTTCGCCGCTTACCTCGAACGGGCCAGCGCGCGACCAGCGTTCGAGCGGGCGATGGCGTATTCCTGATTGGACGGCGCGCCGCGTCCTCTCCGCGTTAGAATTTGGGTCTTTCCAAACACAGAGAAGGGACGGACGCGCTCAGGGTCTGAGCGCGTCGGCAGGGAGGAGACCTTCGGCCTGAAGGCGCGCAGCGAACCCGGCGGAATGGGTGAAGAGGTGTGTGCGCCAGCCGCGATCGGCGGCGGCGGCGATGTTCTCGGCCCGGTCGTCGGTGAAGAGGATGCGGTCACCGGAGACGCCGCTCGCCTCTTCGAGGGCTTCGTAGATGGCGGGGTCCGGCTTCATGAGTTTGAGGCGCCCTGAAACGATCGTGCCGTCAAATTCGGCCAGCGGCGGATAAAGCTCTTGGGCCAGATCGAAGGTTTCACGCCCGAAATTGGTAAGCGCCCAACAAGCGATGCCCCGTCCGCGCAGTTCGCGCAGCAGGTGGACGCTGTCGGGGATCAGAGGCGTCGCCATGAGGTGCCAGTGATCGCGCCAGGCGAGGATCTCGTGGGACCATTCGGGGTGATCGGCGGCGAGGGCCTCAATCGTCTCGTGCCATGGAGCACCATTGTCGATGCTCTCATTGGCCTCGGAGAGGGGGACTTCGGCAAAGAGGCGCTGCCGGGCCTCGGGGCCAATGGCGCGGTCGTAAAAACCGTCCGGATCCCAATTAAGGAGCACCATGCCAATGTCAAAGACAACGAGTTCGGGTGTCATATCTGAGCCTCCGGGAGAGTTCTGAGGACCCGTTCCAGCGCATCGCTGAAGCGGGAGCGATCCGCGCGGGAGAAGGGGCGGCCGCCACCCTGTCGGAACGGGTCAGCGCTGCGGAGGTCCGTCATCAGATCGCGGGTGGCGAGAGCTTGTCCGACATTGCGCTCGGTAAGGAGTTCTCCGTCGGGCTTGATGACCTTCGCGCCCCCCTCAACGGCGCGAGCCGCCAGCGGGATGTCATCGGTGACGACGACGTCTCCCGGCCCAGCGCGGTCGGCAATCCACTGGTCTGCCACATCAGGGCCCTCGGGGACATAAACCGTCTCGATCAGCGGATTAGGCGAGGGGCGCAGGCCACCGTTGCAAACCATGGTCACTTGAGTCTTGCGGCGGGTCGCGACGGTGGCGATCTCGTCCTTCACCGGGCAGGCATCAGCATCGACATAGATCACCCGTAGAGCGCCTCGGCATGGAAGGCGACGTGCTCTTCGATGAAGGTCGAGATGAAGAAATAGCTGTGATCGTAGCCGGGTTGCAGGCGGAAGGCGCCCTGCTGGCGACGATCGGCCATAGCGGTGGCGAGGGCCGTGGGTTTCAGTTTGTCCCAAAACTGGTCCGCCGTCCCCGTATCCACCAGCACCGGACCGTCGAAGCCTCTGTCCCGCATCACCTCGCTGGCATCATGAGGTCGCCATTTCTCGCGGTCCTCGCCGAGATACAGGCCAAACTGACGGGTGCCCCAGTCACTGTCCATGGTCCGGCACAAGGGCGCAAAGGCGGAAATCGAGGTAAACCGATCCCGCCCCAAGGCCATGCCAATGGTCAGCGCCCCGTGGCCCCCCATGGAATGGCCAGTGATCGCCTGCCGGTCCATGTCGAGCGGGAATTCGGCCCCGACCAGCGCGGGCAACTCCTCGGTGAGGTAGTCCCACATGCGGAAATGGGACGCCCAGGGGCTCTCGGTCGCGTTCACGTAGTAGCTGGCGCCCTGACCCATATCGAAGCTCTCGTCATCGGCCACGCCCTCGCCCCGGGGAGAGGTGTCAGGAAAAATCAGCGCCACTCCGGTCTCGGCAGCGATGGCCTGAGCGCCGGCCTTGGTCATGGCGTTCTCATGTGTGCAGGTAAGGCCCGAAAGGAACCAGAGCACCGGAACCGGGCCAGTTTTGGCTTCCTCCGGAAGAAAAAGGCCGAACGTCATATCGCTGGCACAGGTCTCCGAGCTGTGGGTGTAGACCCCTTGCACGCCGCCAAAGCAGATATTTTCGGATCTGGTTTCCATCAGCCACCTCTTTTCTGCACGCCGTTGTGACGTGTTTTTCTACCCTGCGTCAACTGGTGGGAAAATTTGTGGCTGGCCTACCGCTACACCGATGGGTAGGTAACAAGTAAAGCCTTTTCCACCCAAGATTTATTGCTCTGATGCCATGGTACCTCCGGTGGCCTGAGAGTGATGCGTAAAAAAGGGACACCATGGCCGTTCTGACCGAGTATCTGAGTGGGTCCGCTGATGGCACGGCGGGGTATGACATCAAGATCAACTTCGATGGGTCAGGCTGGACCGAGGCAAATCAGCAGGCCTTCATCGATGCAGCCGATTTTCTGTCCTCGGTGATCCTGTCGGATTTGTCCGATGTGAACGCCACGTTCCTGATCAACGGATCGCCACGGACCCTCTCGATCGATGATCTGGAGATCGATGCGTCGCTGCAGGCAATCGATGGGCCGGGCGGCATTCTGGGTTCGGCCGGGCCCTATACGCCGCTTGCCGCCGACGGCGATCGAGTCGAGGAGTTGCCCTGGCTCGGAGTGATGCAATTCGACATCGCAGAATTTGAGCCGGGTGGTTTTTTCGAGGACGCGGACCTCTACGCCGCCACGATTCTGCACGAGATGCTGCACGTAGTTGGCGTCGGGACAATCTGGCAGGAGAAGGGACTGCTGACCGGCGCGGGCACGATCGATCCGCGCTTTACCGGCGCCAATGCGATGTTCGAATATCAAGCGCTTTACGGGTCGGCCTATGCCGCCGATCCGAATGCGGCAACCGGTGTGCCAGTGGAGAATGACGGCGGTCCGGGGACGGCGGACAGTCATTGGGAAGAGGACATCTTCACCAATGAGATCATGACCGGTTTTTTGAATCTCGGAGTCAACACGTTCTCGAACCTGACCCTCGCCTCGCTCGAAGACATCGGATACGCGACGACCTACGTGCCGACTTGCTTTGTCGCGGGAACGGTGATCCTGACATGTCACGGCTGGCGTCTGGTCGAAGACCTGCAGCCGGGTGATCGGATCCAGACCCGCGACAACGGGTTGCAACGTCTGCGCCATATCACCGACAGCACCGCGCCAACCGCATGGCAACGGCAGCGGGGAACGCTCCGCCCTCTGCAGATCACTCTGCCCGACCAAGGCAGCGGTGAGATGCGCCGCCTCGTCGTGTCGCGCCAGCACCGAGTATTGCTTGCGGATGCGGTGGCTCAGCGGATGTTTGGCGCTGACGAAGTTCTGTTACCCGCCAAGGATCTTCTCGGCAGCCCCGCGGCAAGGATTCTGCCACCTACAGGCTCTGTGCGCTACCTGAACCTGCTGTTTGACCAGCACGAGGTGATCTCGGCCAATAACCTTTGGTGCGAAAGCATGCTAGCTGGAGAGGAGGCTAGACGGGCTTTGCCCGAGACAGAGCGCCTGTTGTTGGAGGCAAGCAGTCACACTCGGCCTGCGCGGCACCTCGTCCGTGGCAAACGAGCCCGCCATATGGTCGCCCGAATTGCCCGGCACGACCGTCTCCGCGCGATGGCTTAGCCTGATCCGATGAGCATCCCGGCCGCCAGCACCAGCCCGCCGCCAATCACGACCTGAAGGGTCGCGCGCCAGAATGGAGTCTGCATGTAGCGGTTCTGAATCCACGCGATGGCCCAGAGCTCGACGAAGACAACCACGAAGGCGATGATCGTTGCCGTCCAGAAATCCGGGATCAGGTATGGCAAAGCGTGCCCGAGGCCACCGATCGTCGTCATCACACCGGTGGCGATGCCGCGCTTTACCGGCGAGCCGCGGCCCGAGATCTGCCCATCGTCCGAGGCCGCTTCGGTGAAGCCCATGGAGATCCCGGCGCCAACGCTGGCCGCGAGCCCGACGAGGAAGGTCTGCCACGTGTCGCCCGTGGCGAAAGCCGCCGCGAAGATCGGCGCAAGGGTCGAGACAGAGCCATCCATCAACCCCGCCAGTCCCGGCTGCACCCAGGTCAGCACGAACTGGCGGTGGGCGGCGTCGGCCTCCTTATCCCGGGTTTCGCCATCGAGATGTGCCTCGGTCAGATCCTCGGCCAGAGTCACATGGCCCGCCTCCGCCGCCGCCAGATCCCCAAGCAATGCCCGCGTTTTTGCATCCGTCGCGTGGGCTGCGGCGTTTCGGTAAAACGCACCTGCCTCTTCCTCCATCCGCGCGGCTTCATCGCGGATCCGCTCCAATCCGAGGTTTTCGACCAACCAGACCGGTCGACGCGCATAGAAGCCCGCCACGTGCTCCCGGCGGATCAGCGGAATCGTCTCGCCAAACCGCTCGCGGTGCAACTCGATCAGGCGATGACGGTGCTCGTCTTCTTCGGCGGCCATGCCCTCAAAAATTGCAGCAGACGCTGGAAACTCCTCGCGCAACCGCGCCGCATAGCTGCGATAGATCCGTCCGTCATCTTCTTCCGAAGAGATCGCGAGGGCGAGGATTTCCTGCTCGGACAGATCCTTGAACTGACGTCTGTATCCCAAATTCAGCCCCATCTCGCACGCCTCCGGACAACCGACAGCTCTACCCTAATCTGGCCCTGCCGCGTGGCAACCGCAAAGAGCGCGTATGAGGCGACCTTGATCAATATCCGTTCAGCGCCCATCTTATTGCGATCCACGGGACCTGTTCAGGTCCCTGCCGGGGAGAGCGCACATCGCAGATCTGACCTCAAATCCGCCGATCAAGCGGGGCCGCAAATTCGCGCAGGTCGTCGAGGGTGCGCGCAAAGTGTTCCTCTGCGACGGCTTCGAAGGTGCCAGCGTGGATACCATCGCGCGCTCCGCAGGCGTGTCCAAGGCAACCCTCTACAGCTATTTCCCTGACAAGCGCCTCTTATTTCTCGAAGTGGCCGCCAACGAGTGCCGTGTTCAGGGCGAAGCCGCGATCCGCGCGCTCGATTTTAACGCGGCACCGCGGGTCTTTCTGACCGAGGCCGGGCGGGCGATCATGTCTTTCCTCCTGTCAGAGACGGGGCGCAGCGTGTTTCGCATCGCCATCGCGGAATCCGGCCGCTTTCCTGAGTTGGGCCGCGCCTTTTGGGAGAGCGGACCGGGCATGATCGAGCGATCGCTAACCCGTTACATCGACCTCGCCGAAGCCCGTGGCGAATTGCACGCAACCGACAAGACGCTTGCCGCGCACCAGTTCGCTGAACTCTGCAAGGCTCAGATCTTTCCCCGGCTATGCCTCGGCCTGCAGCAGGACTGCAGCTGCGCCGAGCAATCCCATGTGCTCGACGAAGCCGTGGAAACCTGGCTGGCGCGCTACGCCACAGTCTAGAGCCGACCATCCCCGGAATGCCAACTTGTCGCGCATGACGCGACATTCCCTTGATTTTTCAACCTCTGCGCTAGTTCTCTGAAAATGGGGCAAAATCTCTGGAGGGAGTGATGAAACTCAGGGGGCATTCTGTTAAATCACTGCTCGCGGGCGGTCTTGCCGTCGTTGCGGCGGGCAGCGTTGTCGGGCTGATCGTTTTCGCCTTTGCCATGTTCGGGGGCATGGATCTGTCGGCGCGCAAGCCAGACCCGAAGATCGTCTATCACCTCCTGCACCGGACCTTCAAAAGCTCGGTCGCACGGCGCGCGCCTGACGAGGTTCCCGAAGATCTGGACGACCGGTCCCGGGTCCTGCTCGGCGCGCAGCATTACGCCAATGCCTGCGCGAAGTGTCACGGCGGACCCGGTCTGGGTCAGAACCCCCAAGCCCTAGCCATGCGTCCGCGGCCCCAGCACCTCGCATCGGTCGTGGAGCAATTCTCCGACGGCGAGCTGCATTACATCGTAGATGAGGGTGTACGCATGTCTGCTATGCCCGCCTGGCCCGCCGAGGGACGCGGCGATGAGATCTGGAATGTGGTCGCCTTCCTGAGACAACTGCCGGACATGACCGCTGACGAGTATGTCGCGCTCCTCCAGCCGCGCGATCTGTCCAACGCCGAAGCGGCCGAAGCGATTGCCTATGGCACACCCGGCGCACCGAAGGATAACGGCTTGCAGAATGGGATCCGCTGGCCCGAGGAGGAATACGCCTATGCATCGCCTGCCACCGAGTGGCGCGACTTTGCCATCGAGGGAGACCTCGTTCAGCGCTGCGCAGCCTGTCACGGGGCCGAGGGTGCGGGCAGCACCACCGAGGGCCGTGCTCCGAACCTGACAACCCTGTCAGCGGGCCAGATCACCCGAGCTCTCGACGCGTATGCTTCGGGCAACCGGAAATCCGGCATCATGCAGATCGTCGCGGCAAATCTCTCCGAAGGGCAGCGCAAGGCGCTCGGCGACTATTATGACAGCCTGCCGGACCAGCCCTCGCCGATGCAGGGCAAAGGCGACATGGCGCTGGGCGAGCAGATCGCGACCGAGGGCAAACTCATTGCAGGGGTGCCCGCGTGTCTGACGTGCCATAATGACAGCGCACCGTCGCTTGCCGGTCAGAGCGCCAGCTATATCGAAGACCAGTTGCACGTCTTCGCTACCGAAGTCCGGGGCGCGGGCGGCTATTGGAAAGCGATGCCCTATGTCGCCCAGAACCTCACCATGGAGGAACGCGCCGCCGTGGCGACCTACATGGCCGCACAGGATCCAGCCGCCAAACCGCCGGTGGTAGATTTGCTGGCGAGTGCCGATCCTGCCGCCGGGGCCGAAGTAGTCGAGCGGATCTGCAAGGAATGCCACCAGTCGAGCGGCCTTGGCAGCGAGGGCGGTGACGTGCCGAACCTGACCCTGACCAAAGCAAGCTACCTGCATCAGCAGCTCTGGAAGTTCCGCGAGGAATTGCGCCCAAGTTCCAAGATGAACCAGACCGCCCGACGTCTGAGCGAAGACGAAATCGCCAACGTAGCTGCCTATTTCGGCACCCTGACGCCGGTGCGCGTCGACAGGGATGGCGACGCGGAAGCTATCGCTCGGGGCGCGACAATTGCACAGAACGGTATTCCCGACTCGAATGTTCCGAGCTGTCTGGGCTGCCACGGAGGGGAGACCGCCAACCCGCTGATTCCGCGTCTCAATGGGCAGAATGTGGAGTATCTCAGGGACCGGCTCGATACTTTCCAGGGGGTCGTAGGCGAACGGATTTACGGCTTCTCGCCGATGCCCGCCATTGCGTCACAGATGACGGCAGAGCAGCGGGATGACGTGGCCGCTTGGTTCGCAGCGCAAGAGCCTCTGGCGAAGTAATCCTGAGCAGGGTAAGAAAGTTGCGCGCGGGCCCCGTGGCTCGCGCGTCTTTCATCCCAAGGCCCAGGACCCCATGACGGATCACGCCCCCCAATCCCTCGATAACCCTTTTGCAGCGACCGCGCGCACGCTCAGTCAGGCACTGCCGTTCTTCCAGCGCTACAACCACGCCACAGTGGTGATTAAGCTCGGCGGTCATGCCATGGGCTCAGACGAGGCCATGCGCAGTTTTGCCCGCGATATCGTGTTAATGAGTCATGTGGGCGTGAATCCGGTCATCGTCCATGGGGGCGGCCCGATGATCAACGCCACGCTGAAGGCGCAGGGGGTGGAGAGCGAGTTCGTCAACGGCAAACGCGTCACCGATGCCGCCACCATCGAGGTGGTCGAGATGGTGCTCTCGGGTCTCGTGGGCAAGCGCATCGTGCAGGCAATTCAGGCTGAGGGTGGTACGGCGGTCGGTATCTCGGGCAAGGACGCACGGCTGATGGTCTGCGAACAGACCGATCCCGCGCTTGGCTTCGTCGGCACGCCGGTGGAGTGCAATCCGGGCTTTCTGGAGCGTCTGAAGGACAGCAAGACCATCCCGGTAATCGCGCCCATCGGCACGGGTCGAAATGGCGAGACCTTCAACGTGAATGGCGACACCGCAGCCGGTGCCATCGCGGCAGCACTGAAAGCCGACCGGCTCTTGCTCCTGACCGATGTGGCCGGCGTGAAGGGCGCCGATGGAGAGGTGATTTCGGAGATCACACCCGAGGCGATCCGCGAGCTGACCCAGGACGGCACCATTGCCGGGGGCATGATTCCAAAGACAGAAACCGCCCTCGACGCCATGGAAGGTGGTGTACGCGCGGCGGTCATCCTCGACGGTCGGGTGCCCAATGCCTGCCTGCTGGAGCTTTACACCGAAGCCGGTGCCGGCACGCTGATCCGGGGCCCGAGGTGACAGCGCCCAATGTGACAGAGGCGTTGGCGCCCCATGGGCTCCGACCCCTCGGCACATGCACTGTCACCAGCGCTGACGAGTTGCCCGGGCTGGGCAGCCTGGTCCTTGTGGGGCCTGAAGAGCCCGGGTTCTGGGACGTCTTTTCCGCGTCACCCGAAGCTTCAGACGGCGTATCCGACCCGCTGGACCGTTGGTCGCAGCGGGTCCTGGATGACGTCGCGGACGAGTTGGGCGCGACCGCACTCTATCCTTTCGGCACTCCCGCCCGGCCCTTTATAGGCTGGGCGCTGCGCACTGGGGCCGCGTTTGCGTCTCCGGTCCAGCTCCTCGTCCATGCGGAGGCAGGGCTGCACGTTTCCTACCGGGGCGCCCTTGGCTTTACCGAGACACTCTCTCCAGAGGCCCCAACCCCATCGCCCTGCACGCCATGTCCCCGCCCCTGCCTGACCGCCTGCCCCGTGAATGCCATGGGACCTGACGGCTATGACACGGCGCGTTGCCGCGCACATCTCGCCGAGAGCAACACCTGCCGAGATGGATGTTTGGTCCGGCGCGCTTGCCCAGTCGGCCCCGACCGCGCAGCCGCTCAAGGACGTTTCCACATGGAGGCCTTCATCCGATGACGCTGCGCCTGATCCTCACCCGCCACGCCAAGTCTGACTGGTCCCATGCCGGGCTCGCCGATCATGACCGCCCCCTGAACGAACGTGGCAACGTGTCTGCACCCGCGATCGGCCTCTGGCAAAAGCGCCACGGCTACCTTCCAGACACCGCGCTGCTGTCCACGGCCACACGGGTTCGGGAGACCTGGTCGCTGATTTCAGCGGAGCTGGGCCGGACCGTGTCGGAGCGTTACGAGTCCGGCCTTTATCATGCCGACCCCGATCATATGCTCTGTTATCTGGCTGGCGAAACGGCACAAACCGTGCAGATGATCGGCCACAATCCAGGAATGTGCGAACTTGTTCGCCAGCTTTCTGCGACGACGATCCCGCATGAGGCGTTTAGCCGATTCCCCACATGCGCGACACTGGTACTCGATTTCAGCGCAGACAGCTGGACCGACATCCGGGATCGCAGCGGAACCGTCGTCGATTTCGTGATCCCTCGTGAGCTCGTCTGACAGGCCTCATTCTGCGCCATCGCGGGCGTAGACGTCCTCGTAACGAATGATGTCGTCCTCGCCGAGATAGCTGCCAGTCTGCACCTCAATCAGCACCATCGGGACCTTGCCCGGATTTTCAAGCCGGTGCACAGACCCCAGCGGGACATAGACGCTCTGATTTTCCGACAGGAGACTGACCTCGTCATCGACCGTCACCCTGGCCGTGCCCTGCACGACGATCCAATGCTCGGACCTGTGAAAATGGCTCTGCAAGGACAGTGCCCCGCCGGGATGAACGTGGATGCGCTTCACCTGGAAGCGATCGCGGACCACGAGGCTCTGGAACCAGCCCCATGGACGGTGATCGACGGGGAATGTCGTCGCCTGCCCGGCGCCCTTTGCCTTTAGCGCGGCCACGGCATCCTTGACCTCCTGCGCGCGATCCATGGGCGCGACCAGTACCGCGTCGTTCATCGCCACGGCGATCATGTCAGATAACCCGATGCCCACGAGCTCTACGTCCTGCGACTCGGAACGCAACAGCGTGTCAGTACAATCAATCGCGGTCGCATGGTTCGAAATTGCGTTCCCGGCAGCGTCCTTGTCCAGAACGCTCCAGATCGCGTCCCAGCCTCCCAGATCCGACCAGTCGCTGTCATAAGGGACCACGTGGAGGCCCGCAGACCGCTCCATCACCGCGTAATCGACGGAAATATCCGGGGCGCGGCTCCATGGCTCCGGCGCGAGGCGGAGGAAACCCAGATCGACCTCGGCCTGTTCAACCGCCTCCCGGACAGCAGCGAGGACCTCGGGCGCGTGAGTCTCGAAAGCGGCCAGGATATCACTGGCGCGGAACAGAAAGATACCGGCATTCCAGAGATGTTGGCCGTCGTCGATCAGGCGGGCGGCTGTCTCGGCATCGGGCTTCTCGACGAAACGTCGGAGAGGCGTCGGACCTTCGGCAGCGGCGGCAAGCTCCAGATATCCATAGCCTGTCTCAGGTCTTGTGGGCCTGATCCCGAATAGCGTCAGATGCCCCGACAGGGCCGATGGGACTCCTTCAGCCACCGCCGACCTCAACGCCCGGTCATCGGGGATCAGATGGTCGGAGGGCGCTACGAGCATCAGCGCATCGGGATCCGTCCGGGAAAGAAAGAGAGCGGCGGCGCAGATAGCAGGCGCCGTATTTCGGCCCTCAGGCTCGATCAGGATCGCACCGGGATCAATGCCTTCGCCCACGAGCTGCTCGGTCACAACGAAGCGGAACATGGCGTTGGTCACCACCACTGGCGCCGCGAAGTCGAGGCCTTCGCCGGGTCCATTCAGCCGCGCGGCTGTTGCCTGAAACAAGCTGCGACCATCAAGAATTGGAGTGAATTGCTTGGGAAAGCTCTTGCGAGAGAGGGGCCAGAGCCGCGTGCCCGATCCGCCGCAGAGAATGACCGGATGAATGATGTGCATGTGCGCCAACCTCGTCGTGAGAGCCAAGGGTAACAGCCCTCGGATTCGAGGTCCATCTGCCCTGAGCGCACGATGAGTTTGCAAATCCTTCACCCTGTATTGGCCACCTTTGCCAAGGCACGCCAAAAATTGGAGACTGACATGACCGATCGTTTCAAGGATTATTCCAGTGGCCTCGAAAGCCCCGCCACAGAACTCATAGAGATCACGCCCGACGACTCCGCAGTGCTGCCGGTTTGCGTGCGTGGGCTGAATGTCGCTCAAAGCGGGAGTGTCCGGGTCGAGACCGTCGGTGGCAGCCTCGCGACAATCTACGTTGTGGCAGGCGGGGCTTTCCCGGTCCGCGTAGCCCGGGTTCTCGCGACCGGCACCACCGCGACGGGCATTGTGGGGATGATCTGATGCGCATCGCGATTGGCTGCGATCTGGCTCAAACGATGCCGACGGCGGAGGGGGGCGCGCCGCCGGTGGATCAGGAACTCAACGTTCATTACGGTCAAAATGCCGGCGAGATTTTGCTGCATCTTCCCCTGTCCGACCCGTCACACATGACGATCGTTGCGGATAATATCGTTCAGACTGTCGCGAGTCTCGGTGGCGGCTCCTATCCTGACGCAACCGGCAGCCAGATCACTTGGACGGGATCTGAGACGCTTTTCAAAACCGGCACGGCAGACAACGAAAAACTGTTGCTGTCCACGGCTCTGGATCTGGATGGCGGGCATATCCTGATCCCCCTGAAAATCTACACGGCCGCTTCGGGAACTGCCCGATTTTTCGGAGAGGACGACCGGGCCAGCAACGGCGCGACCGGGGCGGTGTTGATCCACATCAGTGAAACGGAAAAATCCATCCGTTTTCTCAAAGGGGGTGTATTGGTCCATGCGAGCGGCAGTTTCACGGTCGCCGACAATGCCTGGGCGATGCTCGAAATTCGTGTGCAGGGGGGGCAGTGCTCCATCTGGCACAACGGGGGCATGGTGGATCTCGCCCCTTGGTCGCCGGGCGGCTATCTTATCGACTGCATCGGTCACGCCCGTCAGGAAAACGGCAAGTCGTGGCAAGGCAGCATCGGCGACGTGGTTTTCATCCCGGTGTCCGACGACCACAATCACGTATCGCCTGAGCCCGCAGCTCTCGCCGCTCGGTCGTATCTGATGAGCCTTTACGCTCTGTGACAGGAGCAACTGGCGGGACAAGGCGACCGTTGGTGCGTTCTTTGTCCCGCAGTGCTCGCAAAAGACGGATCAGCCGGGGCTCATGCCCCGAAGCCGCTCGGACCGGCGGCGCAGGATTTCCACGGTCGTCAGCAGGCCGATGGAGATCACCACGAGGATCGTCGCCACCGCGAGAATAGTCGGCGAGATTTGCTCGCGCAGGCCGATGAACATCTGCCAGGGTAGCGTCTTCTGACCCGCGGAGCCGACAAACAGCACCACCACAACCTCGTCAAAAGACGTGATAAAGGCAAAGAGGCCACCAGAGATCACCCCGGGCAGGATCAGCGGCATCTGGACCTTGAAAAAGGTCCGCACCGGATCCGCGCCGAGATTGGCGGAAGCCCGGGTCAGGGAGTTGTCAAAGCCCACCAGCGTCGCCGTCACCGTGATGATGACAAAGGGGATGCCCAGAGCGGCGTGGGCCAGCACCACACCCCAATAGGTGCCCTGCATCCCGATCCGGCTGTAGAAGAAATACATGCCGGCCGCCGAGATGATCAGGGGCACGATCATCGGCGAGATCAGGATCGCCATGATCGCACGACGGAACGGCACGTGGGGTTGCGACAAGCCCACCGCCGCGAGCGTACCCAACGAAACCGACAATAGGGTCGCCACGGGGGCGATTTTGATCGAGTTCCACATCGCCGATTGCCAGGACGGATTAGTAAAGAAGTCCTCGTAGTGCTTCAGCGAGTAGGCATCCGCCTCCAAAGCCAGCATCCCGGGCGTAAAGGTAAAGAAGTTCTCCGCGTTGAAGCTGAGCGGGATGATGATGAGGATCGGCGCGATCAGGAAGAAGAAGATCAGGCCACAGATCACGAGGAACGTGTAGTGCCAGACCTTCTGTCCGAGCGTGGCATAGGGGGGCAATTCCATGGTCGTCTCCTTATCCCAGGCTCACGTTGTCGATGCCGACGATGCGGTCGTAGATGTAGTAGAGTAGCAGCACGACCACGAGCAGGATGGTCCCCAGCGCCGCCGCCAGACCCCAGTTCAGCGAGGACGAGATGTGGTAGGCGATCCGGTTCGAGATAAAGATACCGTCCGTGCCGCCGACAATGGCCGGGGTGATGTAGTAGCCGATGGCGAGGATGAAGACGAGGATGCAGCCCGCGCCAATGCCCGGCACTGACTGCGGGAAGTAGACCCGCCAGAAGGCCGTCCAGTTGCTCGCGCCCAGCGATTTGGCGGCGCGCACGTAATAGGGAGGGATGGTCTTCATCACCGAATAGAGCGGCAGGATCATGAAAGGCAGCAGGATATGCGTCATGGCAATGATCGTGCCCGTCTGGTTGTTGATCAGCGCCAGTCGCCCGGCATCGGAAATGAGCCCCGACCAGACCAGCAGATCGTTGATCACGCCCTCATTCTGCAAAAGCGCTTTCCACGCCGAGGTTCGGACGAGAAGCGAGGTCCAGAAGGGCAGCAGCACGAGAATCAGCAACAGGTTCGAGGTGCGCAGGGGCAGGTTCGAGAGCAGAAAGGAGATCGGGTAGCCCAGCAGGATGCAGCTGACCATGATGATCATCGACATCTTGAAGGTCCGCCAGAACAGGGTGCCGTAAACCCGCTCATCATCGGGACGCAGCGACACGCCGTCAGGGGTCAGCTGGAAGTCGATGGCCGAAAGGAAATAACCGGCCGTGTAGGGGCTGGAGAACGCTTCGATGGTGCCCCAGATCTGCGGATCGGCCCAGTCTTCGTCAATCTCGTCGAGGAAGAACTCGCGAACCGGCTGGGTCTCGAAACCGCCGACTGCGCCTTGTGCTTCGGTGATGAGTGCCACCAAGTCACCGTCATAGAACGCCGCCGCATCAGCGCCACCGCTCAGGTCCTCGTAAAGCGCCTGATAGACGATGGCCCAGGGCTTTTCTTGGGCCGGGTTGTCCGCATCCTCGGTCTGGATGACGGTGGCAAACTGGCTGTACATGCGTGCCGTCTCGGGCAAGGCCTGCTGCGCGACAGGGGAGATCAGGAAGGGAGATCCGGCCCCTTCGGCATTGGCCTGACCCGAGATCCAGTCCGGATCGGCCATGAGGCCCACCCACGTCGCGGGCTCTTCCCAGGCTTCGTTCAGGTCTTCGAACTGGTCCTGATAGACTTCGCCAACCTCGTCGACCTTACGGCCCGACTTGCGGAACAAGGAGGAGACCCCGGTGGTCTCATAATTGAGGCGGGAGCCTAGGCGAGTGTGGGTTTTCAGCTCTGTCGCGACGGCCAGATCCTTGGCCAGCGCGGTAAAGGTCTGCTCGTCCGGCGCATCTCCGCCTTCCCAGCGGTCAAGCTCAACCACAGTGCGCGGGAGCGTTTCCGACACGATGTCGTTCTGCACGGACCGAAACAGCATGTCCGCAATCGGCGCGATGAAAGTGATCACGATGAACAGGAGCAGCGGTGCGATCAGTAACAGCGCCCGGATCTTCTGCGCCCGGAGCGCCCGGCTCAGGGATTTCTTCAACGGCGTGCCGTCGGCGGCCAGCATTGGACCGTCTGTCTGCTGCATGTCTGCGCTGCTCATTGTTCTTTTGTCCTCCCCTGCGCGCGCCGGATATCCGGTCGCGCTCAGTCGGTGCCTTCGACCAGAATGATGGTGCTCTCCGCACAGCGGCGGCGGATCTCGGCGACGGCCTGATACTCCGGATCGTTATAGGCGGCTTTGGCGGCCTCGTAGCTGTCAAATTCGATCACCACGTGGCGGCCCATTTCTTCTCCCTCAGGCGTCTCCGACTGCCCGCCCCGGACGATGAAGCGCGCACCATGGGCCTGCAGGATCGGCGTGTCTTTCTGAACATATTCGGGATAACCCTCCGGGTCCGTCACCCGGATATGGCCGATGATGTATCCTTTGGGCATGGTCGGTCTTTCGCCAGTGGGTGGGGGTCGGGACGGGCCACTCGGGCCCGCCCCTTTTGCTTTGGGTCGCAGACCTTACTGGGTCAGCCAGGCCTGGAACTTGGCGTCCAGATCGTCGCGATAATCAGCCCACCACTCATAGTTGTAGAGGAAGGTGTTGGTCGCGTTGGCCGGGTCGGTCGGCATGTGCGGCGCCATTTCGATGCCGAGATCGGCATGGGTGCTGACAAGCGGAGCCGAGGACATACGGGCCGGGCCGTAGGAGATGTACTTGGACTGGTCGGCCAGACGCTGGGTGTCAGTGGCGAAGTTCAGGAAGTCCTTCACGCGGGCCAGTTTCTCATCAGACAGACCAGCGGGGATGATCCAGCCGTCAAGGTCGAAGACCTGCGCGTCCCAGAGCATGGCAACCGGCTGGTTCTGCTCGGCAATCAGGCTGAACAGACGGCCGTTATAGGTCGAACCCATGACGACTTCGCCATCGGCCAGCAACTGCGGCGTGTCGGCGCCAGCGGTCCACCAGACCACCTGGTCCTTGATCTCGCTGAGCTTGGCAAAGGCCTGGTCCTGACCTTCGTCGGTCTCCAGCACGTCGTAAATGTCTTCCTTAGCCACGCCATCGCAGAGCAGGGCCCATTCGAGGTTGCCGATTGGACGCTTCTCAAGGCTCCGCTGACCCGGGAAGTTCTCCATATCCCAGATGGCGCAGATCGACTCGGGCGTGCCGTTCCAGCCCTCGGCATCGGTGCGATAGCCAACGGTGGTGGAATACACGATCTGCGGGATGAAGCAGTCGGAGACGATCAGATCGCCGAAATCGTCGCTGGCGGAGGTGCCATCGGGCGCGGCCGCGAGCACTTCGTCATGGTCGATTTCCATCGCCAGACCTTCGTCGCAGAGACGAATGGCGTCGGAGGCCACCACGTCCACGAGGTCCCAGGTGATGTTACCGGCCTCGTTCATGGCGCGCAGCTTGGCGACGGCCTCAGCGGAGGACTCGTCCCAGGTGACGCTCACGTCGGGGTTCGCCTCGACGTAAGGTTTCACGTAGGCGTTGTCCTGGCTGGACTGGTAGGCGCCGCCCCACGACACCACAGTCATCTCGTTGGACATGTTGCCATGGCCATCAGCGAAAGCACCGGTAGCGGCAACCGCGAACGCGGCGGAGCTCATCATAAGAGTCTGAATTTTCACGTTTCTCTCCTTGTTAGGATACCCTTGTTCGTAGCTCCCGGCAGGCTGGGCGACCCGCCGGGCTCATGGCTCAGACGCTCAGTGATCGAGCGCCCGGCAATCCTGAGGCAACCATCCAATCTTGACCTTATCACCCTTTTGGAAGCGGTGCTGATCGGCGCGGTTGCGGGTCTTGGCGATGAAGTCATCGCGTCCGGCGACCCGCAGACGGGTGCGGAACACGTCGCCCATATAGATGAATTCGAGCACTTCGGCATCGAGTGTATGGGCGTCCGGGCCAAGCTCGGGGTTAAATTCCACGCGCTCGGGCCGGATCGAAACGAGCGTCTGATCGCCCACATTGTTCACATTCACCGGCATGGCGTCGATTTCTTCGCCAGTGCCATCGAGCTGCACCACGCAGCGATCACCCGAGAGCTGCGTCACCTTACCGGCCAACGTGTTGTTCTCACCGATGAACTGGGCCACGAAACTGTTCTGCGGCTGCTCATAAAGCTCATCGGGCGGGGCGAGCTGCTGGATGCGGCCGTCATCGAACACGGCGACCCGGTCGGACATGGTCAGGGCCTCGGTCTGGTCGTGGGTCACATAGACCACGGTGATGCCGAGTTCATGGGCCAGATTGGTGATCTCGAATTGCAGGCTCTCGCGCAGTTGCTTATCGAGCGCGCCGAGCGGTTCATCCATCAGCACCAGTTCCGGCTCGAACACCAGCGCGCGGGCCAAGGCGATCCGCTGCTGCTGCCCCCCCGAAAGCTGCGCCGGGCGACGGCCCCCGAAGGCCCCCATCTGCACCATGTCGAGGGCGCGCTTGATCTTCTCGTCGCGCTCAGATTTGCCCATCTTCCGCACTTCGAGCGGAAAGGCGAGGTTTTCGGCCACCGTCATGTGCGGAAACAGAGCGTAGTTCTGGAAGACCATACCGATGCCGCGCTTATGCGGTGGGATGTTGTTGATCTCCTGCCCGTCGAGGCGGATCTCGCCGTAGGTCGCCGTCTCGAACCCGGCCAGCATCATCAGGCACGTGGTCTTGCCCGAACCCGACGGCCCGAGCATCGTCAGAAACTCGCCCTTGGGGATTGAGAGGTTGAGGTCTTTCACAACCAGATTTTCGCCATCGTAGCTTTTTTGCACGCGATCGAATTCGACGAACGCTTGTCCGCTGCGGGTGTCCAGCACCTGGTCTCTCCCTGTTCTCGCCGCCGTTTGGTCGCGGCTCTTTCGCCGGAACAAATCAAACGCGCTTCGGATTTGCAAGGGACGCAATAAAATTATCCAAAATACCGGGAAAACGCAGCCAATTTAATGAGGCGATAAAAATGCCGATGTTGCCGTTCCCGCCAAGAGGGCGGTCGGTTTCAGGCCAGATCCTTGTCCTGAGAAACCTGCCCAAGCAGATTTTCTGTCAGATGAAAAAAAGGCCTTTGCATCCCCGGAACGTTTCGCTAAACGGCGCTAACCCGGCCGGGAACTCAATGCGGTCGTGGCGGAATGGTAGACGCGCAGCGTTGAGGTCGCTGTGAGGTAACACTCGTGGAGGTTCAAGTCCTCTCGACCGCACCAGTCCCCGCCGGGTTAAACCCTCCCCGCAGTTTGGCTCCCTGTTGCAGTTGTGAGGACCCCATGCCTGTTGAATGGCGCATTTCATCAGAACTCGTCCCATACGAGGACGCTGTGGCCGAGATGGAGGCCCGATGTGCCGCGATTCGCTCGGGCACCGCTTCGGAGCTGGTCTGGCTGCTGGAGCATCCGCCCCTGTACACTGCCGGAACCTCGGCGCGGGTCGAGGATCTCACTGACCCGGATCGATTCCCGGTTTATGAAAGCCGCCGTGGCGGGCAGTACACCTATCACGGGCCTGGCCAGCGAATCGCTTACGTGATGCTGGACGTGGCTGCGCGTGGGCGGGATGTTCGCAAATTTGTGGCCCAGCTCGAAGAATGGGTGATCGCGACGCTCGACAGCTTCAACGTCAAGGGCGAGATTCGCGAAGGTCGCGTTGGCGTCTGGGTCGTCCGCCCGGAGCTGCCTCCCGGCCCCGACGGCCAACCCCATGAAGACAAGGTTGCCGCCATCGGCCTGCGCTTGCGCAAGTGGGTCTCCATGCACGGGCTGTCCCTGAATGTGGAGCCCGACCTGAGCCATTTCGACGGCATCGTCCCCTGCGGCATTCGCGATCACGGGGTCACCAGCCTCGTGGATCTGGGGCTGCCGGTGACCATGGAGGACGTTGATGTAGCCCTGCGGCGCAATTTTGAATCTGTGTTCGGCAAGGGCTGACGCCTCACCGTCTGCCCTGAAAAAACGCCTGCAACAAAGCCGCCGACTCAGCTGCCGCGAGTCCGTCATAGATCTCGGGCACATGATGCGACTGAGCATGGCTGAAGACCCGCGCACCGTGTGCCACCCCCCCCGATTTCGGGTCCGCCGCGCCGTAATATAGCTTTGCGATCCGCGCCGCCGCGATGATACCCGCGCAGGCCGCGCAGGGCTCCAGCGTAACCCAAAGCGACGCGCCCGGCAGCCGCTCCTGCCCCAGTGCCGCGCAGGCCGCGCGGATTGCCTGCACTTCGGCATGGGCAGAGGGGTCGTTTAACGCTCTGGTTTCATTGCCCCGCGCCGCGAGCACGCGCCCCTCGGCAGACACCACAACCGCGCCCACGGGCACTTCGCCCCGATCAGCCGCACGACGCGCCTCGTCCAGTGCGAGAGCCATATGAGAGAGAAACGGGCTTTCCATATGATCCGTGACAGCCTACCAGCTTCGTCATGGCAAGCGAAAATACCACCGGACAGCGTATTGCAAAAATCATCGCCCGCGCGGGCCGTGCCTCACGGCGTGAAGCGGAGAGGATGATTGAGGATGGGCGCGTCACCGTGAATGGCAAGCGCATCGACAGCCCTGCGCTGAATGTCACCGAAGCGGACAAGATCACAATCGACGGCGAAGACCTGGCGCCGCCGGCCGCGCCGCGACTTTGGCTCTATCACAAACCCGCCGGCCTGGTGACGACGGCCCGTGATGAAAAGGGCAGGCCCACGGTGTTTGACAACCTGCCGCCGGAGCTGCCGCGTGTGTCTTCGGTCGGCCGACTCGACCTGACCTCTGAAGGACTGCTGTTGCTTACCAATGACGGCGAGATCAAGCGCCGGCTCGAGTTACCCACAACCGGTTGGCTGCGCAAATATCGCGTCCGCATTAATGGCGCCCCCAAAGATGAGGATCTCGCCCCCTTGCGAAAAGGGATTGAGGTCGAAGGCATCCGGTTCCAGCCGATGGAGATCCAGCTCGACCGCCAGCAGGGTGCCAATGCCTGGGTGACCATCGGTCTCCGCGAAGGCAAAAACCGCGAAATTCGGCGCGCCATGGAGGCGATCGGGTTCAGGGTGAATCGCCTGATCCGAATTTCCTACGGTCCCTTCCGCCTCGGCGACCTGAAACCGGGTTCCGTCGAAGAGGTGAAACCCCGTGTTCTGCGTGACCAACTTGGACTGTCTACCGAAGGGTTTGCGGAAAAAGCCCCCAAAAAGGTGTATATCGGCCGCAAACGTCGTCCCCGACCTCGACCAAGTCGGTAGCGCTCAAGCCAGCCGCTCGACGTCGCTCGTTGCGTTGAAGACAGGCTCGTCCGGCGGGCGCGCAGATAGCGCTTTCTCAACTGTCGCGTCGAGCTCTTTCAGCCTGTACGGTTTGTGGAGAATGGACATTCCGCATCGCACGAGATCGCCCAGTTCCTTTTCTCCGCTGAAGCCGGTTACAAACACGACCGGGCAGTCCGGGCGGATCTCACGAATTGTCCGGAAGACCTGATACCCGTTGAGCCTGGGCAGGTTCAGGTCCAGCAAGCACAGATCAATCTCAGCAGAGTGTTCCGTGTACAGATCAACGGCTTCCTGACCATCAGATGCGGTAAGCACGTCATAGTTTCGCATCTTCAGGAAAGCGGAACCGGTCGAGCGCAAACCATCTTCGTCATCGACCAGCAGAATTAGCGGCTTCTCTGTCCGCAAGGGCGGGTCGGCAACAGCGGGGGCTGGTGCGATGCCGTCAGCGGAGGTCGCCGGGAGATAGATGTCGAACACCGTTCCGACACCAACCCGCGAGTTGACCTCAGCACCGCCTTTGTGGTCGATCAGCGTGCCGTATGCCGCTGCAAGCCCAAGCCCGGAACTGCCCCTGCCGGCGTTGGGCTGTGAGAATGGATCGAAAATCCGCTCTATCTCCCGCGCAGTCATCCCGGGGCCGGTATCCTCAATCCGCACAACGATGTAATCACCAGCAACGAGCTGGAATGTTGACCGGAGATCCGCAGACGTGGCCATGTGCGCTCGACGGAGGGAAACCGTCAGTTTTCCCCCTTCAGTCATAGACTGGACACCGTTCAGCACCACATTCAGCAAAACCGCTTGCAGCGCGCTGCCATTTCCTCGAACCGCCAGAGCCTCCTGCGGAGGATCCCACTTCAGCTGAACCCGCCGATCAACCGTTTCGGAGACAATTTGCAGCGCGTCTGAGACGACTGCCTTGATATCAACAACCGAAAACTCCAGCGTTTGAACCCGCGCAAAGGCTGAAAGGTTTCGGGTCAGATCCCGGGCCCTGTCGATCGTCCGGTTCATTGACGTGATCAGCATCTCGGAATCCGAATCCAACCGATCGGCGTTCTTAATGTGCAGCATCTCCAGCTGCGTCAGAAGCCCACCCAGCATATTGTTGAAATCATGAGAAATCCCTCCCGCAAGTTGGCCGATGGTATTCATCTTATCACTTTGATGCGCTCGCTCACGTAGACTTTGTTCGACCGATATGTCCCGAAAGACGATCACGGCGCCTCTCGCCCGGCTCTCATTGAAGAAAATTGGTGCAACCGAACAGGCGATGAGAATCTTGCCGCCACCATGGGGCACCAGTTCGAGATCCAGATGAGTTTCCTCGAGTGCACCTTCGCCAGAAATCGGAGCTGCATCAAAATGATGTTCCTGTCCCGTCTGGGGATTGCGAAGAAGGACCACATCCCCCAACAACTCACCCTGCGCCGTACCACGATTGACACCCGTGAGCCGCTCGGCCAACTGATTGAACTGGGTCACCCGGCCATGCTCATCCAGGGCGATCACTCCGTCCCCGATGGAATTCAGTGTGCTGCTGATAGTCTGATGGCTACGGCGCAGGATCCGTTCAACCTCGACACGATCGCCGACATCCACCAGCATCACGTAGACCCGTTGCTCTTTGAGATTACCGCACGACCGATCAGGAACGAGACTGATTTGGAACGTCTTCTTCCCCTCAACCGTATCGATCTCGGCGTCGAAATTTGCCCGCGCGCCCTGTAGCGCCGCCTGGAAAAACGGCGCGACGCGGGCCCAATTCTGTAATCCCAGCACCTGATCGACGGAACGACCCGCAAGGTCGCCCAAGGCACCCAGTTCCCGCGCGAACGTTTGGTTGACGATTTGCAGTTTGAGATCAGATCCAACCCAACATACGAGAGCGGGCATATTATCGAGGACCAGCCTTAGGTCGTCTTGCTGAGATCGCAGCACCTCCTGGGTCTGTTCCAGGGACGTCAGCATAGGCACCATAAGCAGTCTCCAGACCAGAGCAATAGCCACGGTAAGGATTACGAAGACCACGGATATGATGCGCCCCAGTACGACCAGCGCCCGGGATAAGGCCGGCTGCAGATATGCCTCCCGCACGCTGCCGACTTTGGACGCTTGGGTGCGCACGATGACCGAGGTCTCGGTCGGCCAGAATGACAGACTGGAATGTACGCTGTCAGGATTTGCCTCAGCAACCTCTCGAACGCGCTGAGTAAGTGATTTGTCGGCAATCGCATCCCGGACAAGCGCAAGCTGCTCCGGATCCAGACCTGCCAGTTGCCAAAACGCATTGGCTTTGTCGAGTTCAGCGTCGAGCGCTGCGGAAATTTCGGCCTCGGTGGCCAGTTCTTGCCGTAACCGTGCTTGTAAGCCGCGGATGGCAACTGTGTTCAGGACATTCCCTTCGGTCCGGGTGGAGACGTATTCAACCGTACGTCCAATGGTATTCCACGACTCCATGTAGCGACCGGTGCCGCTCACGAGGCTTTGAAGGGACAGAAAGGAAGCGATGAGCCAGGAAATGGCCATCATACTGGCCAGCGTGAAAAGCATGATCAGCCCAAATGTAAGCCGGTCACGCAATCGGCGGGGTGACGATGTTTCGTCAGATCCCTGCCCGCCCGTGTGCGCCGTTGCCACGGGTCAAGACTTCTCTAGCAGGCTGAGCGCACTCAGCTTTTCCGTTACCCGTTCCGCAGCGTCCTGCGCCGTCATCTGCGGATCACGCCAGAAGGTCCGAGCGACATTGGAGATCACATTCATATTCTGGGTCCAGGCACGGGACGGCAGGAACAGACGCGGGCGGGAACTTTCCCAGATGGATGCGGAGACCTGCGAACAGCCGTTCAAAGCACTGGAGTCGACACCCTGAAAGGCCGGAATGCCGCCTTTGCGGGTGATATAGAGAGTCTGGTTTGCAGGATCTGAGACCGCGCTCACGAGCGCGCGTTGCCCCGCGATCGCCGCCGGTTCGGCGAGGTCGACCAGTGCGAAGGTATCGAATGCCCAAAGATAATAGTCATTCCCTGGCGGCAATCCGCACGTAAAGTTGCCATCTTCCGGCAAGAGGGGTGAGGCGAAATCGCCGATGACGCTCGCCATCGCCCGACCCGACGCCGTGAGACCAACCGCTTCGGCCCAGGGTAATTCGGCCTCGTTCGGATTGGCCAGAGGTTGCAACCGGCGGAGACTCTGGAAGGCCCGCTCCACATCTCTGATCTCAAAGCCCTGCTCGTCAAAATCCACTGTCAGACTGCGAAATCCAGCCAGAGTGAGTTCGGAGATTAACAGCCCATGCATCAGGTTACGCAACTGCCAGCGCTCGTCTGAGATTGCGAGACCGAAATAACCCGCCTCGCGCGCTGCTTCGGCAGCGGCGATAAACGCGTCCCAGTCTTGGGGGACTTCTGCACCGATGGCGTCGAGCACATCTTGATTATAAATCACATGACTCAAGAGATGGATGCCGGTCGGCAGCAGCAGGTATCCATCCTGATGCGAGACAATCTCTGCAATCTCCGGGCGCATTCCCTCCAGCCGGAGATTGTCAAAATGCTCAGACGAAATTAGGCGGAATACCCCTGCGTCATGGAGCGCGAGCACATCCTCCCGACCACCGATCCACTGGACTGCGGTCGGCGGAACCCCAAGGGTCAACCGCTCGGAGAGGATTGATTTCACACCAGTGAAATTCGTTGTCGTGACCTGTTCCTGCCAATCAACCCCCATGCGCCGTACCGCCTGGCCGAACGCATCAAGAGCGAAGTGTTCCTCGTCGGTCGCCCAGAGATGCAGCATTTCGAGATAGGGTACCTCAGCCCGGACCAGGGCTGGCGTCGGGAGCCCGATCAACGTCGATGCAACGAGACTTTGTATGATCTGCCGGAACCTGCCAAACAATGCGGCTGCCGAAGGTCTAGTCGTACCGTTCGCCGTCAGAATACGCATCGGACACCTCCATCGGGCGACTTTATTGGCCTAATTATTAACTGAGGGTGAACGCAGATGGTTAACGTAACGTAAAAATCTAATAAAAATCGGCCGAAGCGGCGACTTACGGATGTGACAGACCGCTCGGAGATGCTGACAGCTTCAGCGCCGTTGGGCGTGACCAATTCGGCAGAAATTCAACCGGAACCGGAACCGGAACCGGAGCCTCGCATTGTCTACTGGTACGTCAAAATCTTTCTGGAGATCTGTATGTCACAATCTGTTGCCGATGCGCAGCGCCACAAGACGGGGACGAGCCTGCTCGTCCGGGCGGTCGCCGTGCTCCTCGCCATCGCCGGCCTGCCCCTATTTTTCGGTGGCATCTACCTGATCACCCTCGGGGGGTCATGGTATTACACCATCGCCGGTCTCGGTCTGACGGCCGCTGCGATCACCCTGTTTCAAGGTCGCATGGTCGGCGTCTGGCTCTACATGCTGGTTTTCATCGGCACAGCCATTTGGTCCTTCTGGGAATCTGGGCTGGATTTCTGGGCGCTGCTGCCGCGTCTGGTCGCCCCGATTTTCCTTGGTGGGGCCGTTCTTCTTGTTGTTCCCTTCATCCGGCCCGAGGGCGGGCGACCTTACAAGACAGGTGGTTTCGTTCTTGGTGGGCTAGCCTTCATGGCGGGATTTGCCGCGTTTCTGGCGGCAACGCTTTTCCCCCACGGTGTTGTTCAGAACGACATTGATTTCGCTGAAGGCGAGGTGTCGAAAACGACGGCTGCTGCCGGGAATGACTGGCCGAACTGGGGCCGCACCGGCGGTGGCGCGAGCTATGCGCCGTTCGACCAGATTACGCCCGAAAACATCGACCAGCTTGAGGTCGCGTGGACAGCGCGCACAGGCTTTGTCGTTGATCAGAGCAATTTCGAGCAGGATCAGAACACACCGCTTTATATAGACGGGACGATCTACCAATGCGCCCATTCCGGCCAGATCAGCGCCATTGATGGCGTAACGGGTGAGATCAAGTGGCAGTTTGACCCAGAGGCCGAATCCACCGACTGGAAGCGCTGCCGGTCGCTGGGCTGGTTCGATCCGGGCGAAGGCGACCAGTGCGGCCCGCGTCTTGTGGAAACCACCGTTGACGCCCGCCTGATCTCTGTGCGCGCCGACACCGGCGAGCCCTGCGAAACCTTCGGTGACGGCGGCACGGTGGATCTGTGGCCCGGTTTTGGCCCGAAGGATGAGAATTTTGAGTATCTCACCAACTCCTCCGGACCCATTGTCGCTAATGGCGTCATCGTTGTTGGCGGTCGCGTAACCGACAACATTCAAGTCAACAATCCGTCCGGTGTGATCCGGGCCTATGACGCAAAGACGGGCAAAATGGCCTGGGTCTGGGATATGGGGCAGCCTGACCTCAAAGACGTGCCGTCCGGGGGACGGACCTACACGCCGGGCACGCCCAACGCCTGGTCGCTTCTGTCCTATGACGAAGAACTGAACATGGTCTACCTGCCCATGGGCAACGCGTCCCCCGATATCTACGGAGCCTACCGCCGGGATTTCGATGAGAAATACAGCTCGTCAGTCGTGGCGCTTGATCTGTCCACCGGCGATGTGGTCTGGCACTTCCAGACCGTCCACCATGACCTGTGGGACTATGACGTGCCCTCTCAGCCGGTTTTGGCTGACGTGCCGGACGGTGAGGGCGGTACGATCCCGGCGCTCATCCAGACCACCAAACGCTCGCAGACCTTTGTGCTGGACCGCAGAACAGGCGAACCGATCAAGCCCGTGGAAGAGCGGGCGGTCCCCGAATCTGACGGATCGATCGAGGGCGAGCGGTACGCCAGTACCCAGCCCTATTCGCCAGACATCGCCGCAGTGGGTGCCACGCCCTTGCGCGAGCGGGATATGTGGGGCGCGACCCCCATTGATCAGATGCTCTGCCGCATCCAGTTCCGCAAGCTGCGCTATGATGGGGATTTCACCACGCCGGCGCTGGACTGGAGCCTGATCTACCCGGGTCCGCAGGGCGGCATGAACTACGGTTCAGCGGGCATCGACGAAAAGCGCAATCTGATGGTGGTGGTCGGGATGAAACTGGCCTTTGTCCAGCGGCTCCTGCTCACGGAGAACAAGCCTGAGGATGCGGAATATACCGGCGAGGCGGGGCAGTGGCACCCTATGGGCGACACGCCCTACACTATGGAGCGCGGAGGCTTCGTGTCGCCGCTGGGCTTCCCCTGCCAGGAACCTCCCTGGGGCTATGTGACCGCCATCGACCTGAACTCGGGTGAGGAAGTCTGGCGTCAGCCTTCCGGGACGACCAAAAATCTTGCGGTCGGCAGCATGCCTACAGTCCCGGTGCCCTTCTACATTGGCGTCCCGCCGCTGGGTGGTCCGATCATCACCGGCGACATCGTGTGGTTTGGCGGGTTCTACGACTACGGCATGCGGGCCTATCACGTGGAAACGGGCGAGTTGCTCTGGGAAGACGAACTGCCCTCCGGCAGCCAGTCCAAGCCGATGAGCTACGTTGGCAAAGACGGTCGCCAGTATATCGTTATCACCGCCAGCGGTGCACGGTATAACCCGAATGACTGGGGTGACTATGTGGTCGCCTATGCCTTGCCCGAGGGGTCGAACTAAACCAACACGCCCCTGAACTCAAAGGACAGGCCGCCCCTCACCGGGCGGCCTGATTTCTTTTGCTGGTGCCCGGGAAACTCTCCGGTTGATATATGTCAAATTTATCTTACAGTAGATGTGTTAAGCATGATTTACACATCGGAGAGTGACATGCGGATTCTATTTGTACACCCGAACTACCGCTCAGGCGGCGCCGAAATCGCCGGAACATGGCCCCCGGCCTGGGTGGCCTATCTGACGGGTCATCTCCGACAAGCGGGCTTTGACGATGTGCATTTCATCGATGCCATGACAGACAATATTGAGGACGCAGATCTCGCGATCCAGATCGCAGAGCTGCGGCCCGATGTGGTCGGTGTCACCGCCATCACCCCGTCGATTTACCGCGCCGAAGATGTGTTAAAGATCGCCCGCGATGTGGCGCCGGACGCGGTGAGGGTGCTGGGCGGCGTTCATGCGACCTTCATGTTCAAGCAGGTCCTCTCCGAGGCGCCTTGGATCGACGTCATCGTGCGCGGCGAGGGCGAAGAGATCTGCACCGAGCTGATGCTGGCCATCGAGGACGGGCGCTGGCCTGCGGATCGCCATAAGATCAGAGGTCTCGCGTTTCGCGACGGAGAGGAGATCGTCTCCACCCCCGCCGCGTCGACGGTCAAGGATCTCAGCAAGATCAAGCCCGACTGGACGGTGCTGGAGTGGAGCAAATACATCTACATCCCGCTGGGCACCCGGGTGGCGATCCCGAACCTCGCGCGCGGATGCCCCTTCACCTGTTCCTTCTGCAGCCAGTGGAAATTCTGGCGCGACTACCGCGTGCGCGACCCCAAGGATGTGGTGGATGAGATCGAGGATCTGGTCGAGAACCACGGCGTAGGGTTCTTTATCCTCGCTGACGAAGAGCCCACGATCAACAAACGCAAATTCATCGCTTTCTGCCAGGAGCTGATCGACCGTGACCTGCCCAAGCGGGTAAAATGGGGGATCAACACGCGAGTTACGGATATCTACCGCGACCGCGACCTGCTGAAATTCTACCGCAAGGCCGGGTTGGTCCATGTGTCGTTGGGCACCGAGGCCGCCGCGCAGATGAAGCTCGACCAGTTCAACAAGGAAACCAAGGTCGACGAGAACAAGACTGCGATCCGTCTCTTGCGCGAGGCTGATATCCTTGTGGAGGCGCAGTTTATCGTCGGACTCGACAATGAGACCGCTGAGACGCTGGAGGAAACCTACCGCATGGCCTGGGACTGGCAGCCGGATCTGGCGAACTGGTCCATGTACACGCCCTGGCCCTTTACCCCGCTCTTTCAGGAGCTGAAGGATCAGGTAGAGGTCTATGACTTCTCCAAATACAACTTCGTCACCCCGATCATGAAGCCCGCCGCCATGGAGCGGGGGGAACTGCTCGACCGGGTGATGAACAATTACCGGCGTTTCTATTCCCGCAAAGCCCTGTTCCACTATCCGTGGCGCGGCACAGGCTTCCGGCGGCGGTATCTGTTGGGCTGCCTCTATGCCTTCATGAAGGCCGGGTTCCAGCGGACGTTCTATGATCTCGGAAAGGCTGGCTATTGGGGCCCGCAGACGAAGAAATCGGTGGATTTCCACTTCGATGAGACCCGGCAGCTGGCCGAGGCGCAGCTCGAAGACTGGGAGGCCTCCGCCGACAAGGCCGCCCGCGCCGCCGAGCGCCGCGAAGCGGTGCGGGCGCAGATGAAAGAGCGCGCGACCGAGCGGGGAGAGGGCTTCAAGATGCCAAACGGCGCCGAGATCCGCGCCTGTGGCGGCGGCACACAGCAGATGGAGGATGTCTGAGGACGAAAGGGCGGCGGGGCTGATTGGCCCCAACGCCATCCTGCAACTCCTGCCCCAGCTCGCCCGTCTGGGTGACGCGGAGGGAATGCTGGCCCGCGCCGGGGCGACGATCCCCGACGGCACAGAGATGATCCCCGAGGGAGAGGCCGCGCGGCTGCACCGGCTGTTGCGGACTGAGCTTCCTGATCTCGCATCCGAACTGGCCGCCGCCGCGGGGCGCGATACGGCGCGATACATCCTCGCCCACCGCATCCCCCGGCCCGCGCAAATGCTACTGCAGGCCCTGCCGGCGCCGCTGGCCGCCCGCGCCCTGTCCCGCGCGATCACGAAACACGCCTGGACCTTCGCTGGATCCGGCCAGTTCCGCGCCATCGATCCGTGGGATTTCGAAATCCGTCACAACCCGCTCATCGCGGGCGAGACCAGCGACGTGCCGCTGTGTCACTGGCACGCCGCAGTGTTTGCGCATCTCTATCAGACACTTGTCCACCCCGGTTGCACCTGCACCGAGACCACGTGTGGCGCCCAGCCGGGTCACGCCACCTGCCACTTTACCCTTCACAGGTCCTAGCTTTTCTCAGAACTTCCACGCGGCCGTCAGGGTCGTCAGGTCCCCGTCAAAGCGGTTTTTCGTCTCGAAATCATGGATGTACTTCCCGAGCACGGAGAGCTGGCCCCCGGCAAATTTCGGGAACCAGACAAAGCCCGGCCCGATCCCGGCCCCTTTCCCACGAAAGCCGCCCAGACGCGCGCCTGAGCCACTATCATCGCTGATTTGCCGGTAGTAGTACCCGCGCAGACCGACCGCGAGCGTATCGCTCAGGAACTGATTGACGGTGAAATCCACGTGAAATTCGTCGCCGGAGTCGTAATCAGTGTCATCGTTCTCGAGATTGAACAGCAGGCCGGGCGCGATGGAAAACTCCGTCTTCGTGACCTCGTTGAAATAGGTCATAGCAAATGTGGTGTCGAAGCCCCAGCGATTGAGCCCAACATTGACCACGTCATCCTTGTCATAGCCTCCGGTGGGGATGAAAATCGTCTCCGCCAACTTGTAGGAGAAGCGGCCGCTGCTCCAGTTCAGCTGGATCGGGGTGATGGCCATGTCACCGATGGAAAAAGAGTCATCATTGACCGACACGCTGCGATTACCGAGGCGACTGGTCAGCGTCGCGTCCAGATCCGCCCGTCCCACAGGCAAGGCCGCCCCGACAGTGTAGGTGCCGCCAAAGACCTCCTGATCGAATGTGTAGCTGGCAGAAAGGATCCCCAGCGACAGGTCGAGATCCACACCAAAGTTCAACTTGCCCTGCGCAACGACCTCATCAACCTCGCCACTGCAATAAAGCGCGGTAAAGGCCACCTGCAGGCCCGGTTCGGGTGACTGGGCCAACACGATATCACCGGCGGCACCCGGCAAATACAGGCTGAACCCACTTTCAACAGCGGCAGCCGGACTGACAACCAGCGGGGTAAGTGACATGGCAAGTATAGCAGGTATGTAACGCATGGTCTTTCCCCACTGGATTGACCTAAATTTGGCGCGATTCCATCTCCACGAGCAGTCTAACACTTGACCTGTCATGAGAGAACCGATCCGCTCGGAGCATCTTCCGAAGAGGTGTTTCGCCAAATCGGGACCGGGCGGCGTGACATGCCCGCCACGTCGCGCTAGGTCCCTGCGAAACTGATACACGGAGGGACGGATGGCTGATCTTCTGACCATCGAAAATGCCGGCAACCTGCTGATGCTGCTGTTTCTGCAAGCGGTTCTGGGCTTCGACAACCTGCTCTACATCTCGATCGAGTCCCAGCGGGCACCGGTCGCGCAGCAGAAATCAGTGCGCTTCTGGGGCATCATCATCGCCGTGGCCTCTCGCGTCGTGCTGCTCTTCGTGATGGTGCGCCTGATCGACGCCCTGTCCGATCCGTTCTACATATTCGACTGGGAGGGCGTGCTGACCGGCGGCGTCAACTTCTCGACCGTGGTCTTCATCTTCGGCGGCATCTTCATCATGTACACGGCGGTCAAGGAGATCGCTCACCTGCTCTCGGTCGAGGATACCCACGCCGATATCGAAGGGAAATCCGGAAAATCGGCCCTGCAGGTTGTCCTGCTGATCGTGTTCATGAACCTGATCTTTTCCTTCGACTCCGTGCTGTCGGCACTGGCAATCACCGATGTCTTCCCAGTCCTGGCCACCGCAATCGTCCTGTCGGGCCTGCTGATGCTGCTGCTCGCGGACTGGGTGACGGCCTTTATCCAGAAAAACCGCATGTTCGAGGTTCTGGGCCTGTTCATCCTGCTGATCGTGGGCGTGGTTCTGCTGGGCGAAGCGGGGCAGGCTGCCGTGCATGGCGCCGAGGCCATGGGCATGGATCATGACAGCGCCAAGGATCTGGCCCTGAAGGTCTTTGGCTACGAGATCGTGCCGATGTCAAAATCGACCTTCTATTTCTCGGTGCTGGTGCTCTTTGCCGTCGAGATCATCCAGTCCGGCTATTCCCGGAAGCTGGCCGCGGAGCGCAAAGCCCAAAGCGGTGGATCTCTGCACGGCTGACCCTAGCCGCACGGAGTGCGGCATCCTATGTCAAAGGTGTTAACAACCGGAGACGAAGATGCCGCGCCTGATCCTGATCGCCCTCATCGCCTTCCTTGGCGCAGTGGTTCTGAGCGGGGTTATCCGGCACGTCAGCCCGGCCGCCCGTCAGGCGGGCACCGGGCTCCGAACCCTGACCCGAGCGGGAGATCCCCCGATGCAACGTTTGTCCTACCTGCTGCTCGTCGCTCTGATCGTCTACGCGGCGATCTGGGGAGGCGGCTGATGGCGCAGAAATACACCGGACCCCATTCCCCCGGCACCTCCTCGACATGGGACGGAGCGCGCAGGTCCCGGGCTGGCGCCCGCGCCAACGCGCTGTTCATCGCGCCGATCCCACTGCTGTTTACCGGATGGGGGCAAGATCCATCGGGCCTCGCGATGGATCTGTCAGCGTTCTTTGCACTGATCGCAGCAGCGAAGCTGACCCGTGACGGCCTGCGGGCAGAGGATGCCTATCTCGCCCGCGTCACCGCGCGCCGACCGGCCTTGCCGCGCAAGGCTCTCGGCGCCGCTCTGCTGGGCCTCGGCCTGTTCCTCGCCGGCCTGCCCTCGATTGGCGGCGGACTGGTGCTGGCAGCGCTGGGAGCAGCGCTCCATGTGGGTGCCTTTGGCTTCGATCCCTGGCGCAACAAGCTGCCGGGTGGCGCCCCGGTCTGGCAGGCGGAACGTGTCGCCCGCGCCGTGGACGAAGCCGAAAGCCACCTCGCCTCCATGCGCAAAGCCATTGAAGGCACCGGGGACCGCAAGCTCGTCACCCGCGTCGATCAGTTTATCGCCACCGCCCGCCGCCTGTTTCGCCGGATCGAGCAGGACCCCCGCGACTTGCCCCAGGCGCGCCGGTGGCTCGGCGTGTACCTGCTCGGCGCGCAGGAGGCAGCGCGGAAATACGCAGATCTCTCCGCAAAGGCTCGAACTGAGCAGGATCGCGCGCAACTTGTTGCGTTGCTCGACGATCTGGATCAGGGTTTCGCACAACGGACAGAAACATTGTTGCTGGACGATCGCGCCGATCTCGGCATCGAGATTGATGTGCTGCGCGAGCGTCTGGACCGCGAAGGGCTGGCTTTGAAAGCCCTGGAGGAAACGGAATGAGTGAGACACCCAAAACCGCTGTTGCGAAGATGCAGGAAGACATCGATGCGCTCGAAGAACTCGCCGCGCCGCGGGCCACCAACGTGCCCGTCTACGCTGAGGCGGACGGCGAGACCCGCGCCGCCATCGATCAGCGTTTGTCGCAGATCGACATGAGCGACACCGGCTCGATCATCGGGTTTGGCGCCCCGGCGCAACTAGAGCTGCAAAAGATCAGCCAATCCATGCTGGCCGACGTGAAGGCAAAGGATGCCGGTCCGGCGGGCGACAGCCTGCGCGAGATGGTCGCCGCGATCCGGGGCTTTTCCTCCGAAGAGCTCGATGTCCGGCGCAAGCGGACCTTCTTTGAAAAGCTTCTGGGCCGCGCCGCGCCCATTGGCCGCTTCATGGCGAAATACGAGGATGTGCAGTCGCAGATTGACGAGATCACGACCACACTGCACGGGCATGAGCACCAGCTCCTGAAGGATATCAAAGCGCTGGACCTGCTCTACGACAAGACACTGGCATTCTACGAGGAACTGGCGCTCTATATTGCCGCCGGTGAGGAAAAGCTGCGACAGCTCGATGCCGAGACGATCCCTGCCGCCGAAGCTGCGGCAAGCGACGGGCAGGGCGACGACATGATCGACGCGCAAGCCCTGCGCGATCTGCGCACCGCCCGCGATGATCTGGACCGCCGCGTGCATGACCTGAAGCTCACGCGACAGGTCACCATGCAATCCCTCCCCTCGATCCGGCTGGTGCAGGAGAACGACAAGTCGCTGGTCGTGAAGATCAACTCTACGCTCGTCAACACCGTGCCCCTCTGGGAGACCCAGCTGGCACAGGCGGTGACGATCCAGCGCAGCGAAGACGCCGCCGATGCGGTGCGCGAGGCGACAGATCTGACGAATGAACTGCTGACTTCCAACGCGAAGAACCTCCGCGAGGCCAATGCGAAAGTCCGTACGGAGGTTGAGCGGGGTGCCTTTGACATTGAGGCGGTGAAGGCCGCCAATGCCGAGCTGATTGCCACGATCGAGGACAGCCTCGCCATTGCCGATGCCGGGAAGCAAGCCCGTCAGACGGCTGAACAGGATCTCGTCAAACTGGAAGCCGAGCTGCGCGACACACTGTCCCGCGCGAAGTCTCAAAAGGTCGAGCAGGCGATTTGACAACATGACGAGCAAACTCACCCTGGCAACTCTCGGCCTGTTTACACTGGCTGGCTGCGCTCAACAATTTATGGCGGAACCTCCCGTGGCGCCGCCGCTTGAAACCGCTGCGCTCCCTGCGCCGGTCTCTCCGGTACCGCCGGCGCCAGCGGCCCACACGCAAAAGCCGGCTCGCCCTCAGGATAGCACGCTGGGCGACTATTATCAGCTCGTCCAGAACCGGCTCCTGCGGCAAGGCCTGTTGCGCACGGATCGGGGTGGCGCCGACACGCCGTGGGACGCGGACAGGCTCGCGCGCACATTCTTCGATCTGGCCTTTTATGAGGAATACGCGCCCAACAGCGGTGTCCACACCGCCCAGCTCACCCGTGCAAATCTGCGCCGTTTTGACAAACCGGTGCGGATCGAAATGCGCTTCGGCGACTCCGTCCCTGCGGAAATGGAAGCCTCAGACCGGGCCGAGGTGCGCAGCTACGCTGACCGGCTGTCCCGGGCCACCGGGCACCCCGTCTCGACTGTCGGAAGTGGCGGGAACTTCATCATCTTTGTGGTCGACGAAGATGAACGCCGATCGCTCGGACCAGAGCTGAAGCGGCTCGCACCGGGACTGACCGACCAGGCCCTGAATACGTTGCTCGACCTCCCACAGACCACATACTGCGTCGTGTTCGCCGTCGATAATTTCAACAATAACAAATACTCGCGTGCCATCTCTATCATCCGCGCGGAACACCCAGACTTGTTGCGGCAATCTTGTTACCACGAGGAAATCGCCCAAGGGTTGGGGATGTCGAATGACAGCCCTCGCGCACGCCCCTCGATCTTTAACGATGACGAGGAATTTGCGCTCCTGACCGACATGGACGAAAGATTGATGGGCATTCTGTACGATCCGCGTCTGCGCGCCGGGATGAGCCTCGAAGAAGCTCGCCCCCTCGTTCGCCTCATCGCAGAGGAGCGCGCGGGCGGCAGCTACTGAGTCCTCTCCGATGCCTGACAAGGCGGCCCTGAGCATTTGAAGAAACCGGGCGGCACCTCCTCGAACCCTGTCGAGGTGCCTTGAAATTCGCAAATCATGTGGCTGACATCGGACATGGCACCGCGGCAGTCCATCGCCAGCCCCCCTCGCAGCAGGATTGCCCGCACCCGGCCTCGGCAAGACAAAAGGCCTGTCGACCAATTTATAGAGGACATTGCACCGCAGCACCGATTCGGCGCCAGTTCCACTTGGATAGCCCCACGCGAACAGCGCCGACCCCAGGCATTGATCCTTATCTTCATGCAGCGGATCAAGGCTATATGTACTGTATCAAGGAGCTTTCATTATATATCCGCGCCCCGGTGGCGTCTGGTGTGCTGAGGTGGGTGATCCACGATCCACGAGGATGACGCTCATGTCGCAGATGATTACGGTACGGCTCGATCCGGCGGAGACGGTAGCACTGGGTGCGCGTGGCGTGGCGCATTGTTGGGCCGGGCGGTGGTCATGATCGCGTCGGCCTATGTGGAGCCAATCGCGCGCGCTACAAGCCTAGTTGTTTGATCCCACGGTTTGATGGTGTGATCCTTTCTCAGGAATGGAAGGAAGCATTATGGGACAAGTTCGTCACGGGAGCGCCTCGACCACGCACGCTGTCAGAGCTGCAATACAGCGATCGCAAGCTTCGCTCGCGCAGCTGAGCAAGGAGCTGGGCATCAATCCCAAGACCGTCGCGAAGTGGCGCAAGCGGGCGACGGTGGAGGACTTGAAGACTGGGCCGAGGGAGCCGCGTTCGACCGTTCTCACCGAAGCGGAGGAGGCCATGATTGTCGCATTCCGGCGTCATAC
>NZ_VFSV01000149.1 GCF_007004065.1 Palleronia caenipelagi | reverse complement strand
CGCTGGCGGCCCTTAGAAGACCTCGATGTACTCGAAGATCGCGGCCCTGGCCTGTTCCCGGATTCCGAACCGATGGCGATGGACCAGCTCCTTCTTCAGCGAAGAAAAGAAGCTCTCCATCGGGGCGTTCTGCGCCTTCAAACGATCCCCCCGGATCGTTCGATCCGCTGGCGCGGACCAGCTTGAACCCGAGGCACTGACCCTTGCGGCTCATGGATTGAGCCAGCTTGGCGCGGTGGATGATCTTGCGGTCGTCTCCGCTGGCATATTGCATGCCGCGGTCCGAATGCAGGATCAGGCCCGGGACCGGGCCGCGCTGGTCCAGGGCCATCCGGAGCGCGTCGTAGCACAGCTCTGCGCCCAGGTGATCGGTCATGGACCAGCCGACGATTTCGCGGGTCGCATGCGCCATTGTCCTTGGAGTTGCCCATCGCGRCGCCACTGGTCAGAGCCCGATGGGCGACGGCGGACAAAGGCACCTTCCTTGACCGCTGCCAGGTAGAGCCAGCCCTCGCCGGTATCGACATAGCTGATACCCGCCAGCCAGACGGTGTTCGGGGTGGTGCAGTGAAATGCCTCCAGCAGCAGGTTGGGCGACGGCGTCAGCTTATGATTGCTGTTCGTGGTCACCGGCTTGCGCGGCTTTCTCAGGCGGGCTGAGATCCTGCTTTCGCGCATTATTCTGGCCACGCGCCGCTCCGGGACGTGCTCCCCCTCAGCGCACAGATCCCGGTGGATACGCTTGGACCCGTAGCGGTGTTTGCTGGCTTTGAAGACCCGCATAATTTTTGCCAGAAGCACGTCGTCCCGTGCAGAGCGCCGCTCGCGGCGGTCATCGCGGGCCGCCTGGCTGGCATGGTATCCATAGAGCCAGCTGCGCGACAAG
>NZ_VFSV01000148.1 GCF_007004065.1 Palleronia caenipelagi | reverse complement strand
CTCAGAAGTTTCCCTTTGCGGCCTCCGCCAGGATCAGCTTGTCCAGGGTCAGATCCGAAACAGCCTTGCGCAGCCGCTCATTCTCTTTCTGAAGACGCTTTAGTTCCTTCAATTGGTCCGTGCCCATTCCACCGTACTTTTTCTTCCAGCGGTAGAACGTCTGTTCAGTCACGCCGATCTGGCGGATCGCATCCAGACGCGGCATCCCTTGCCCCGTCAGAACCTCAACCTGCCGTAACTTCGTAACAATCTCTTCTGGCTTTGGTCGCTTGTTTGCCATCTGTTTCCTCCGTTTTCCTGAACATAGCGGAGGACCACTTCAGTGGGGGAAGACCACTTGCTGGTCTTCGGTTCCTGGTAGATAGGCACCAACCGCATGAGCTGCATCAGCCGCCGCACACGATGTCGGCCGCATTTATGTCCCTCGCGAGCCAAGTGCCGGACCATCTGGCGTGAGCCATACCATGGCGTCTCGAGGAACTGACAATCGATGATTTCCATGAACTTCAGGTTCTCGGGGCTTTCCCCACGCGGCTGGTAGTAGAGGGTTGAGCGTGCCAGTGACAGCAGGCTGCATTGCCGCCGGACGCTRAGATCGGGATGGTCTTTCTTCACCGCTTTTTGCCTCCAGTGCCGGGGATGAGACTGGAGGCTTCCAACAAAAAATCCCGTTCCACGACCAGCTGCCCGATTTTGGCGTGCAGCTTTCCGACCTCTGCCGCCGATATCGTCGGCTCCGCGGTCGCCTGGCCGGTGAAGGCCTGTGCCATGTTCTCAATCGCGGTCCGTTTCCAGCCGCTGATCATGGTAGGGTGGCTGTCATACTTCTTGGCCAGCTCGGCCGTCGTCAGCTCCTCGCGGATGGCTTCCAAAGCCACCTTCGCCTTGAAC
>NZ_VFSV01000147.1 GCF_007004065.1 Palleronia caenipelagi | reverse complement strand
GGTTTCGACACTCTGCCGGCTGGTCCGCCTGTCACGCAGTTGGTTTTATGGTCACGACGCGAGCTTGGCGGCCCGTCAAGGCCGGGAAGCGCGGCGTGCGGCACAAGACGTGGCGTTGCTGGAGCGGATCAGGCACTTCTTTAAAGCAAGCAAATACCGCTACGGCTCCAAACGCATTCACCGGGATCTGGGCGCTGATGGCGAGCGCGTCTCAGAGCGGCGCGTGGCCAAAATAATGCGGGGAAACAGGATCTCAGCCGGCCAACGCAAGCCGCGCAAGCCGGTCACCACAAACAGCAATCACAAGCTGACCCCGTCGCCGAACCTGCTGCAGCGGGCGTTTCATTGCACCATCCCGAACACCGTCTGGCTCGCTGATATCACTTACGTGGATACCGGCGAGGGCTGGCTCTACCTGGCGGCGGTCAAGGACATGGCGACCCGCGAAATAGTCGGTTGGGCGATGGCCGAACATTTGAAAGCGGAGCTCTGCTGCGATGCGCTACGGATGGCTCTCGACCGGCGCGGTCCGGTGCCAAGTCTGATCCTGCATTCGGATCGCGGCGTGCAATATGCCAGCGGGGACTATCGCAAAGTCATCCATCGCGCAAAGCTGATCCAATCCATGAGCCGCAAAGGGGAGTGTCTGGATAACGCCCCGATGGAGAGCTTCTTTTCTTCGCTCAAAAAGGAGCTGGTCCACCGCCAGCGCTTCGCAACAAAGGCACACGCCAAGGCCGCGATCTTCGAGTACATCGAGGTCTTCTACAACCGCCAGCGACGGCATTCAGCCATAGGCTACCAGACACCAGCCCAGGCATTCAAAGAAATGAGTTGGAAAATCGCCGCGTAGGGTCAACAATCACACTGTCCGGAAACAGGGACGAAGATCA
>NZ_VFSV01000146.1 GCF_007004065.1 Palleronia caenipelagi | reverse complement strand
GATACCCGTTCCTCCAGGTCGTGCGTTGATCAGCCCGTTCGTGCTTACCGGCGCCAATCAGGCCTTCGACGTCAGCCTCCATGATCAGCTGCAAAACGGCCTCGGCGACGGTGCGAAGAAAATCGCCGCCGTCCTGCTTGGCCAGACGTTCGGAAAGGTCCATGTTGGTCTTGGTCATCGGGGGCTCCGTGTGGTGCGTGGTTGAAGTCGTCAAACTCCACCTGACCATACACCTCGATGGCCACCCGGCATTACACCGTTGAAGGCGCAGAAATTACACCACGTGCGCGGACACTAACTCGGGCGAATGCCTCGAGTTCAAGCTGGTCCGCGCCAGCGGATCGAACGATCCGGGGGATCGTTTGAAGGCGCCGAACGTCCCGATGGAGAGCTTCTTTTCTTCGCTGAAGAAGGAGCTGGTCCATCGCCATCGGTTCGGAACCCGGCAAAAGGCCAAGGCCGCGATCTTCGAGTACATCGAGGTCTTCTACGGGCCGCCAACGCCGCCATTCAGCCATCGGCTACCAGACGCCGGTTCAGGCGTTCACAGAAATGAGTTGGAAAATGGCCGCGTAGGATCAACAATCACACTGTCCGGAAACCGGGACGAAGATCCTTAGAGGTGGTCCTTGAAATTCGACCAGTTTGCCGCCGTGCTAAGCTATAGCATTGGTTTCATTTCAGGCGGCAACCTTCAGGTCCGGAGATTGCCTGTCATAGGCCTGGTCCGGCGTCATGATCCCATGTGATGAGTGCGGGCGTCTTTCGTTGTAGTAGCTGATCCAGTCACCGATCCCGTCCCGGGCTTCGGAACCTGTTTCGAAGGCGTTCAAGTAGACGCATTCGTATTTGAGGGATCGCCAGAGCCGCTCGATCATCCGGTTGTCGATCCAGCGGCCCCGGCCATCCATCGAGAT
>NZ_VFSV01000145.1 GCF_007004065.1 Palleronia caenipelagi | reverse complement strand
ATCACGGCTACAGATGGCGCCGTGGGCGCGGGTGACCGGCTGGCGATCCTCGCCAGCGAGATCGCTGTGGAGGGTCTGGCCTATGGTCTGGGCTCTGCGGTGCTGAGCGCCTCGGAGGGTCTGACGAGCAGCGGGCTTCTGGAGAGCGGCGGGGCGCTTGAGCTGTCGGCGGTGGATCTTTTGCAGCTGGCAGGTGGAGTGACGGCGGCCGGGGCGCTGGATCTGGACGCGGTACGGCTTGAGGTTCTGGCAGGGGCGGAGCTGTTGTCGGGCAGCCTGTCGGCACGGGCAGATGACCTAGCGCTGGATGGTCTGATGGCAGTGCAGAACACGGCGGATATTGTTTCCACGGATGTCCTGCGCCTGTCGGAGACGCTGTATTCGGGTGGGGATCTGTCTCTGTCCGGGGAACGGATTGAGAGCGCGGCATCGGCGGTGACGGTTGCGGGCGTGGATTTTTCGGATCTCACGGCCCCGCTGGGCGTGGCGAACCTTACGCTGAGCGCAGCGAGCGCCGATCTGGGCGGGGAGATGCTGACAGGCGGAACGGCCATGGTGCAGGTGACGGATTTGTTGACGGTGCCTGGGGCGCTTGAGGCGGTCGGAGGCGATCTGGTTCTGAGCGCGGGCACTCTGGAGAGCGGGGCACAGAGCCGTCTGATTGCGGCGGGCATCGGCCAGCTCGACATCTTGGGTGATGCGGCGATTGGCGGGGCGGTGTTTGCTGGCGGGGATCTGTCTCTGCAGGCGGGCGGGCTGGCCCTGATCACGGCTACAGATGGCGCCGTGGGCGCGGGTGACCGGCTGGCGATCCTCGCCAGCGAGATCGCTGTGGAGGGTCTGGCCTATGGTCTGGGCTCTGCGGTGCTGAGCGCCTCGGAGGGTCTGACGAGCAGCGGGCTTCTGGAGAGCGGCGGGGCGCTTGAGCTGTCGGCG
>NZ_VFSV01000144.1 GCF_007004065.1 Palleronia caenipelagi | reverse complement strand
CAGAGCCACATTCTCAATGCTTGTATCAAGCGCCTGCACCCCGTCTGTCAGGTTTATCCCGACAAACGTCTGCACGACATCAATCCCGGCACCGCCGCTCAGCCGATCCCCGAAGCTGTCCATCACCAACGTGTCATTGCCGTTGCCGCCAAGGATCGTATCGGCCCCGATCCCGCCGTTCAGAAGGTCATTCCCGTCACTGCCCCAGAGCTGGTCATTCCCGGCGCCGCCGTACAGAGTATCGTGGCCGCCATAACCGATCATACCGTTATGACCGGCATTACCCGACAGCACGTTGTCGAGATGGTTCCCAATGGCATCAATATTGCCGCTTCCGAGCAGAGCCACATTCTCAATGCTTGTATCAAGCGCCTGCACCCCGTCTGTCAGGTTTATCCCGGCCGACGTCTGCACGACATCAATCCCGGCACCGCCGCTCAGCCGATCCCCGAAGCTGTCCATCACCAACGTGTCATTGCCGTTGCCGCCAAGGATCGTATCGGCCCCGATCCCGCCGTTCAGAAGGTCATTCCCGTCACTGCCCCAGAGYTGGTCATTCCCGGCGCCGCCGTACAGAGTATCGTGGCCGCCATAACCGATCATACCGTTATGACCGGCATTACCCGACAGCACGTTGTTGAGCTGGTTCCCAATGGCATCAATATTGCCGCTTCCGAGCAGAGCCACATTCTCAATGCTTGTATCAAGCGCCTGCACCCCGTCTGTCAGGTTTATCCCGACAAACGTCTGCACGACATCAATCCCGGCACCGCCGCTCAGCCGATCCCCGAAGCTGTCCATCACCAACGTGTCATTGCCGTTGCCGCCAAGGATCGTATCGGCCCCGATCCCGCCGTTCAGAAGGTCATTCCCGTCACTGCCCCAGAGCTGGTCATTCCCGGCGCCGCCGTACAGAGTATCGTGGCCGCCATAACCGATCAT
>NZ_VFSV01000143.1 GCF_007004065.1 Palleronia caenipelagi | reverse complement strand
TTAGTCCATGCTGATCAACAGGCTCCGGCGGCGATTTGCGGCCTCTGATGGCGGTGGGCGCCGGGGGTGAGGCCTCGGAGCAGTGTGATCAGCCAGATGAAATGGCACAGACAGACCCTCAGGTGGCGCAGGATCATGCGGATGTTGTGACCGCAGCCGCAGAGGACCGCGAAAAGGGCATCACCTTCGGTTCCTTTGAGTGGGCATCGGGTCAGACGTCCGTCGGCTTTCATATGGCCCGTCATTGGTTCGATGGCGCTTCGTCGTCGCAGCAGTTTCGCGATGGTCCTGGTGACGCCGCGCCTTGCACCGCTGATGAAGACCTTCACTGTTTCAACGCCGTGGCCACGGCAGCCACGGTTGACGAAGGCCATGTCCCGGCGCCGGTCGGTCAGGATGTCCACCTGTTCCAATGCCGCGTGCAGAGTGTGCCCGTCGTAAGGGTCGTAAGGATTGCCCGGCAGTGATCGCATGCCGGCGACGAAGCCACCAGAGGTGGTCTTGGATTTTCGACCAGCTTGCCGCCATGCTAAGCTATAGCATTGGTTTCCATTTCAGGCGGCAACTTTCAGGTCCGGGTTTCGTCTATCATGTGCCTCTTCCGGCGTCAGGAGCCCATGTGATGAGTGCGGGCGTCTTTCGTTGTAGTGGTCTTCCCCCACTGAAGTGGTCCTCCGCTATGTTTAGGAAAACGGAGGAAACAGATGGCAAACAAGCGACCAAAGCCAGAAGAGATTGTTACGAAGTTACGGCAGGTTGAGGTTCTGACGGGGCAAGGGATGCCGCGTCTGGATGCGATCCGCCAGATCGGCGTGACTGAACAGACGTTCTACCGCTGGAAGAAAAAGTACGGTGGAATGGGCACGGACCAATTGAAGGAACTAAAGCGTCTTCAGAAAGAGAATGAGCGGCTGCGCAAGGCTGTTTCGGATCTGACCCTGGACAAG
>NZ_VFSV01000142.1 GCF_007004065.1 Palleronia caenipelagi | reverse complement strand
TCGAACTGAGCTTTGTGGGCAGTGATGAAAGCGCGCTTGTTCATCGTTCGGGCAGTCGCTCGGACCAGTGGCGCTCATGCCCTCACTTCACCGCCCGAGACGCGAAAAAATCGTTCGCAGGCGCACTCGGACCGGTGGCGTTCGCCTGCTCACCCATTTGCAAGATCTCGTTCTTCTCTGCCAGCCGCTTGTTCTCCTTGCGCAGCCGCTCCAGCTCGGCGGCATCGGCCTTCTGGCGGTGTTTCGCTTCCATCGAGCCGAAGGCCTCGATCTCCAGCCGCCAGGTCTTCAGCTGCGTGCCGGTGGTCCCCAGCTCTCTCGCAACGCTGCCCTGCGTCGCGCCTGGCTCATAAAGCCGCTCAACCGCGTTCGATGCGGTGCTTGAACCAGTGGCGCACAGCGCATCTCACCCTTGAACTCATCCGTGTATTTCCGTCGATGCTGTCCCATGGCGTGCTCCTCTCATGGACAGGGGTAAAGTACCCCGCTGTCCGGTGACAGGCACGAAGATCACTGACAGCCGAGCGTGGCACGCCAGCTACCAGAGAAACGGAGACCACAGAAACGGAGACCGCACCATGACCGCGTCTCCCACCGCCCGGCGCCAGCCTCTGGGCGAGATCGGCAACACAGCCGGGATCTTCGCCCTGACCCTCGCCGCCGGGCCCGATCTGCCCCCCGATGTGACCCTCACCGGCCCGCCCCATCTGGTGGCCTCGTACGGTGCGCTCACCCTGCGCCTCGCGCCCGCAGACCTCGCGCCGCTCGCTCTGAACCGCTCCTATCTCTACAACCTGTGGCACCGCACCGCCGCCGGGCCGCAGCTGCTCTATTACGGCGCCGTGAAGATCCGCGACGCGCTGCCCATCCCCTTTCCCGACACCCCTTACCTCACCCTCGCAGGCGAGATCGTCACCCTCGACGGTCAGCCGGTGATCGTGACCGACGCCTG
>NZ_VFSV01000141.1 GCF_007004065.1 Palleronia caenipelagi | reverse complement strand
AGATCATACTATATTCTGCCGTGCTCCGGACGCAGACGATGGTCGGGCTGCAGGCCTCGGCCTATGCGGGGCTTTGTTGCCCAAATCGGGGTTTGAGCGAGCTTCCCCTTTCCCCGGACGGGTTTATACGACGGGCTCTGTGACGGGTATGCGAAGAGCGGTGTAGCGGTTGAGCCCCGCGATCCGGACCCGTCGCTCGGCGACCTGCCGATCAAAGTCCCTCGGCATGAGGCCCTTGCCGAGTCGTTTGACGCAGTGCATCCTCTCCTCTCCTCTCCTCTCCTCTCCTCTCCTCTCCTCTCCTCTCCTTGATCAGCCCCACTTGAGTGGTCCAATTTGATTGTTAGTGCATGACGGGCCTCCGGTCCATCGTGACGACGGTTTCCGGGGCCGGTGGGCGGTAGCCTAATGCGCTGTGTGGTCGTTTCGTGTTGTAGTGTTTCCTCCATTGTTCGATCAGGATCTGCGCCTCGCGCAGGCTGTAGAAGGTTTCGCCATTCAGGAACTCATCCCTGAAACGGGCGTTGAAGCTTTCGCAGTATCCGTTCTCCCAAGGCGATCCAGGTTCGATGTAAGCCGTTTTCGCGCCGACAGCTTTGATCCAGTCCTGCACGGCCTGAGCAACGAACTCCGGGCCGTTGTCGGACCGAATGAATGATGGCACGCCGCGCAAGATGAACAGATCACTCAGCGCATTGATGACGTTGCCTGAGTTCAGCTTGCGATCCACACAGATGGCCAAGCACTCCCGGCTGTACTCATCGGTAATGTTGAGCGTTCGGAACGCCTTTCCGTCATCCGTCCGGCAATGCACAAAGTCGTAGGACCAAACATGATTACGGTGTTCAGGCCGCAGTCTGACGCACGATCCGTCATTCAGCCAAAGCCGTCCTTTTCTTGGTTGTTTCATTGGCACCTTCAGCCCCTCTCGTCGCCACAGTCTTTCGACGCGCTTATC
>NZ_VFSV01000140.1 GCF_007004065.1 Palleronia caenipelagi | reverse complement strand
GCCCGATTTTGGCGTGCAGCTTTCCGACCTCTGCCGCCGATATCGTCAGCTCCGCGGTCGCCTGGCCGGTGAAGGCCTGTGCCATGTTCTCAATCGCGGTCCGTTTCCAGCCGCTGATCATGGTAGGGTGGATGTCATACTTCTTGGCCAGCTCGGCCGTCGTCAGCTCCTCGCGGATGGCTTCCAAAGCCACCTTCGCCTTGAACTCTGCCGAATAGCGTTTCCGTTTCGTCATTTCTGTGCGTTCTTCCTCAGACACTACAGATTAGCACCCGGTCCGAAATCCCGCGACCACCTCTAAGAGCGCTTGGTGGCGGATATGATCGAGCTAACCCGGCAATATGGACGGTATGGCTATCGTCGGATTGCAGCACTGCTCAGAGATGCTGGCTGGCATGTGAACGACAAGCGCGTCGAAAGGCTGTGGCGACGAGAGGGGCTGAAAGTCCCAATGAAGCAACCAAAGAAGGGACGGCTCTGGCTGAATGATGGATCGTGTGTCCGATTGCGACCTGAGCATCCAAATCATGTTTGGTCATATGACTTCGTGCACTGCCGGACGGACGATGGCCGGGAGTTCGTTGCTGAGGCCGTACAGAACTGGATCAAAGCTGTCGGCGCGAAAACGGCTTACATCGAACCTGGATCGCCTTGGGAGAACGGATATGTGGGGAGCTTCAATGCCCGTTTCCGCGATGAGTTCCTGAATGGCGAAATCTTCTACAGCCTGCGCGAGGCGCAGATCCTGATCGAACAATGGAGGAAACACTACAACACGAAACGACCACACAGCGCATTAGGCTTGTCTTATGACTTCCCTCGGCTCCTTTGCGATAAGGGAGCCGCTTCCCGGCTCCCCAAACATGCCGGGAAGCGGCGGGGGACGGATCGGGAATGGGTCGGCCGTTCTGGGCCGTGCGGTAGTGTGATCGCCCCCGTCTTTTCTCATGACCTGAACGGATAGCAGGGCTTTGGGCCTGCATGACAAGCAGAGGTAAGGAAAAGACAGATGCAGG
>NZ_VFSV01000014.1 GCF_007004065.1 Palleronia caenipelagi | reverse complement strand
GTTCAGTTCTGCACGAACACGATCAATGCAGGTACGGCGACGAGCGGGGCTCAGAAGTTTCCCTTTGCGGCCTCCGCCAGGATCAGCTTGTCCAGGGTCAGATCCGAAACAGCCTTGCGCAGCCGCTCATTCTCTTTCTGAAGACGCTTTAGTTCCTTCAATTGGTCCGTGCCCATTCCACCGTACTTTTTCTTCCAGCGGTAGAACGTCTGTTCAGTCACGCCGATCTGGCGGATCGCATCCAGACGCGGCATCCCTTGCCCCGTCAGAACCTCAACCTGCCGTAACTTCGTAACAATTTCCTCTGGCTTGGATCGCTTGTTGGCCATGGTATTCCTCCGTTTTCCTGAACATAGCGGAGGACCACTTCAGTGGGGGAGAACCATTCCTGATCCGTCTCACCCCAGGGAGAACAGATCGTGCGAGAGCTTCCACGGCCAGATGCGCGGCGACCTGCTGAATGGCGAGATCTTTCAGGCGCTGCGAGAAGCCCAAATCATCCTCGACAAGAGCAGAAACTGTTACGACATCAAACGACCACAGAGTGCCCGAGCTTCCATTACCTGCGCATGAAACGATCATTCCGATAGACCAAAAGCCAGCCACGCGCCCGCTTTCAAGTCGGACTACTCTCGTGACGCCAATATCCGAATGTTCGGAGAATTTCGGGAACTTGTTACAACTTTACGCGTTTCTCACCTCGATGCTGGTAAATCTAAACCGGCTGGACGATGCCCCGCTTCTCTGGTGCGGGGCCGCTTTGTTAAAACGGGACGGGGATGGGACTCTCATATGAATTTTAGGAAGCACGTATCGCACCTTGCCATGGCAGCCGTTGCTGTGATCGGCGCGCCCGCCTTTGCGGAAAGCCACGCGGAGGGAGATTTGATCTTCCTTGACCAAGGCTGGACCGAAGAGCAGCGGCAATTCTACTACCATGGCTCGCAAGGCACCGCGATGCTGCCGCTGGCCTTCTGGAAGGGTCTTGAGCAGGCGGATAGCGATGGGCTGTTCTCCGACCCCGACTATTACCACTCCCTCGGCCTTCTCAAAGGCGAGCAGAGCGATGAGTTCAACCCCGAGGGCCTGCCGGTCGGTCTGGCTCTGAACCGCGTCGAGGATGGCGTGTTCAAGGGTGACTGGGTCGGTCTGACCTGCTCTTCCTGCCACTCGGCGGAACTGTATTACGAGGGCAAGACCATCCGCATCGACGGTGGCTCGAACCACATCTACAGCATGCCGCGTTTCACCGATGAAGTGCGCAAGGCGACGCACGCGACACTGGATGACGAGGCCAAGTTTGACCGCTTTTACGAGCGGGTGAAAGACGCGGCAAATGGCATGAGCAAGGACGAGGTCCGCGAGGAGCTCAAACAAGCCAGCGTCTATATCGATTATTTCGTGGATCGCGTGGCCGGCAGCCCCCATGATCTCGGCCCCGGCCGTATGGATGCGGTGACCCAGATCCCGAACACGATCGACGCGGTTTACCCCGAGGTGCCGGAAAACGTGGAAATGGGCATGTCGCCGACGAAGTCACCCTTCGTCTGGAATGCGCCGCAATCGGCTTGGGTCCAGTGGGGTGGCATTCTGCACCGCCCGATCACCCGGAATCTCGGGGAGTCCCTGGGTGCCATGGTACGCGTGAACATGGATCCCGATGAGGGTGAGTTGTTCGAATCGACCGTGACCCTGCGTGAGCAACATCAGCTCGAAGTCGACATCCGTGAGCTGGAGGCGCCGCAATGGCCCGCCGAGGTGTTCGGCGAGATCGATCAGGATCTGGCCGCGAAAGGCAAAGAACTCGTGGCCGAGAACTGCTCCTCCTGTCACACCAGCTACCCCTATCGCTGGTCGCCGGAGCGTATGAAAGGCAAGCGCTTTGTAGAAAACGGTATGGTGCCATTGGCCTATATGGGAACGGATCCCATGTGGTGGGCTTCGCCGACGGCAGATCCGCGTCCGGGCAAGTGGACCGGCCTGATGCAAGAGCACATGCCGAACAAAGAAAAGGCGGCCTCGTCCGGCGACATTCAGGTGGTTCTGAAGACCGGCGTGATCGACAAGTACATCTCAGAATTGAACCTGACCGAAGACGAATGGCTGGCCTGGAACAACTATTCCGATCCGTCCGACGGCCTGACCGAGGAAGGTGCCCCGACCATCCCGACTTACAAGGCCGCGCCGCTTGAGGGCATGTGGGCCACGGGTCCGTTCCTGCATAACGGCGCCATCCCGACGATCTATGAGCTGCTCCTGCCCGCCTCCGAGCGTCAGGAAAAGTGGGTGCAGGGCCGCGAGTTCGACCCCAAGAAGCTGGGCGTCGTAACCGAAGAGGGCTCCGGCGACTACACCTTCGACACCACTCTGGTGGGCATGTCGAATGCCGGTCACTCCTTCGAGGACGCGCCGCTGGGTCGAGGTGTCGTGGGCCGTGCGCTGAGTGAAGAAGAGCGCTATGCGATCATCGAATACCTCAAGACCCTGCCCAACGGCCCGAACCAGGAAGCCCCCTATGGTGGTCCCGAGGGTGAGTTCGATGATGCCTGGGCCGATGGCAGCAACTACTTCAACGCTGTGAAACCGTCTGGCTACTTCAACGGTCAGGGCGAAGCGCCCAAGGGTTACGTGTCCACCGGTGAAGTCACCGGCGAAGACGAGCCGACCAAGAAATAATGTTAGGAGGCGGGCGGCGTGAGCTGCCCGCCCCGGCCCTCCCGGAGGGGTGCACCCTTCTCCCCAGAGATCGGAATTATCTCATGAAATTCACCAAAACTTTCCCCCTGCTGCTCTCGGCCGCCGGCGCCATCGGCGGATCTGCCGCGCTTGCCGAAGACATGAAACTGCCCTCGCCCGAAGAGCAGGAGGTCATGGCCCCGAACGAAGACGAACTGATCGCAGGCATCCAGGAGGTCGTCCTGCAGCGCATGCGTGACACCTACCCGGGCGACAAGACGATGAAGCGCGACGCCCACCCCAAGACTCACGGTCTGGCCGAGGCCAAGCTGGTTGTTGAGCCGCACCTTCCCGCCGAGTTCCGGCAGGGCATTTTTGCCAATGGCGGCGAATATGACGCCGTGGTGCGCTTCTCCTCCTCGTCACAGATGGTCACCCCGGACGTGGTGCAGCAGCCGCAGGGTATGGCGATCAAGGTCCTTGGGGTTGAGGGTCCGAAGATCCTCGAAGGTTTCGAGGACGCCACCACCCAGGACTTCGTGATGATCAACCATCCGACCTTCTTCGTGAAGGATCTGGACAGCTACCTGACCCTGTTTCAGGCGCAGGTCGGTGAACCCGAAGAGCTGAAGAAGTGGGCCGAAGAGCATCCGGATTCGGTTCAGACCATCGGCGCGATGATCGCCGAGGAGTCCTATAACCCCGCGGGCATCCAGTACTGGAGCCAGACCCCCTACAAGTTCGGCGACCGCGTGGCGAAATACACCCTGCGCCCCCAGAGCGGCGCCAGCAATGAGCGTCCGGACGTGATGCTGCTGACCTATCAGCGTGAGTATCTGGTGGACACGCTGAAGGAAGGTGAAGTCCGCTACGAGTTCCTGATCCAGCTCCAGAAGGACGTGGAAAAGCAACCGCTGGAAAACCCGATGGTCGAGTGGATGGTCGAAGACACCCAGCCGATCCGCGTGGCCACACTGATCATCCCGCAGCAGGACATCTCGCCCGAGGAAAACCTCAAAGTGGCCGAAGATATGTCCTTCTCCGTCTGGCACTCGCTGGAAGAGCATCGCCCGCTCGGGGCTGTTAACCGCGCGCGTCGCCCGATCTACAAAGCCGGTGCTGAGCAGCGGCGTGAGGCCAATGGCGTCGAGGACATGTCCGAGCCCACCGAGGTTCCGAACGTCAACGGCGAAGACGGCTGAGAGCGGTGGCGGGCGGTCCCTCGGTCCGCCACTCTCTCAACAGAAAAGCGCCCGGTGAGACATCTCACCGGGCGCTTTTTTGTCTTGCTACGATCAGCGGGCCAGCACGGCCTGACAGGATTGCGGCAGATCCGCCATGGTCAGCTCACGCTTTGGCTTGGGCTTCGGCGCGTTCGGATCGGGGGGCGGCGGGTTCAGGATGTTGCGCTGCCACTGCCGCGCATCGGCGCAGCCATCGCCCGGCGGCGGCGGATCCTGCGCCACGCATCCCGGCGCGTTGCCGGGACATTTCAGCCGGACGTGGAAATGATAGTGATGCCCGTACCACGGACGCACCTTGCGCAGCCAGGACCGGTCGCCGGTCTCGGTGTCGCACATCTGCACCTTGGCGCCGGGGAAGATAAAGATCCGCTCGACCCGGGGATCCTTGGCTGCGGCCTTCACCACCTCTTGCTGATAGCGGCTCCATTTTTCATTCACATAGGCGCCGTTGGCCCGGCGCATGGAGACCGCCGAGATGTTCTCGCGCTGCTGACGGTCAAGGCCCAGAGAGGCGGGCATCAGCCAGATATCCGCGTCGAGGCCAATCTGGTGGCTGGCATGGCCCGTCAGCATCGGCCCGCCCGCAGGCTGGCTGATATCGCCGATATAGAGCCCGTTCGACCCCGGCAGCGCAGCAGCTTTGCGGCTGAGCGTCTTCAGGAAGTCGATGGTTTCGGGATGGCCCCAGTTGCGGTTACGGCTGAGGCGCATCGCCTGCCATGTGGGCCCGGTTTCAGGCAATTCCACAGCCCCTGCGATGCAGCCCTTGGAGTAAAATCCGTAGGGCGCGGTGGGCAGCGCGGCGGGGCGGGCTTTGTTGCCAAAGAGCTGCTTGGCGAGGCCAGCGCGCGTCACCTCGACTCCGGCGAGGCTGGGTGGGGGAATGTCCCGGCTCGCGCCGCTGCAAGCGCCCAACACGCCCAGCGCCAGAGCCGCGACCATCAGTTTTGTTTTCATGCTGCTCGATCTCCGTCGGTCCTGACGTAGCGTAGCAGAAAAAGCGCCAAAGCGAAAAGGAAGATGAGCGGCGTGATGCCGAGCTGCTGCGACCCGGTGAGCGCCGTTACAGCACCGATGGAGAGCGGTGCGAGGAACGAGGTCGCCTTGCCCGCCAGCCCATAGAGACCAAACGCTTCGGTCATGCGCTCCGGGTCGGCCTGACGCACCATCATGGTTCGGCTCGCAGATTGCAGAACGCCCCCTCCGGCGCCGATCATCACGCCGATGCCATAGAACGCGATGTCAGGCAGCGAACTGCCCGGAACCACCGGAATGCCAAAAACCTGATCCCGTGTGATAAACAGGCACGCGATGACCGCGAGAGACAGGGTGAGCACCGCCGCGATGATGACAGGCTTGGGACCGAAACGATCATCAGCCCGCCCGCCGATGAGGGCACACACGGCGCCCGCAATGATGGCGAGAATGCCGAAAGTCCCGGTCTGCACGACGGTCCAGTCCAGCACACCGGCGGCAAAAATCGTGCCGAAGGCATAGGCCCCATTCAGCCCGTCCCGGTAGAGCATGGAACTGCCCAGATAGGCAAAGAGGCTTGGTCGCTGTGGCAGTGTCCGCAGGCTGGTCGCCAGATCCGCGAGGGCGCCCTTGATATCCGCGCCCGATATTTTACGGGTCGCACGAGGCTCACGGACCCACAGAAAGAACGGGACGATAAACACCACATACCAGATCGCTGTGAACGGCCCGACAAAGCGGGTTCCTTCGCGCGCCGCCGCATCCAGACCAAAGGGCAGCGTCAGCCCGATCATGGTCCGGCCCGTCGCCTCGTCTTCCATGAAAAACAGAAGCATGATGACCAGCGCGATCAGCCCGCCCGAATATCCGAAGGCCCAGCCATTGCCAGAGATACGCCCGGTCTTTTCCGGCGGACCAAGATCCGGCAGCATCGAATTGGTGAAGATCGTTGCCAGCTCCATCCCGACCATACCCAGACCAAAGAAGAACATGGTATTGATCAGGTTGAAATCATCGGGCGCTGCGAACCAAAGCATCGCGGACCCGACCACATAAAAAGCTGAAAACAGCCAGATGAACGGCAACCGCCGCGCGGTCCTGTCCGCAATGGCACCGAGGACCGGTGCCAGAACAGCCATCACCACACCGGCTGCACCGATGCCGAATCCCCAGGCTGCCTGTGCCCGACTGCCGTCCTGTAGGACAGATGCCACGTATGGACCGAAGGTAAAGGTGATCAGGAGCGTACTGTAAGGCTGGCTCGCCCAGTCAAAGAAGTACCACCCCCAGATGCGCTTACCCGCGCTGATCTCCGCCATGTTCCATCCCCCGCTGTCATCGGGTCACTAAACAGCGCGGGGACGAAACTGCAAAGGGCTATTGCGGTCAGAGATGCGGCGGCCAGGGACGCTCGCCTGCCGCGTCCGCAAAGTTCTGTACCCAACCGGGCAACGGCGGGCTCTCTGGGCTCGCCCCCAGCGCTGCGGCAACTTCGGCCGTTGGGATGATCCGCGTCCGGTCCGTGACGGCCGTGCGCATCAGAACGTGGCTGGTGCATTCGCCCTTATGATACATGCCCTGTTCGAGATAGATGAACCGCTCGTCCCAGCCGATCACCCGGCTGCGCATTTCCAGCTTCATGAATGTGGTGACACGCCGGCGATAACGGATCGAGGATCCAGCCACAGTGCCCGCCCATTTCTTGCGTATGATCAGGTCGTTGATCCCCAGCCGCTTGAACATCACGACCCGCCCCAGATCAAACAGAGTAAGGGTGCGCCCGTTATTCAGCTCCATCCAGATGTCGATATCGTTGGGCCAGCAAATGTGATGGCTCACATGGGTGTCAAAAATCTCCAGCGGCGGGTCGTTGCGGTGGACGTACAACTCTTTGGCGAGGCGCAGGATGGGATACATGGCAGGTCCTTTCGCAGACAGACCTGTAGCACCACCCGGGTCCGGTCAAGGCTTGCCCTGCGGTCATACGCTGGTTACGTAACGACGCGAAACCCAAGGGAGGCAAAGCCGTGCTGTCGATCATTCAGATCCTTCTGCTCATTCTGGACGTGGTCTGGTTCGTCATGATCGCGCATATCGTGATGTCGTGGCTGATCAGCTTTAACGTGCTGAACCTGCGCCAACCGCTGGTCGCTCAGCTCTGGTACGGGCTGAACCGCCTGCTGGAGCCGCTCTACGGCCCGATCCGGCGCATCCTGCCGCAGATGGGCGGGCTGGATCTGGCGCCGCTGGTGGCGCTGATTGGCGTTTATGCCCTGCGGATCATTCTGATCAACAACGCCCCCGCTTTTTACTGACGGCGACCCGGTGTCACTGGCATGACCCGGTCGCAGGACCTGCTCCGCTCGGTCTTTGGCTTTGACGCCTTCCGGCCCGGTCAGGCCGAGATTGTCGAGGCGGTCACGGCGGGCGAGCCCGTTCTGGCAATCCTGCCCACAGGCGGGGGAAAATCGCTGTGCTACCAGCTGCCCACGCTCATGCGGGACGGGCTGACGCTGGTCGTCTCACCTCTTATCGCGCTGATGCGTGATCAGGTGCGCGCTCTGCGCGAAGCCGGTGTCGCCGCCGGCGCCCTGACCAGCGGGAACACCGAGGACGAGACCCGTGAAGTCTTCGCCGCGATAGAGGCGGGAAAGCTAAAGCTACTATACCTCGCCCCCGAGCGTCTCGGTTCAGCAGAACGGTTCCTCAGGCGCGCCGGGGTCGGGCTGATCGCCGTGGATGAGGCCCATTGCGTCAGCCAGTGGGGCCACGATTTCCGGCCCGATTACCTGCGCATCGGCGAATTGCGCCGGGCGCTGGGCGTGCCGCTCGCGGCCTTCACCGCCACAGCGGATGAGGAGACCCGCGGAGAAATCGTCACCCGGCTGTTTCCGGGCCTTGAGCCGCGGCTGTTCCTTGGAGGTTTTGACCGGCCCAATATTCATCTGGCGTTTCAGGCCAAAGACAAGCCGCGGGCACAGATTCTCTCCTTCGCCGCTGCGCGCCGGGGGCAATGCGGCATCGTCTATTGCGGCACGCGGGCGAAGACCGAGACACTGGCCGCCGCGCTGTCGGGGGACGGCCATCTGACCTGCGCTTATCACGGCGGCATGGGTGCGGAGCAGCGCCGGGATGTCGAGGCACGGTTCTCCCGCGAGGACGGGCTGATCGTCTGCGCCACGGTTGCCTTTGGCATGGGCGTGGACAAGCCCGATATCCGCTGGGTCGCCCATGCGGATCTGCCGAAATCCATCGAAGGCTATTATCAGGAGATCGGCCGCGCCGGACGCGATGGCGGACCGGCGGAGACGCTGACGCTCTATGGTCCTGATGACATTCGCCTTCGCCGCAGCCAGATCGACGAGGGCCTCGCGCCGTTGGGGCGCAAGCAAGCGGATCATGGACGCCTGAACGCGCTGCTGGGACTGGCCGAGGCGCAAGGATGCAGGCGGCAAAAGCTGCTGGCCTATTTTGGCGAAGATGCCGGGCCTTGTGGCAATTGCGATCTGTGCGACACGCCACCTGAGACCTTCGACGCAACCGAGCCCGTCCGCATGGCGCTGTCGGCAGCGCTCAGGACCGGGGAGAGCTTTGGCGCGGGCCATCTGATCGACATCCTGATCGGCAAAACCACCGACAAAGTGCGCGATCGGGGACATGACAGCCTTCCGACCTTCGGTGTCGGGCGCGCCTATAACGCCCGCCAGTGGCAGGGGATCATCCGTCAGATGATGGGGCTCGACCTCCTGCGCCCGGACCCGGAGCGGCGCGGCGGTCTGCGCCTGACCGAGATCGCCCGTCCTGTGCTGCTGGGTGAGGAGCCGATGCGCCTGCGCAAGGACGTGGTACAGGTTTCTGACCGCCCCCGCGTCCGCGCGCTGGTCTCCGAAGACGATGCGCCGCTCCTCTCCGCGCTCAAAGCGAAACGCCGCGCGCTGGCCGAGGCGCAATCCGTACCGGCCTATATCATCTTCAACGACCGCACCCTGATCGAGATGGCCGAGACGCGGCCCGACAGTCTCGACGCCATGGCCCGGATCGGCGGCGTTGGTGCCACAAAGCTCGAGCGCTACGGGGCGGAGTTTCTGGAGGTGATCACCGGCGCGACCGCAGAAATGCACCCGGCCCGGCGCAAGCTCGCCGGACGTCCCTCGGGCGATCTGTTTGATCGGCTCGTCACGGTACAGATGGATCTCCGATACGGCGAAGACGGAACGGGAAAGCCGCTCTCTTGCGCGACAAATACGATCCGCTGGATTGCCGAGCGCCGACCACAATCGATGCCAGATCTGGCCCGCGCGCCCGGCTTGACCGACGCCCGGTTCGAGCGCTTTGGCCCTGCGTTTCTGGCCGCCTGTGTGGAGGCCGGAGAGCGCTAGCCACTCCCGAAAAGAACAGGGGTCAAAACGTTCCGGCCCGGGTAGGCGCTAAGGCACCGTTATAAACGAAAGCGAGCGACTGAAACGCACAAGATATCGCGAAGACACTGCTCACCCAAGGGCATCCTCTTGCGGAGCATGGCGCAAACCGGCACTTTCGGGTGCGGTGATCCGCTCATTACGAAATGGGGACAATCATGTCTAAACCAGCGCGAAACCGGTCTGTCCGAGACCCGTCCAGGGTCGTTCGCGCCATGGTACGGATTGAGGGCGGTCGCTTTATTATGGGGTCAGATGACGATTACCCGGAAGAAGCCCCGGCCCACGAGGTCACGGTCGAGAGCTTCTGGATCGACCCGACCCCGGTCACCAACAAGCAATTCAAACGTTTTGTTCGGGAGACGGGCTACGTCACCTATGCCGAAAAGAAGCCCGACCCGCGCCTCTATCCCGGTGCGCAGCCGGGGATGCTGTTCGCGGGATCGGTGGTGTTCACGCCGCCCGATCATCCGGTCCCGCTCGACAGCCATTTCCGCTGGTGGAGCCTGACACCCGGAGCAAACTGGCGGCATCCCTATGGCAAGGGCAGTTCCATCGCCGGGCGGGACGATCATCCGGTTGTCCATATCACCTATGACGACGCGCGCGCCTACGCTGCCTGGGCGCGCAAGGATCTGCCGACCGAGGCCGAGTGGGAATTCGCCGCGCGGGGTGGTCACGAAGGGCGACGCTTTGCGTGGGGCGATGAGTTGATGCCCGACGGGCGCTTCATGGCAAACACGTGGCAAGGCGACTTTCCCCACGGCAACACCAAGGCGGATGGCTATGACCGCACCTCGCCCGTCGGATCGTTTCCCCCGAATGATTTCGGGCTCTACGACATGATAGGTAATGTCTGGGAGTGGACCTGTGACTGGTACGCCGCCCACCACGCGGTGGCGGAGTCCTGTTGCGAGACGCCGGGGCCTCACCGGGGCGGACCGATGGAAGGCAGCTTTGATCCGACACAGCCCAACAGCCCGATCCCGCGCAAGGTGCTCAAGGGCGGATCACATCTCTGCTCGCCGCTCTATTGCAAGCGTTACCGTCCTGCCGCCCGCCATGCCCAACCGGTGGAGAGCGGCACCTCGCATATTGGCTTTCGGTGCGTTGTCAGAGATACCACCGGCTGAAGGTTCCCCACGGGTGGCACAGGTTTTTGTCCATTCCCCGAAGTGCCGACTGAGGCCGTAATATGACCAAACCGACAAAGACCCATGTGATTGCCATTGATGGCGGTGGCACACGCTGTCGGATCGCCCTCTCGGGGTCCGGGCCGCGCGTCTCCGTCGAAACCGGTCCCGCCAATGTGTTCAGCGATTTTAGTGGCGCGGTGGAGGCAATCACCAGCGGGCTGGCCGCGCTCGCCGACGCGACCAAGCGAACCGTGGACGATCTGAGCGAGGTTCCCGCCTTTGTCGGTGTGGCCGGTGTCATCGCGCCCGACATCGCCGAGCAGCTCGGCAAGGCGCTGCCGTTCCGACAGGCACAGGTCGCCGACGACCGGCTGGCCGCGTTGCGGGGCGCTCTGGGGATACGCGACGGGGTCGTGGCCCATTGCGGCACTGGTTCGTTTATCGCGGCCCGGATCTCCGGGGAGACCAGGCTCGCAGGGGGCTGGGGCGCTGATCTCGGGGACGAAGCTTCGGCGCAATGGGTCGGGCGGCGCGCATTGGCGCTGACGCTTGAAGTCGTTGACGGGCGCCGCGTGGCCTCCGAACTCAGCGACCAGCTGCTGGCCAACCTCGACGGCGCAGCGGGTATTCTGCGCTTTGCCGCCCGCGCGACCCCCGCTGAATTCGGGGCACTGGCTCCCCTTGTCACGCATGGCGCCGAAGACGGCGATGCGATTGCGACATTCATTCTGAGGGCGGCCGGGGCGGAGATCGACCGAGCGGCCCGTGCGATAGGCTGGCAGCCCGGCCTGCCCGTATGCTTGACGGGCGGCATTGGCCCTCATTTTGCGCGCTGGCTACCACCAGAGTTAGCGGCCGACCTTGCCCCACCGGATGGCGATCCCCTCGACGGAGCGATTTCGCTGGCCCGAGACTTTGCCGAAGGGCTGGCACCATGACGCCCTCTGATCTGGTAGGCGAACGAGTGGTCGTGCTGCGAAACGCGCGCATTTTTGACGGGACGCGTCTTATCGACGGGCAAGCGTTGCGGTTTGAGAACGGCGTGCTCAGCGCCTGCGCCGCCGAAGCTGAGATCGGAGGCGGCGCACACGTATGGGATTTTGACGGCGATGTCGTCAGCCCCGGCTTCGTTGATCTGCAAGTCAATGGCGGCGGCGGTATCATGTTCAACGGCCGCCCCGATGTGCAAACGGTCGCGCAGATCGCCCGGGCGCACCGTAATCTTGGCACCACAACGATCCTGCCAACGCTCATCACCGACACGCCCGACCAGACGCGCGACGCTATCGCTGCGACAATCGAGGCGGTTCAGCATGGGGTGCCCGGCGTCGCGGGTCTGCATCTCGAAGGGCCGCACCTCTCTGTGGCCCGCAAAGGCGCTCATGATCCGGCGCTCATCCGCCAAATGGAACCGGCGGACCTCGACGCATTGTGCGCCGCAGCCCGCGCGCTTCCGGTGCTGATGGTAACTCTGGCCCCCGAGAGCGTGACTGAAACGCAGGTGGCCACGCTGACTGAGGCCGGGGTGATCGTGTCACTGGGACACACGGATGCAGATTTCGACACGTGCTTCCGCTACATTGACGCGGGCGCGCGATGCGTGACCCACCTCTTCAACGCCATGAGCCAACTGGGCAGCCGAAGCCCCGGCCTTGTGGGGGCCGCACTGAGCAACGGGACAGTCTCAGCCGGGTTGATTGCCGATGCTGTGCACGTGCATCCGCAAACCATCCGCGCGGCTTGGGCCGCCAAGACCGGACCTGGCGCGATCTTTCTGGTCAGCGACGCCATGGCGGTCGCCGGAACCGATAGCGACGGGTTTGATCTGGGAGGGCGCCGGATCACCCGACGGAATGGAGTGCTCACGCTGGCTGACGGAACGCTGGCTGGCGCGGATCTCGACCTGACCCGGGCCATCAGCGTGATGGTCAAAGAGGTTGGCCTGACGCTGGAGCAGGCGCTACGGGCCGCAATCGAGACGCCCGCCCGGCTGATCGGCAGGAGGCCCGCAGCACTCATCCCGGGTCAGGCCCAGCTCTCCGACCTGATCCGCATCCGGCGCGATCTGACCAGTGCGGCACCGCTGATCTGACGCGGGCAGGACCGGTCGAACCATCCGGCGCAGGCGCCTTGAGTCGCCAGCCCCTGAGCCTGAGCCTCAATGCACCTCGGACAGGACCGCTTCGATCTTGCGCAACAGGCGTCTCGATTTCGGTCCAGTGGTCGCCCCCCAGTGATCCACCGCGGCCCCATCTGGCCCGATCAAAAATTTATTGAAATTCCACGAAGGCACAAAGCCCGTCTCCTCCCGAACCGACTGGTAGAACGGGTGCGCTTCGGGTCCTCGAACATGGGTGATCGTGGTCATCGGCAGGGTCAGATCAAACCGGGCTTCGCATTTTTCACGAACAGCGTCTTCGTCGGCCAGTTCTTGTTTGAAGTCGTTGGATGGGACCGCGACAACGACCAGCCCCCGATCCTTGTAGGTCTCATAGAGCGTTTGCAGACCGTCGAACTGATACGTGAATCCGCATCGCATGGCCGTATTGACCACCAGAATGGCCTGTCCGCGCCAGTCGGCCAGCCGCAACTCACCGCCACGGATGTTGCCAAAGGGGGTGTCGAGGTCGAGAGCCATGAGCCTTACTCCACGATTTGAGAATTGAATTCCCCGCGCAAGCCAAGCGCCATGGCTTAACTCAAGCGGTCACACGACCAAACTGGGGAAGCCGGGTGTTTGCAATTGCAAAGAGATGTGCCGTTAAGTGACAGGGTCGGCGGTATTTCCGAAGTGTGTGCTGCTCAGGGTCACGGAATCGGCGCTTTGTTGGGTCTAATTGTAACAATAGCGGCTCTCCAGAAAATCGCTGGGGGGACCCTTCGTAACAGTACCGACCCCAATTCAACGCAGGCGGACGCATTTTGTAACATTGGCCCCACCCGGCCCGCCGACCGAAGAGCTCGAATACCCCGACCGGAAGCGCGTCGTGCGTCCGATAGCTGTTCTGTCAGAGCCCGCCCTCAGGGGCAGCGTCGGAGCGCCGAAACCTCTCAAACCGTGTGTCGTATAGAAATTATGGGAAATTATCCCATTTTCTCGCCTTTTCTGGCTGGGCCGCTGTGCCCTGAAACCGATCAGACCAGTTCCAACTCGGATATCTGACTATCTCAACAAATCACATTTGCGACAGCTGGCCGGTTCGTGAACCACGTCTTCGTTACTCGACCCGAGGCTATTTCGCCGTCACAACAAGGACATCGCAAGACGCGATCCAGTCAATCTGATGACAACCGAGGAGAAGAAACATGTCGAATACCGCCAAAACCGTCGCGATCGCCGGAGCTCTGGTCGGGGCGCTCGCCTCCATGACTCACGTGGCTCAGGCCGACGGCGCCAAGGAAAAGTGCTACGGTGTGGCGCTCGCTGGTCAGAATGACTGCGCGGCTGGCCCCGGCACCACTTGCGCCGGCACCTCCACGGTCGATTTCCAGGGCAATGCCTGGAAGTTCGTCGAAGCCGGCACCTGCGCCTCGATGGAAGTTCCCGCGATGGAAGACGGCACCAAGCGCATGGGCTCCACCGAAGCCCTCGAGCGTGATATCCCGGCGTAAGTCACCACCGAGCCGGGGCGCCAGCCGGTGCCCCGGCCCGAAATCTCCCGAACTTTAACCAGACGGAGCCGCCCGATGCCCACCACATCCCTGCCTCACGCGCCCGGCGTCGGCTTCAAGGCGCAGCATTTCGCGGAGATCTGCGAAACTCCCGGCAGAGTGGGCTGGCTCGAAATTCATGCCGAAAACTACATGGGGGCCGGGGGCCGTCCTCTGGCACAGCTCCGTCATCTGGCGGAGCGCTTTCCGATCTCGGTGCACGGCGTGGGCCTCTCCATCGGCGGCGAAGCGTCGCTCGACCGCGACCATCTGGATCGGCTCCGCGCGCTCTGCGACGCGATCAACCCGGCCCAGTTTTCAGAGCATCTGGCCTGGTCCACCCATGATACATCATTCCTGAATGACCTTCTGCCACTGCCCTATAACCAGTCCACGCTGGACCGGGTGAGCGACCATATCGATCAGGTGCAGGAGGTGTTGGGGCGGCGGATGCTGCTGGAAAATCCATCCTCCTATCTCGCCTTTGTCGAGACCGATATGTCCGAGCCGGAGTTCCTCGCCGCCATCGCCAGGCGCACCGGCTGCGGTCTTTTGCTCGACATCAACAACGTCTTCATTTCGGCGACCAATCTTGGTTACGATCCGAGATCTTACGTGGACGCATTCCCTCTCGACGCGGTGGGCGAAGTGCATCTCGGTGGCCATGATGAAGACAGCGACGACCACGGGCGCCCGCTGCTGATCGACAGTCACGGTCGCGAGACGGCGGACCCGGTCTGGCGGCTCCTTGACCATGCGCTCGAACGGATGGGACCGCGCCCCTTGCTGATTGAATGGGACAATGACGTGCCCGACTGGCCGACGCTGGCGGCTGAGGCTGAGCGTGCCGCGCAGGCGTTGCAAAGGCTCGCGGTGGCCGCATGAGCGGACAATCCGAATTTACGATGGCCCTGCTCGATCCCGGCCGTCCGACGCCGGCGATCGTCACGGATGGTCAAGGCGGCGCGGCGGGCAAGCGCTTTGACGTCTACCGCAACAACGTGATCGTCGGCCTGATCGATGCGCTCGAGACCGGCTTTCCGGTGGTGGCGAAGCTGATCGGGGCGGAGAATTTCCGCCAGATGGCCCGCGTCTTCGCGCGCGCCCATCCGCCGGGATCGCCCTTGATGATGTATTACGGCGCGGAGATGCCGGAGTTTCTGGCAAATCTGCCGCAACTCAGCCATCTGGGTTATCTGCCAGACATCGCGCGGCTGGAGCTGGCCCTGCGGGAGAGTTACCACGCCGCCGATGCCGATCCCATCGATCCGCAGGGGCTCGCGAGCGTCGACCCGGACCGGCTGTGTCTGCACCTCGCCCCCTCATTACGGATCGTCACCTCAGCCTGGCCAATCTACGACATCTGGCGGTTCAACTCCGAAGAAAATGCACCGAAGCCCCGTGCCGAAGCGCAGGATGTTGTGATTTTACGCCCCGAGTTTGATCCGGCGCCGCATCTGTTGCCATCGGGCGCCGCCGCTGCGCTCGCGTCGATCGGCGCGGGTGCGCCGCTGGGCGCCCTCGATCCCGAAGTGGATCTTCAAACCCTATTCGCCCTGCTGCTTGGACATGGAGCCGTAACGGGCTTTGCAGAGAAGGAAACGACATGAGCACCGTCGTGAACATCGTGAACCGAACCAGTGACATCCTGGAGCGTGGCGCTCCGATCCTGCCACTCGTGGCGCGCGTCGTCTTTGCCGCCGTGCTCGCCGGGTATTACTGGGCGTCCGCGATGACGAAGCTCGGGGACGGACCGCTGGGTTTGTTCAACCCGTCGGTGGGCGCCTATGCGCAGATCTTCCCAAAGACGTTTGACGCCGTCGGCTATGACACGAGCGCCATGAGCCTCTGGCACACGCTGGTCGTCCTCGCGGGGACGTGGGCCGAGTTTCTTCTGCCGCTGTTGATCATCCTCGGGCTCTTCACCCGACTGGCCGCGCTCGGCATGATCGGTTTCGTTGCCGTGCAGACAGTCGTGGACCTCTTTGGCCACGGGCTCATCGCCGTACCGGAAACGGTCGGCGCGTGGTTCGACCGTCACCCCGACAGCGCGATCATGGACCAGCGCAGCCTGTGGCTGGTCCTGTTCCTGACACTGGTGGTCAAGGGCGGGGGTCTGCTCTCGGCGGACCGGGCCCTGGGCATTCGGTAAAGAGGCGACGAGCCTCCGGCGCAGGCTCTTTCCACCGGACGGTGTCTGGTCCAAGATCCAGCCACCGTCCACAACAGAGCCCGCCGCTCCCATGCCTCTCCACATCACCGACCAGATTACTATCGAGGACTGGGAACTGACCGAGCAATTCGTGCAGGCCAGCGGTCCGGGGGGGCAGAACGTAAACAAGGTCGCCACGGCGGTCGAGTTGCGCTTCGAAGCGGCGCGCAGCCCGAACCTGCCCGAGCCGGTCAAGGCGCGGCTCAGACGGCTCGCCGGGCGGCGCTGGACCAAGGACGGGGCGCTGATCCTGCAGGTCAGCGAGACCCGCCATCAGGCCCGCAACCGCGAGATTGCACGCGAACGGCTGGCCGCACTGATCGCGCAGGCGCTGGAGCGGCCGAAACGCCGCATTCCCACCCGGCCCACGCTCGGCTCAAAACGGCGGCGATTGCAGGCCAAGAAAGTGCGCGGCGAGGTGAAGGCCCTTCGTGGCAAGGTCGATCCGGACTAGGGCCTTGCCCCTCGGCGGCGTTTTGGGCCATCTGCGGGCGCAGACCACAGGAGCCCGCCTATGCAGATCGTGTCCCTCATTGCCGCCCGCGCGCTTGATCCCGCTTTTGTGGAGGCGCTGCGCAACGCCTGGGGGGGCGGAGATGCGGTCTGGTTGAACCCGGCTCTGGCCGCCGAGTTTGCCGTTGAGAGCACTCCCGGCAATGCAGAGGACGTCTGGGCGGAGGCGCAGAAGATGGGCGTCGATCTCTGCATCCAGCCGGAGGCGGGCCGCCGCAAGGAAGTGCTGATTGCCGACATGGATTCCACCATGATCGGGCAGGAATGCATCGACGAGCTGGCCGAGGTCGCGGGCGTGGGCGCGCAGGTCAGGGACATCACCGCCCGGGCGATGAATGGCGAACTGGACTTCGAGGGCGCGCTGCGTGAGCGGGTCGGGCTGCTTGAGGGGCTCTCAACCGACGTGATCCAGCAGGTCTGGGAGAGCCGCATCACCCTGACCCCCGGCGGCGAGGCGCTGCTCGCGACCATGCGGGCCAATGGCGGTTATGCGGCGCTGGTTTCGGGCGGCTTTACCCAGTTCACGGCGCGGGTGTCGGAACGGCTGGGCTTTGACGAGCACCGCGCCAACACCCTGATCGAAGAGAACGGACTGCTGACCGGACAGGTGGGTGAGCCGATCCTCGGGCGGGATGCCAAGGTCGCGGCGCTGCAACGGATCTGCGACGACCGTGGCATCAGCACCGACCGCGCCATGGCGGTGGGCGACGGGGCGAATGATCTGGGCATGTTGCAACTGGCCGGAGCCGGGGTTGCGCTGCACGCGAAACCCACCGTGGCGGCGCAGGCGAAGCTGCGCATCAACCACGGAGATCTCTCGGCGCTCCTGTATTTGCAGGGATATGCAAGCGAGGACTTTACCGCCTGAGGCTCAGAAAACCCCTTCGGTCGCGCGGATCTGACCCACTTCGGCCCCCGCCCGGTTCATCACCGGCGTGTTCAAAAACGCCGTGACCTCCGGTGCCGCCGCATCCAACACGCCCAGCCGCACGAGAAGAGCCGCCATAGCAGCTTCGGCGGCACGAGGAGCGCCGTCGGTAATCTTGAGCGCAATGCCGAGGCCGCGTCCAGGCAGGATGCCGACAAAGACCCCCTCGGCCCCGGCCTTTACTGCGAGAGGTTCTTGCGCAGCGCGCATGAACAAGGTCGTGGCCTTGCCCTCCCCCGCGACCAGCTCAGGATGGGCCATCATGCCCTCACGCAGGGCCAACATGGCGGTCTGGCGGGCGTCCGCACCCTCCACTGCGCCTGCGAATCGCGCCATCGCCCGGGCAAGACCCGTCATCGAGGTCGCGAAGTTCGGCGCCGCACAGCCGTCGATCCCGTAGCCGGGGCTGTCCTCGCCCGTGACCTCTTCGAATGCCGCGCGAATCTGGCGCTGTACCGGGCCATTCGGATCCGTATAGTCGCCCTCGGCCCCCAAATGCCGGTGGAATTGCAGAAACCCCGCATGTTTTCCCGAGCACTGGTTGTGGGCCTGTTCCGGCCTCTGCCCCTCACGGATCATCTGGTGCCGATAATCACGGTCGCGCGGCGCTTCGCGGCCACACAGGAGGTCATCGTCCGTGTGACCCGTCTCCGCCAGCCAATCACGCACCATGTCATAATGCATCGGCGCACCTTCGTGGCTCGACGAGGCCAGCGCCAGCCGTTCAGGTGAGAGCCGAATCCCCGCTTCGACCATGGGCAAGGCCTGCACCATCTTGCAGGACGAGCGCGGGAACATGCGTGCGCCCGCGTCGCCCCACGCCTCGACCACCTCCCCGGTGCCGTCGCAAATCACCGCATGGCCGCGATGAACCGTTTCGCAAAACGGTCCGCGCCACAGTTCGATCATCGGAATTGCGTCAGCCATCTGGGTCTCTCCTTCACGAGATAGCGATTTTTTGCCGCTCGCCCTTTCGCGTCGCGGTGTTTTCCCTTTACAGTCGCATCGCTGAATAAGATTGGAAACCGCGAAGGTTCAGCGCCCCGACAGAGGGCGGGCCTGCGTGGTACGAGGCAGAATGCAGCTGGAGGCTGTTAAACAGATGAAAGCACTGACCGGATTTCTGGCGGCACTTGTGACCCTGACCGCCACCACCCCACTTTTCGCACAGGACGAGAGTACAAACCGCGTCGCCGTCGAGACCGCCTGGACGGTTTTCGTAGAGGACAGCCCAAAGGAATGCTGGAGCGTCTCCAGCCCCACCGACACTGTGAACACGCGCGGTGGCCAGGTGGTGACAGTGCGACGCGGGGATATCCTCTTGTTCGTCACCTATCGCCCGGGGGCGAAGGTGCGCGGCGAGGTGTCCTTTACAGGCGGCTATCCCTTTGCGGACGGTTCAACCGTGTCGCTGGCGATCGGCGGCACCAGCTTCGACCTCTTCACTGAGGGCGAATGGGCTTGGCCGGGATCGCCGGAGGATGACGCGAAGATCATCGCTTCCATGAAGCGCGGCGCCGAAGCGGTGCTGACCGCGCGTTCGGGCCGGGGCACCCAGACCAAGGACACCTTCTCCCTGATCGGCTTCACCGCCGCGCTCGACGAGGCGGCCGGACGCTGCGGCTGATCGGCTGACCCGTCAGGCAGGGTTTATTTGTGGACGGAATGGCCTTATATGCCAGCCATTCCGCAAGAGAGTAAGCCCATGACCGTGCCCGCCACGCCGATCACCCAGGACGTTCTGACCCTTCCCCGCAAAGTCGAGGAAGGTGCGCGCCGCAATCTCGTGGGCCTGACCCGCGACCAGATGCGCGCGGCACTGATCGAGATGGGTACGCCGGAGAAGCAGGCGAAGATGCGCGTGGGGCAGGTCTGGCAATGGATCTACCAGCGTGGGGTGCGGGATTTCGGCGAGATGACCAATCTCGCCAAGCCGTATCGCGCGCAGCTCGCCGAGCATTTCGAGATCGCGCTGCCGGAGATCGTGCGCAAGCTCGTTTCCGAGGATGGAACCCGCAAATACCTGCTGCGGATCGCGGGCGGCCATGAGGTCGAGAGCGTCTACATCCCAGAAGAAGGGCGCGGCACGCTATGCATTTCCAGTCAGGTGGGCTGCACGCTGACCTGCTCTTTCTGCCACACCGGCACACAGAAGCTCGTGCGCAACCTGACCGCCGCCGAGATCGTGGGTCAGGTCATGCTGGTTCGAGATGACCTGGGCGAATGGCCCCAGCCGGGCCGCAACCCGAAGGATGAGACCCGCCTCCTGTCGAACATCGTGCTGATGGGTATGGGAGAGCCGCTCTACAATTTCGAAAACGTCCGCGACGCCATGAAGATCGCCATGGATCCCGAGGGCATCTCTCTGTCACGGCGGCGAATCACTCTCTCGACCAGCGGTGTGGTGCCTGAGATCGCCCGTACCGCCGAGGAAATCGGCTGCCTGCTCGCCGTGTCCTTCCACGCCACCACGGACGAGGTGCGGGACAAGCTGGTGCCGATCAACCGCCGCTGGAACATCGAAGCCTTGCTCGATGCCCTGCGGGCCTATCCGAAGCTGTCCAATTCCGAGCGGATCACGTTCGAATACGTGATGCTGAAGGATGTGAATGACAGCGACGAAGATGCCCGGCGGCTGGTGAAGCTGATCGAGGGCATTCCGGCGAAGATCAACCTGATCCCCTTCAACGAATGGCCCGGCGCGCCCTATCAGCGCTCCTCCAACAACCGCATCCGCGCCTTTGCCGACATCATCTACAAGGCTGGCTACGCCTCCCCGATCCGTACCCCCCGCGGCGAGGACATCATGGCCGCCTGCGGCCAGCTCAAATCCGACACCGAGCGCCAGCGCAAATCTCGCAAACAGATTGAAGCCGAAGCGGGGCTTTGATAAAATTGTTGCAACATGTGGTTTTCTGGATTTCCTGGAAACCATGGCAAAGCTGGTTCTCGTGTATAGAGCGGATTCGATCTACGATGACCGACCCGACGTGTCCTATGATTTTCCGAAGCGCTACATAAAGAATATGTCGCGCGGCGAAGGTGATTGGGTCGTCTATTATGAGCCAGTCAAGGCCGGGAACCGCGGCTATTTTGCGGTCGCCAAGATCAGCCGCATCATCGAGAACCCCGCATCCCAAGAGCACTTTCTCGCCATCATTGAACCCGGAACGTATCTTGAGTTCGACAGAACAGTTCCACGCTTGATCGATAATAGCCCGGTCGAATCGGCTCTCCGGGATGAGACAGGGCGGGCCAAGAGAGGCGGGTTGCAGCAATACCCTGTGCGGATCCTGCCGGAGGATGAGTTTTCCCGGATCATCCAGCTTGGTCTTCCGGTAGACCTCGAAGAAATGGAGTCGCGGCGATACGAAGCGTCTCAAATTATCGCCTACGAAAGACAGGAACCCTTTGAGCGTCCTGTTATGGAGCGCCTCATCAACATACGTTATCGTGAGGTGGCTTTCCGGCGTAAAGTCAGGGATGCCTATGACTACACCTGTGCTTTGTCAGGCCTCCAACTCAAGAACGGTGGAGGACGGCCCGAGGTGCAGGCGGCGCATATCGTGCCCGTGGCTGAGCAGGGCAGCGATTCCGTGCGCAACGGTCTGGCCTTGTCCGGCACGCTTCACTGGATGTTCGACCGGGGGCTGGTTTCTGTTGCGGATGACTACAGCATTCTGGTCTCCCGGAACAAGGTGCCATCGGAGGTGAGTGATCGACTGTTGGCTCCGTCGGGTAAGCTCACCTTGCCCGACGATCCGCGCGATCATCCCCACTCGGAGAATCTCCGCTGGCATCGCGAGAACGTCTATGGCCACATTGTTGCCGATATCCCTGAGCAATGGCGCTAAGGTTTACACCTCCGGCTCGGGCCACTCCTCGATCAGTGTAACGGCCTCCTCAGCGGTCTCGACAAAGCGGAACAACTCCAGATCACTTTCCGAGATCGTCCCCGCCTCGGCCAGCGCTTCGAAATTGATGATCTTGCGCCAGAACTCTTCGCCAAAGAGCAGGAAGGGCACGGGCTTCATCCGGCCCGTCTGGATCAGGGTCAGCGCCTCGAACAGTTCGTCCATCGTGCCAAATCCGCCCGGAAAGACGCAAACGGCGCGAGCGCGCATCAGAAAGTGCATCTTGCGGATGGCGAAATAGTGGAAGTTGAAGCACAGCCCCGGCGTCACATATTCGTTCGGCGCCTGCTCATGGGGCAGCACAATGTTGAGCCCGATGGACTGGCCGCCCGCATCCTGTGCGCCCCGGTTGCCCGCCTCCATGACACCCGGCCCGCCGCCCGTGGTGATCACGTAATGCCGGCCATAGGTCTGCATGGACCGCTCGGTCATCAGCCGGGCAAAGCGCCGCGCCTCGTCATAATAACGCGACAGCCCCGCCATGGCCTCGGACTTGGCTTCCTCCGGATTCTCCCGGATCCGCGCTCCGCCAAAGAGGATCACGGTGCTCTCGATCCCGCGCTCGGACATGATCATCTCGGGCTTGAGCAGCTCCAGTTGCAGGCGCACAGGGCGCAGCTCGCGGCGGCACATGAAATCGTCATCGGCAAAGGCCAGACGATAGGCCGGAGCGCGGGTCTGGGGCGTGTCAGGGATCAGCTCGGCGGCCTCGTAATCCGTGGGCGCATCGCGAAAGCGCGACGGGGTCGGCGGGGTTTTGGTCATTCGGTCCTCCATTGCAGAGCAGGGATAGCGGCCCTATAGGCTGTCCACCAGTGGCCCCGCACCCTCAGCAGGAGAAACTCATGTCGAATGCCCAGCTCGAAACCGCCATCGAAGCCGCCTGGGAGGCGCGCGCCGAGATCACCCCGGCAACAACGGGAGAGACCCGTGAAGCCATCGAGGACACGCTGAACGCGCTCGACAGCGGCTCCCTGCGCGTGGCCGAACGGCAGGAAAATGGCGACTGGCATGTGAACCAGTGGGCTAAGAAGGCGGTGCTTCTGGGCTTCCGCATCAAGGATATGGAGCACCAGCCCGGCGGTCCGCAAGCCGGTGGCTGGTGGGATAAGGTGGACAGCAAGTTTGCCGGTTGGGGCGACAACCAGTGGCGTGCCGCCGGTTTCCGCGCCGTGCCCAACTGCGTGGTCCGCAAATCCGCCTTTATCGCACCCGGTGTGGTTCTGATGCCGTCCTTCGTCAATCTGGGTGCCTATGTGGACGAAGGCACCATGGTAGATACCTGGGCCACCGTCGGCTCCTGCGCTCAGATTGGTCAGAACGTGCACCTGTCCGGTGGTGTCGGCATCGGCGGCGTACTGGAGCCCATGCAGGCCGGACCGACGATCATTGAGGATAATTGCTTTATCGGCGCCCGGTCCGAGGTGGTCGAGGGTTGCATCGTGCGCGAGGGCTCTGTGCTCGGCATGGGCGTCTTCATCGGCAAATCGACGAAGATCGTGGACCGGGAAACCGGCGAAGTGATGTATGGCGAGGTGCCACCCTACTCCGTCGTCGTCGCGGGCTCGATGCCGTCGAAGAACGGGATTAATCTGTATTGCGCCGTGATCGTGAAGCGCGTGGACGCCCAGACCCGCTCGAAAACCGGGATCAACGAGCTTCTGCGCGATTGACGTTGGGGGAGGGAGCGAATTTTCGCAGAAAATTCGGGGAACTTCCCTCAACCGGTCGCGTTCAGCGATCAAACCGCGTAAGCGGGCGCCATAACACCACATCCCCATCGAGGAGTACACACTATGGGTTGGATTGCGACCATCATCGTCGGCGGCATTGCAGGCTGGCTGGCCGAGCAGTTCATGAAGTCCGAAATGGGCATCCTGATGAACATCATCCTGGGCATCGTCGGTGCCTTCCTGGTGAACTTCATCCTGGGTTCGGTTCTGGGCCTCTACGCCAGCACCAGCTGGATCAGCTACCTGATCGTCGGCTTCGTCGGCGCTTCGGCTCTCATCTGGATCGCCCGCAAAGTTCGCAGCTAATCCGCTCCGGACAGACGCAACAGGCGCCGCTTTCCATCCGGGAGGCGGCGCTTTGCATTGACAAGACCGCTCACATCACGGACGCCCGGATCATGGCAAAGTCTCACAACGTCTACACACTTCTCGTACAGGTTGGCCGCAGCGCCGAAGATGATCTGCCCGACGGGGCCACCGGCGGCGCGCTCCTGTGCTACGCCACCGGAATCGACGAGGCCGAAGCGGTCCGCGAGACCGTCGCGGTGCTGAAACAGGCCGGCATGGCGCCCCTCGATGTGACGGGCTACGGCTCGCTGGAGGACCGTTTGGAAGACGGGGCAGAGATCGACGACGAAGAGCGTGCCCTGATGGACCGCGCCCGCGAGGAAAACGCTGTGATCGTCGCGCAGGCGACGCCGCTCTATGACGGCGAGCAGGCGGAGGATCCCGCCGCAACCCGCCACTGACCTGTCGAGGAAAGCGCCCATGACCCCCGATCCTGTCGAGCTGACCCGTGCCCTCATCCGCGACGCCTCCGTAACCCCCGACAGCGCGGGCGCCATTCAACTGGTGGCGGATCTCCTGAGCGAGGCCGGGTTTACGGTCACCCGCACAGATCGCAACGGCATCCCGAACCTGTACGCCCGTTTCGGCACCGAAGGTCCTGTGCTGGGCTTTAACGGCCATGTGGACGTGGTGCCGGTGGGCGACGCAGCCGACTGGACCGACCCGCCCTTTGCTGCCGAGATCCGCGACGGCACCCTCTACGGACGTGGGGCCTGTGACATGAAATCCGGCGTCGCGGCATGGATCGCTGCTGCCATCACCGCCGCGCCCGATTGCCCCGGCTCTCTGGTCCTGACCATCACAGGGGACGAAGAGGGCGACGGCGTGGACGGCACTGCCGCGATCCTCGACTGGATGGATCAGGCGGGCGAGCGGATGGACGCCTGCATCGTGGGCGAGCCGACCTGTCCCCAGACCATGGGCGAGATGATTAAGATCGGCCGCCGCGGCTCGATGACCTCATGGATCACCGCAAGGGGCAAACAGGGCCATTCGGCCTATCCCCACCGTGCCCGCAACCCAATCCATGCCATGGTCGATTTCCTCGCCCGCCTGACTGCTGCGCCGCTGGACGAAGGCACGGACCATTTCGACGCCTCGACCTTGCAGATCACCGGGTTCGACACGGGCAACGGTGCCAATAACGTGATTCCCGCAGCCTGCACGGCCATGGCGAATATCCGTTTTAACGACGCCCATTCCAGCGCCAGCCTGACCGAGTGGCTGACCGCCCACGCGCAGGCCGTCGAAGACGCCACCGGCGTCACCATCGAGCAGCGGATCGCCGTCTCGGGCGAGAGCTTTGTCACGCCGCCGGGACCGCTGACGCAGATCGTCTCTGACGCTGTCGAGGCCGAGACGGGCCAGCGGCCAGAGCTGTCGACCTCGGGCGGCACCTCGGATGCGCGGTTTGTCAAGGATCACTGCCCGGTGATCGAGGTGGGTCTGGTGGGCCAATCCATGCATCAGGTCGATGAGCATGTCGAAGTCGCTCATATCCAGCAACTTACGGCTATTTACAGCCGCATCATCCGGGAGTTCTTTGCATGACTCTCACCGTTTCCGTGACAGGGGATCTGGCCGCCTGCCACGCGCTGCGCCGGACGGTTTTTATCGAGGAACAGCAAGTCCCCGAAGAGCTTGAGATGGACGACAAGGATGGCGGTGCACTGCACTTCCTGGCGGTCCTTGACGGGACGCCTGTTGGCACGGCGCGGGTTTTGCTGAGCGCCACCGAGGCGAAGATCGGCCGTGTCTGCGTCCTCGCCGAGCATCGCGGCACCGGAATCGGCAAGGCGCTGATGCACTCCGCAATGGCCACTCTGCGGGACGACCCCACCGTGACGCAGGCCGTTCTTTCGGCGCAGATCTCGGCGCTCGGTTTCTACGAGGCCCTCGGTTTCGTGGCAGAGGGTCCGATCTATGATGATGCCGGGATCCCCCATCGGACCATGCGATGTGATCTGAATCGGGTCAGGCCCTGACAAATTCATCCTGCTCAGGAAACTCCGGACAATTTGAATCGTTAAACCCTCGACACGTAAGATTTATATCGAGGACAAAATGTTTGATCTGAAAGATAAGGTCGTTCTGGTGACGGGCGCCAATAGCGGCATCGGCAAAGCGGCAGCTTTGGGACTGGCCAAAGCGGGCGCGACAGTGGTCGTCAGTGACCTGCCGGGCTCCGATTCCGACGAGACGATGAAAGAGGTCCGTGAACACGCGCCGGACTCCATTTTCATCGGCATCGACGTGGCCGATGAGGACAGCGTCGCCAAGGGCATCGCTGATATCGTGGAAAAGTTCGGCAGGCTGGACGTGGGCGTGAATAATGCCGGGATCGGCGGCGGTCACAAACCGCTCCATGAAACCAGCGCCGAAGAGTGGAACAAGGTGGTGAACGTCAACCTCACCGGCCAGTTCTACTGCGTGAAGCACGAGCTGCTGCAATTTTTGAAGCAGGGCGGCGGCACTATCGTGAACGTGGCCTCTCTCGGTGGCCTGCTGACCATTCCTGGCGAAGGCAGCTACATCGCGTCCAAGCACGGCTCTCTCGGCCTGACCAAGACCATCGCCGCCGAATATGGCAATAAAGGCATCCGCGCCAACGCCGTCTGTCCCTATTATATCGCCACCCCGATGACTGCCAATGCGGATGAGGCGACGCTGAAGGCCTGGAAGGCCGACACCCCGATGGAACGCCTCGGCTCCCCCGAAGAATGCGCCAGTGCGGTGGTGTTCTTCGCCTCAGATGCGTCGGGCTATTGCAACGGCGATACGCTGGTGCTGGACGGCGGCAAGCATATCCGGTGATAAGGCCGCGCGGAGCCCGGCTTTCTCCGGGCTCTACGCCTGATCCTTACCTTTCCGGGAGACCCCGATGCGCGTGCTTATCCTCTCCGCCCTGACCCTTGGCCTGCTGATGGGCTGCAACAGCAGTTCCGAACCGGCGAACGGGATCACCGTTGATCAAGGCTATGTGGACACTGTGAGTCGTGAGAGCGGACTGAGCCGGGAGGAGGTTGAGACCGCCTACCGCGATTGCGTCAAGGGTGGAGGAAAACCGATTTTTGGTGGCTTCGGCCAGCCCGCCTGCGAAACACCAACGCTGGACGCCGGAAAATCCTGCACGCAGAACAGCGACTGCGACAGCTTCTGCCTCGCCGAGACAGCCACCTGCGCACCGAAAAAACCGCTGTCTGGATGTACGTCTGTGCTACCTTCACCGGGTCGCCCCGCGACGATCTGCGTGGACTGATCCTTGCCGCTATGCGCCGCCCTCACGCCGTGCTAGGGGCGGTTTATGGCTCAGATCCCTTCAAAAGCGGAGGTCCTGCAATGGATCTCCGACAATCCCACCCAGACCTCGAAACGTGACATCGCCCGGGCTTTTGGCCTGAAGGGTGCTGATCGCATTCCGCTGAAACGGCTCCTGCGCGAGCTGGAGGATGAGGGGCACCTGCAAAAGCGCGGCAAGACCTATCGCGACCCCGAAGTGCTGCCGCCGGTTTCGGTCTGCGAGATCACCGATCCGACCCGGGACGGGGATCTGCTGGCGAAACCACTGGAATGGCGGGGCAGCGGGGCGGAGCCGCGCATCTTTGTGATCGAAAAGGACGGCGACCCGGCGCTCGGCCGCGGCCACCGGGTGCTCCTGCGCCTGACAAAGCTCGCCGATGGCGAGTATGAGGGCCGTCTGATCCGCAAGATCGGTCCCGCGGGCGGGCAACATGTGCTGGGTATCCTGCGCATGGGTGCCGAAGGGGCGCGGATCGTGCCGGTGGACAAGGGTACGGATCGCGAATGGCGGGTGCGCAGCGCGGATCTGAACGGCGCCGAAGAGGGCGAACTGGTCGAGGCCGAGCGTACCGGGCCGAAGGACCGGCTAGGCCTGCCCTGGGCCCGGATCGTGGCGCGGCTGGGCGATCCGAGCGCGCCGAAATCCGTCTCGCTCATCGCCATCCACCAGCACGGAATCCCCGACCGCTTCCCCGAGGAAGTCATCGCCGAAGCTGAAGCGGCACGGCCCGTGGCGCTCGGCAGTCGCACAGATCTGCGGCACCTGCCCTTGATCACTATCGACCCCGCCGATGCGCGCGACCATGATGACGCGGTCTGCGCGATGCCCGATGACGACCCGGCCAATCCCGGCGGCCACGTCCTTTGGGTCGCCATCGCCGATGTGGCCCATTACGTGCGTCCGGGATCACCTCTGGATCGTGAGGCGCGGCTGCGGGGCAATTCCACTTATTTCCCTGACCGCGTTGTGCCAATGCTGCCCGAGGCCCTGTCCGGAGATCTCTGCTCGCTCCATGAAGGGGTCGAGCGCGCCTGTCTCGCGGTGCGGATGGTGCTGGCCGCTGATGGCACGAAGATCGCCCATCAGTTCCATCGTGGTCTGATGAAGAGCCCCGCTGCGCTGACCTATGAAGAGGTGCAGGCCGCTCATGACGGCCAGCCCGACGCGCGGACAGAGCCGCTGCTGGAGACGGTCATCCGGCCTCTCTACGCGGCCTATGACGCGTTGCGGGAGGCCCGCGCGCGCAGGCAGCCTCTGGAGCTTGACCTGCCCGAACGGCGGATCGAGCTGGATGACTCGGGACAGGTCACCTCGGTGGCCTTCCGCGACCGGCTGGATGCGCACCGGCTGATCGAAGAATTCATGGTTCTGGCCAACGTCGCCGCTGCCGAAGAGCTGAAGGCCCGCCGTCAGCCGCTTGTCTACCGGGTCCACGAAGAGCCCTCGCCCGAGAAACTCGACGCATTGCGCGAAGTTGCGGTGGCCTCGGGGTTGACGCTGGCGAAGGGACAGGTGCTGCAAACCGCGCATCTCAACCGGCTGCTGGCGCAGGCCGCAGAGACGGATGTCAGCGAGCTGATCAACATCTCTACTCTGCGCGCCATGACGCAGGCCTATTATAATCCCGAGAATTTCGGCCATTTCGGGCTGGCGCTGCGCAACTACGCCCATTTCACCTCGCCCATCCGCCGCTACGCCGACCTGATCGTGCACCGCGCGCTGATCGCGGCCCATGGCTGGGGCGATGACGGCTTGAGCGCGGCGGAGTCAGAGGCTCTGGGCGAAACGGCGGAGCATATCAGCCAGACCGAGCGCCGCTCGATGCTGGCCGAGCGCGACACCGTGGACCGCTACCTCGCCGCCTATCTGGCGGAAAGGATTGGGGATGAAATCGGCGGCCGGGTCTCCGGCGTGCAGAAATTCGGCCTGTTCGTAAAGCTCGACGAGACCGGCGCCGATGGGCTGGTGCCCGTGCGGGCGCTGGGCCACGAGTATTTCGACTATGACCGCGATGCGCAAACCCTGATGGGGGTCGAGACGGGGCGGCAGTTCGAGATGGGCCAGCGCGTTCTGGTGCGCATCGCCGACGCAGCCCCGGTGACGGGCGGGCTGATCCTTGACCTGCTGGAGGTCGAGGGGGAGAGCCTGCCCAAAGGCGGGGGCCGCAAGGGCCGCCGAGCCGCTGCGCCGCGACGCTTCAAGGGGAAAGCCTCCGCCAAAGCCCGCGCCAAGGCCCGGAAGATCAATCGCTCCAGCCGTCAGAGGTGATCGGGCCGCCCGCCCGCGAGACATAAGGTGCATTTCTGAATGCAGAACGTGCTGCTCTTTGTGGTGACGGTGCTCGTCTGGGGCAGCACATGGTACGCGGTCGCGGTGCAGGTCCCGCACGCGCCGCTGATCGTATCAGCGCTCTACCGCTTCGTTCTGGCCGCTGTTGTCATGGTCTCGGGACTTCTGATTATCGGGCGCCTTAAGCGTCCTCTTGTCTGGCGCTATGTGATCTTGCAGGCGCTGTGCCTCTTCTCCCTGAACTACCTCGCATTCTACCGGGCCACGGCGCTGATCCCCTCGGGGTTTGTCGCGGTCATGTTCTCGCTCTCGGCAATTTTAAACGCGGTGAACGCCCGGATTTTCTTTGGCGAGCGGATCACATTTCGCGTGGTGCTCGCGGGGGGTATCGGGCTGGCGGGGCTGGTGCTGATCTTCTGGCAGGACCTCATCGCCACGCTGAACGCCGACACGCTGCGCGGCGTCGCATGGGCAGGTCTGGGCACAATGCTGTTCTCTCTCGGCAACATGGCGTCTCGCATGAACGGTGCGCGGGGAGTCACGCCGGTGACAGCCAACGCCTGGGGTATGTGCTTCGGTGCGCTGGTACTGCTGACGCTGACACTCAGCAGCCGGACCCCGATTGTCGTTCCAGATGTTCCGGCCTACTGGACCGCGATGCTGTATCTGTCGGTGATCGGCTCGGTAGTGGCCTTTACCACCTACCTCATCATGGTGGCGCGGATCGGGTCGGCCCGGGCGGCCTATGCGACGGTATTCTTCCCCGTCGTGGCGCTGGCGATCTCAACCGTCTTCGAAGGCTATGTCTGGACCGGCACGGCACTGGCCGGTGTGCTGTTGACCCTCGTGGGCAATCTGGTGATGTTCCTTCCGCGCGGCCTGTTCCGGCGACGCACCTGACATGTACCCCGAAGGGACAAGACACCATGACCGCCGATACCCACGCCCTGATCGTCATCGACATGCAGAACGACTTTTGCCCCGGTGGCGCGCTGGCCGTGCCCGGTGGTGATGCGCTGGTGCCGGGGATCAACGCGCTGATGGACACGTTCCGCACCGTGATCCTGACGCAGGACTGGCACCCGGCGGGGCATTCGTCCTTTGCCTCCAGCCATGACGGCCGCGCGCCCTATGACCTGACCGAGATGCCCTATGGCCCGCAAGTGCTGTGGCCCGATCACTGTGTGCAGGGCAGCAAGGGGGCGGAGTTTGTGCCGGGGCTCCGGACCGATGGCGACCTGATCCTCCGCAAAGGGTACAATTCGCAGATCGACAGCTATTCCGCGTTTTTCGAGAACGACCGCCAGACGCCCACCGGGCTCGACGGCTACCTGAAGACGCGCGGCATCGGGCATCTGACGATGGTGGGGCTGGCACTCGATTTCTGCGTAAACTATTCGGCGCTGGACGCGGCGCGGTTTGGCTATGAGGTCACAGTGCTGCCGGGGCTTTCGGCGGCCATCGACCTCGACGGATCGAAGGACGCGGCGCTGGAGGCCATGCGTGACGCCGGGGTGACCCTCGCCTGATGGACCTGCGCGCGCTTGCCATGGGGTTGGGGTTTGCGGTGATGTGGTCCTCGGCCTTTACTTCGGCCCGGATCATCGTCGCTCATGCCCCGCCGCTGGGCGCTCTGTCGATCCGCTTTGCACTGTCAGGAGCGCTGGCGGTGCTGATCGCGTGGGCCCTGGGGCAGAGCTGGCGGCTGACCCGGTCCCAATGGCGGCTGACCTTCATCTTTGGCCTGTGTCAGAACGCCCTCTATCTGGGCCTGAATTTCGTCGCCATGCAGCAAGTCGAAGCGAGTCTGGCGGCGATCATCGCTTCGACCATGCCTCTGATTGTGGCACTGGCAAGTTGGCTGGCCTTTGGCGAGCGCCTGCCCGCGCGAGGCGTGCTGGGGTTGATTCTGGGTCTTGCCGGGGTGTGTCTGGTCATGGGCAGCCGGATCGGCGGTGGTGCACCTTTGGCCGGGATTCTGCTCTGCATCGGCGGGGTTATCGCGCTGACCGTCGCCACGCTGTCCCTGCGCGGCGCGGCCTCGGGCGGCAATGTCCTGATGGTGGTGGGGCTGCAAATGCTGGTGGGCTCGGGACTCCTCGGCATCGCCGCGCTGGGCTTCGAAGAAGGGTCGGTGGATTGGTCCCCGATCTTCCTCGGCGCCTTCGCTTATACCACATTGGTGCCGGGGCTCGCCGCGACGGTCGTGTGGTTCTGGCTGGTCAGGCGGATCGGGCCAGTTCGGGCGGCCACGTTTCACTTCCTCAACCCGTTCCTGGGGGTCGCGATCGCGGCGCTGATCCTCGGCGAAGCCATCACCCCGCTCGACCTCCTCGGCGTCGCAGTGATCATGACGGGGATTCTGCTGGTACAAATGGCGCGCGGGCAGGCCGCGCGCTGAGAGCGCTTAATGCGCCTCGGCCCAATTCGGACCCTGCCCGGCATCGACGACCAGCGGAACTGACAGGTCCACGGCGGGCAGGGAGGCACGCTCCATCACCTCACGGGCGTGGGCGATAAGCGCGTCCTCATGGCCCTCCTCCACCTCGAACAAGAGTTCGTCATGGACTTGCAGGAGCATCTTTGCCGGCAGATCGGCAATCGCCGCCTCCATCCGCACCATCGCGCGCCGGATCACATCGGCGGCGGTGCCCTGAATGGGCGCATTGATCGCGGCGCGTTTGGCGAAGCCTGCGCCGGGACCCTTGGCGTTGATCTCGGGCGTATGGATGCGGCGGCCAAACAGGGTCTCGACGCGGCCATGCTCTTTGGCAAAGGCGGTGGTCTCGGCCATGTAATCCTTGATGCCGGGGAAGCGCTCGAAATAGCGGTCTATAAAGCCCTGTGCCTCATCGCGCGGAATCCGCAGATTGCGCGCGAGGCCAAAGCCGGAAATGCCGTAGATCACGCCAAAATTGATTGCCTTGGCCTGACGGCGGATCTCGTGCGTCATCTCGTCGAGGGGGACGTTGAACATCTCCGACGCGGTGGCGGCGTGGATGTCCTGCCCCTCACGAAACGCTTGTTTCAGCGCGTCAATGTCCGCGATATGGGCGAGGATCCGCAGCTCGATCTGAGAATAGTCGAGGCTGACCAAAGCCTTACCCTCCGGCGCGACGAAGGCTGTACGGATCCGGCGGCCCTCTTCGCTGCGCACGGGGATGTTTTGCAGGTTCGGATCGGTCGAGGCGAGGCGGCCGGTATTGGCGCCCGCGATTACATAGGAGGTGTGCACGCGGCCCGTGTCGGGGTCGATATGGTCCTGCAGCGCATCGGTGTAGGTGGATTTCAGCTTTGACAGGGCCCGCCAGTCGAGCACTTTGCGCGGCAGTTCGTGCTCGGTTGCGAGGTCTTCGAGGATGTCCGCGCCGGTGGAATAGGCGCCGGTCTTGCCCTTTTTACCGCCGGGCAGGCCGAGCTTTCCAAAGAGGATCTCGCCCAGCTGTTTCGGGGACCCCACGTTGAAATCTTCGCCCGCGAGCTCGCGGATCTCATCCTCCAGCCCCGCCATTTTCTGGGCAAAGGCCCCGGACATGCGCGACAGTACGCTGCGATCGACCTGGATCCCGGTCATTTCCATCCGGGCCAGCACGGGGATCAGAGGGCGCTCCAGCGTCTCATACACCGTGGTGACGGCGCTGCGATGGAGGAGCGGTTTAAAGCGCTGCCACAGGCGCAGGGTGATGTCCGCATCCTCGGCAGCGTAGCGCACGGCCTTGTCCACGGGAACCTTGTCGAAGGTGATCTGACTCTTGCCCGAGCCGATCAGCTCTTTGATCGGGATAGGGGTGTGGTCGAGGTATTTCTCGCTGAGCGCATCCATTCCGTGCCCGTGCAAGCCCCCATGGAGCGCGTAGGACAGGAGCATCGTGTCATCCACCGGTGCGAGGGTTATGCCGTAGCGGGCGAGGATCTTCAGATCGTATTTGGCGTTCTGGAGAATCTTCAGGACCGAGGCATCCTCCAGCATTGGCTTCAGGATCTCTAGCGCGCGTTCAAGCGGGACCTGCCCGTCGGAGAGTGCGTTATCGGCAAAGAGGTCGTCGCCCCCGTCCTTGACGTGGGTCAGCGGGATATAGGCGGCCTTGCCGGGGCTGAGCGCCAGCGAAATGCCCACGAGCTCTGCCTGCATCTCGTTCAGGCTGGTGGTCTCCGTATCGACGGCCACATAGCCCTGCGCCGTGGCGCGGGCGACCCAGTCGGAGAGGGCGGCCTCATCACGGATCCAGATATACTCTTCGGGGAACGGGACATCAGCCGGGGTGTCCGGCGGGGTCCCGGTCGCTTCGGGGCTGGCGGGAGGCTCAGCCCCCAGCGCCTCTGACACCCGTTTCACAATGCTGCGGAACTCCATCTGCTGCAGGAACTCCAGCAGCGGTTCGGCCTCGGGCTCCCGCACTTCCAGCGCCTCGAAGCCGTAATCGAGCTCCATCTCGCAATCGAGCTGCACGAGCCGTTTGGACAGCTCAATCTGGGCGCGGTGCTCGATCAGGGTCTGTCGGCGCTTGGGCTGTTTGATCTCTTCGGCGCGGTTGAGGAGCTCTTCGAGAGAGCCGTATTCGTTGATCAACTGAGCGGCGGTCTTGATGCCGATGCCGGGCGCGCCGGGTACGTTGTCCACCGAATCGCCCGCCAGCGCCTGCACATCCACCACATGCTCGGGACCGACGCCGAATTTCGCCACCACCCCGTCACGGTCGATGCGGGCATTTTTCATCGCGTCGAGCATCTCGACACCGCCACCCACGAGCTGCATCAGGTCTTTGTCCGACGAGATGATCGTAACCCGCGCGCCCGCCTCGCGCGCGCGGCAGGCCAGCGTAGCGATGATGTCATCCGCCTCGAACCCTTCCTGCTCCAGACAGGCAAGGTTAAAGGCCCGTGTGGCCTCGCGGGTCAGCGGGATCTGGGGGCGCAGATCCTCGGGCATGGCGTCGCGGTTGGCCTTATACTGATCGTAGAGATCGTTGCGAAATGTGTGCGAGCCCTTGTCGAAGACCACCGCCGCATGGGTGGGAGCGTCGGGGCCTTTGTTGTCCTGGATCATCTTCCACAGCATGTTCACAAAGCCTGACACGGCTCCGACGGGCAGCCCGTCGGATTTGCGGGTCAGGGGCGGCAGGGCGTGGAAGGCACGGAAGATAAAGGCGGAGCCGTCCACGAGATGCAGGTGATGTCCCTTGCCGAATGCCATGGCGGTGCCTCTTTCGCTCAGATGATTGCCCCCGGGGTGATGCCGCGTTTTGCGCCGCGAGGGAAGGCCTCAGAGGCAGAGGCGCGTGCGGATGCGCTCTTGGTCGATCGGCGCGGTGCCGGTCTCCGGCAAACCCTTGGGGTCGAATGGGCCGGGGCGCAGATCGAACGGATCCGTCTCGATCCCCAGCTTTTCCAGCCCCTGGCGGTCGGGGTCGGGACCGTAGAACGGCAGGCCCGTGTCAAAGGCAGGATCAACCTTCGGTACGGGGATCGAATCTTCTGTCGCGCTTTGCCTCGCCATGACCGACAAGGGATATTGGCACAGGGTCAGCGGTCGTACCGGCACGGCGGTGAGCTGGCCTTGCTTTGTCAGGTCGATGAGGTGACCGTTCTTCGTCGCGTATCCGGCGCGGAAGGTCAGCGGATTGGGAAGGTCGAAAAACTCGGTGTCCGGCCCGAACAGGGCCTCGGGTCCCCGCCAGTCGGACCCGGTTGCAGCGTGGAGTTCATATGTCCCGGGCGGCATCAACAGGCGGAAAAACTGCCCGCCATGGATGTAGGCCAGCACCGCGCTCTGCCCGGTCTCGGCGGTACGCAGGTCCAGATAATAATCCCGCCCCGGCAGGGTTTTGACCTGCAAGGGCAGGGTCAGGGGCAACCCGGTGCGGTTCTCGATCAGCCCGTGGCGCGGCCGTTCCTCTGCCATCCCCGCCGTCGCGAGGATCATCAGCAACAAGGCCACGAGCACGCGCATGGGGTCAGTGCCCCCCGGCGCCGTCCTTCAGCACAAAGCGTTTGTCGCAGTAGTTGCACTCGACCCAGCCGCGATCGAGCGGGATTTGCAGCCAGACACGCGGGTGGGTCATGTGGCCGTCACAGGCAACGCGGGTGGCGGTGACTTCCTCGACCTCGGGGGCGTCTGGGGCGGTGTTGTCGGTCATCTGTTGTCCTCATGGCTTGCCCGTGGCGGGCAGGAGTCTTAGATCGGGTTGATAATACTCACCGCACGGGGTGAGCGGCAAGGGCAGGAGCGCCACATGGTCGAGAACGCCATCGAAATCACCGGATTGCGGAAAACCTACGCGGCGACCAAGCGCAGCGAGGCCAAGGAAGCGCTGAAAGGCGTCGATCTCGCGATCCCCAAGGGCTCGATCTTTGGACTTTTGGGGCCGAACGGCGCGGGCAAATCGACGATGATCAACATCCTCGCCGGTCTGGTGGTGAAAACCGCGGGCAACGTAAAGATCTGGGGATTCGATCAGGACGTGAACCCGCGCCAGTCCCGTGCCGCTATTGGCGTCATGCCTCAGGAGCTGAATCTCGATCCGTTCTTTACCCCCCGCAGTTCGCTGGACGTGCAGGCCGGACTTTACGGGGTGCCAAAATCCCAGCGGCGCACCGAGGAAATCCTCGAAATGATCGGCCTCAGCGACAAGGGAGAGGCCTATGCGCGGGCGCTCTCGGGGGGGATGCGGCGGCGGCTGTTGTTGGGCAAGGCGCTGGTCCATGATCCGCAGATCCTCGTCCTCGATGAGCCCACGGCGGGCGTGGATATCGAGCTGCGCCAGATGCTTTGGCGCAATGTCCGCAAGCTCAACGAGCAGGGCAAGACGATCATTCTGACGACCCACTACCTCGAAGAGGCCGAGGAGATGTGCGACGAGATCGCCATCATCAACCACGGCGAACTGCTGATCCGGGACACCACGCGCAACCTCGTCTCGCGGATCGATTCGAAAACGCTGGTGATCGAGCCCGTCTCCCCCCCCGCCGGGACACTCAGCCTGCCGGAAGGCGTCGAGATGGAGACCCGCGCGGGCGGACGGCTGGCCTTCCGCTACGCGCGAACCAAGGTCAAGCCCGGGGATATTCTGGCAAAGTTGCGCGAGGCCGGGGTGGAGATCGCCGATGTGTCCATCGAGGAGCCGGATCTTGAGGACGTGTTCCTCGACCTGACCCGCAGCGCCGCCTGAGCTTCCATGTCGCGGCCCCGCCCCAGAGCCCGCGCTGCCCGCAGTGGCCCGCCCCGGCTGGTGGCCTTCAACAAACCGATGAATGTGCTCAGCCAGTTCACTGACGACACCCACTGGCCGGGGCTCGGGCGACATCTGGATCTGCCGGGGCTCTATCCTGCTGGGCGGCTGGACCGGGACAGCGAGGGGCTGCTGCTTCTCACCAACGATGGTGGCTTGCAGGCGCGATTGACCGATCCCAAGCATAAGATGCCGAAGACCTACCTCGTGCAGGTGGAGGGCGGTCCTCAGGAGGACCAGCTTGAGGCGCTCCGGACCGGCGTGACCCTGAAGGACGGCCCGACCCGTCCCGCCGAGGTGACGCGGATCGAGCCGCCCGAGCTGTGGGAGCGCGATCCGCCGGTGCGGGTTAGGCTGACGGTTCCCGATGCATGGCTGTCGATGACCATCCGTGAGGGGCGTAACCGGCAGGTGCGGCGCATGGTCGCCCATGTGGGTCTCCCGTGTCTGCGGCTGGTGCGCTGGCGGATCGGACCCTATGCGCTGGATGGGCTGGAACCGGGCACATGGCGCGATCTGGAGCCGCCCCGGCGCTGAGCCCGGCTTGTCATTCGGACGAGGCTTGCGTAACGCCCCCCGCCAAAGGCCAGTGTGACGGAGTGCGGGATGACCCAAAGCATGATGAGACGTGAGTTTATCGCTGCAATGGCGGGCTTTGGGGCCGCGCTGTCCTTGCCTGTGTCCGCTCGTGCCTCGGGCGTGGGGGCGTGGCGGCGCTATGAGGTGACCACCCATCTGAGCCTGCCCAAAGGTCAGGCGGGCCAAGCCTGGGTCCCGGTGCCAAGCCTCGACGACCCGCTCTGGTCCCGCCCCGGTGACACCCGCTGGACCGGCTCGGCGGGCGAGGTGTCCCTCCTGCGGTCTGGCGATGCGGGCATGGTGCACGCCGTCTGGACCGGCGACGAGGCGGAGGCGGTGCTGGAGGTGACATCAGAGATCACCACCCGCGACCGGAGCGTAGATCTGACCATGCCCGCGCAGGCCTTAGCATTATCCCCCGCCGAGCGCGCCCATCACACGGCCCCGACCGCCTTGATCCCCACTGATGGCATCGTCGCCGAGACCGCCGAAGCGGCTGTGGGGCGGGCGCAAAGCGATCTGGAGAAAGCCCGGAGACTTTATGACTGGGTCGTCGCCGAGACCGAGCGCAACCCCGAGACGCGGGGCTGTGGTCTGGGGGACGTCGCTTCGATGCTGCAGATGGGCGATCTGACCGGCAAATGCGCCGATCTGAACGCGCTTTACGTGGGTTTAGCCCGGTCCGTCGACCTGCCCGCACGGGATCTCTACGGCATCCGCGTGGCGCCGTCGGATCGCGGATATCATAGCCTTGGAGCCAAAGACACCAACATCACCGGCGCGCAGCATTGCCGCGCGGATGTCTGGCTGGAGGGGTTTGGCTGGGTGCCCGCCGACCCTGCCGATGTGCGCAAGGTCGCTCTTCAGGAGCCCGAGAAACAGCCTGACGCCGAGGCGATGCTCTTTGGAGCCGCCGAGGGCAACTGGATCGCGTATAACGCCGCCCATGACGTGGTGTTGCCGGGGGCGGGCTTTGGGCCCGTGCCCTTCCTGATGTATCCAATGGCGGAATTCGGCGGTCGCCGGCTCGATGAGCTGGATCCCGAGGGCTTTGCCTACACGATCACGGCGCGCGAGATGCCGGTCTGACCCGGTCCAAGCCCTCGCAGGCCTGCCGGATGTAGAAATCCGCCAGGCTCTGCCCCGGCGCGTGAGCAAAACGGCCTGCGGGCGTCACTGCCGTCATGCGATCCTCGCGGAACATGCGAAAATCCTCCCACAGCCCACACCACGCGATCAGGGTCCAGACCTTGCCCCGGAACACCAGAGTCAGGAGGCGCAGGATGCGGGTGCGGAGATGTGTCTCGCCGCACCCCCGCCGGTTTCCGTTGAGCAACGGGGTTGAGGAGCGCTTGAGTCTGCCTACTTCAGAAGCGGCGTCAGAGTCGGTCCAGACTTCTGGGCGGGACGGAACCGATTTGTGGGCGGGGGCGGAGGAGATCCGGGGCACAGACCAATGGTCCGTTGGAAACCCGGATGGAGCAGGTTGCTGCCGCTGGCATCCGGCGCGTAGACGGTCAGCAGCATCGTTCCCACCGGCGAACCGGGATATGGTCTGAGATGTTTCGAGCTGATGCGGGTACTCATCTGGGCCGTGATTCCGTCTGTCGGCCTGAGCGAGAAGTTCTTGCCGTCACCTTTAAGATAACTGTGGTGCGCGACCTCGAAAATTACCCGTCCATTCAGAGTAGCAGTCGTGAAGTTGTCCACCTCCACCGTAACGGCAACATCGCCGGTTCCCATGAAACAGGGCGTTCCGGTAAGGTTAAGTTCGAGATTGCCACTCTGGGCCGTGGTCGCGCCCATCAGGCAGGCGAGGCCCAGCAGGGCGGGCGCAGAAAAACGAGAAAGAAGGGCCATGATATCCACCATCGTTTGAAGATGGACTTATCTTGCTCCTTGGCGCGCAGTGGGCATCCCCCAAACGGGTGAAATCAATGCGCGGTCAGTCCTGTCGCTCCGGGCAGGCGTCGCCCACCGGGTTGCCGAAATTGTCGGTTTCGCCGCAATTGTTGAGCTGGTGCCAGACATAGCCCCGGCCATCGTTGGTCACCGCGACGACCCGGTCCACGCCATAAGCAATGTTCTTTTGCGCCAGCCACGCCGTTGCCTCACCCGCCTCCAGCGCGGCGCCGACGGCCTCCGCGTCGAAGCAGCCGAACCAGAACGGCGCGGTCAGCGGGATCGCGTCCTCATAGGGGACAGCGCCGTCAGGGAGCGTCGCGTCGGTGTCGAAGCACGCGCGAAAGCGGATCGGGGAGCTGTCCGCGTCGATGGCCTCAATGTTCTCAGCCACCAGCGCCATCGGCCCCGCCGCCGTCTCGATCGTGAACCCCTCAGGGCTGACCGTGTCGTAGAAATGATAGACCTGCAGGTAATAGACCGACACAGCCGTGATCAGCGCGAGGACGGCCAGCGCGCCGACGATAAATTTGCCGCTCATGGCGCGTCGGGCGCGTAGCCCCCTGCCTCGGTCTGAACGAACGCATCGGCGCATTGCTTGGCCAACGCCCGGACGCGGCCGATATAGCTCTGCCGTTCGGTCACCGAGATCACCCCGCGCGCGTCCAGCAGGTTGAAGATATGGCTCGCCTTGATGCACTGGTCATAAGCTGGCAGCGCCATGACGATGCGGCGTCCGGTGCGGGGGTCCTCGGCGGGCTGGCTCAGGATCGCGGCACATTCCGCCTCGGCTTCCTTGAAGTGCTCGAACAGATCCGCCGTATTCGCGGTGTCAAAGTTGAACCGCGCATATTGCGCCTCCGCCTCGCGGAACACGTCGCCATAGGTCAGGGGCTGCGCGCTGTCGGGGTGGTTGAACGGCATGTCCATCACATGATCGACGCCGAGCACATACATGGCCAGACGCTCCAGTCCGTAGGTCAGCTCGCCCGAGACCGGGTGGCAGTCATGGCCACCCACCTGCTGGAAATAGGTGAACTGGCTGACTTCCATCCCGTCGCACCAGACCTCCCAGCCGAGACCCCAGGCGCCCAGCGTCGGGCTCTCCCAGTCATCCTCGACAAAGCGGATGTCATGCAGGTCGGTGTCGATGCCGATGGCCTTGAGCGAGCCGAGATAGAGCTCCTGCAGGTCCGGCGGCGACGGTTTGATGATCACCTGATACTGGTAGTAATGCTGGAGACGGTTCGGGCTGTCCCCATAGCGCCCGTCCGTTGGGCGGCGCGAGGGCTGGACATAGGCCGCGGCCCATGGCTTTGGCCCAAGAGAGCGCATCGTGGTCGCCGGGTGGAACGTCCCCGCCCCCACCTCCATGTCATAAGGCTGCAACACCGCGCATCCGGTGCCGGCCCAGTAGGACTGGAGCGCCATAAGGATATCCTGAAAGCAAACGGGACGAGACATTGGGGGCAAACCCTCCGCAAAGAAAGCCGGGCCTGCATAGGCAGACTGACCCGGAGGGTCAATCGGGCGTGGCATTGTCATTGCCCGGCGCCGGGATTGTCGCGCGATACGCCAGACCTACTCGGCTATGGGATGCATCAGACATGCGCAAACTCCCAAATAAGTTGACATGTCAGAGGTTGAGCAACAATCATTGCGTGTTGTGGAGGGTATAGACTCAAGCCAAAGGCAGCAGACCCTCCTCGCTTTTCTGGGAGGATATCGTGATGAACAGAACGACTCTGTCCGCATTTTTGCTGGGCACCATGCTGACTGCACCGGCGCTGGCCGACGACAACATGGAAAAGCTCGGGAATATGCAAAAGACCGACGCGAGCTTTACCTTCGTGGATCAGGAGGGCGAGCGGACCGACGCACTCAAGTCCATCGTGCCGCATATCAACGTTCCCGACGGATTCGAGGTCAGCCTCTACGCCGTTGTGCCGGATGCCCGATCTATGGCGATGGCGCCGCAGGGGACGGTGCTGTTTGCCGGTACGCGCAAGGACAAGGTCTGGTCCATCGTCGACCGGGATCGCAACCGCGTGGCCGATGAGGTCAAGGATTTCGCCCCCTCGGTGACCTTCGACATTCCGAACGGGCCGTGCTTTTCGCCTGACGGGTTTCTCTACATTGCCGAACGCAACCGAATCCTCGTGTTCCCGGCGGCCGAGTTCTTTTTTGAGAGCCCCGATATCGCCGTGGGCACCGTGGTGGCGCAGGGAGATCTGATCCCGGCGGAAGAAGAGAGCTTTAACCACTCGGCGCGGGTCTGCGACATCGGGCCGGACGGGATGCTTTATGTCTCCCTCGGCCAGCCGCACAACGTGCAACCCAAAGAGAAGGTCGAGCTCTATGACAAACTCGGCATCGGCGGCATCATCCGCATGAAGACGGACGGCTCGGGCCGGGAAGTCTACACCCGCGGGGTCCGAAACTCGGTCGGGCAGGACTTCAACCCGGCCACGGGCGAACTGTGGTGGACCGACAATCAGGTGGACGGCATGGGCGATGATATCCCGCCGGGCGAGCTGAACCGTCAGACAGAAGCCGGGCAGCATTTCGGCTTCCCGTGGACCAATTCCCGGGTAGAGATCCCCGACTACAAGGATGTGCCACGGCCCGAGGGCGTGACCTTTGTGGAACCGCAACTGGAACTGACCGCCCATGCGGCGGATCTGGGGATGCGGTTCTACCACGACGACTCGTTCCCCAATCAGTATCACGGCGGCATTTTCTGGGCGCAGCATGGGTCGTGGAACCGCACGACGCCGGTAGGTGCGCGGGTGATGTTCACCGCGCTCGATGAGGAGGGCAATGCGACCGGGGCCGAGGTTTTTGCCGATGGCTGGCTCGATGAGGATACCGGCGAATACCGGGGCCGTCCGATGGATATCGAGTTCCTGCCCGACGGCTCCATGCTGGTCTCCGACGACTTCGCCGGAGCGATCTGGCGTATCGCCTACAACCCCTCAACAGACGGATGAAGGGTGCTGCGACACTCATCCTCGGCGGGCTGACGCTCGCCGGGGGACTGCCAGCTCAGGCCGATGATCCGGCCGCCGGGCGGCTGATCGCCAATATGTGCCGAACCTGTCACGGGTTGGACGGTTATGCCCAGATACCCATCGCACCCCATATCGGCGGCGAGCCCCAAGCCTATCTCGAAGCGCAGCTCATGGCCTTCAAGACCGGCGCCCGCGAGCATGAGATGATGTCCATCGTGGCGGCGGGACTCTCAGCGCAGCAAATCTCGGACGTGGCCGCGTGGTACGCCGAACACGAGGCCAGCGCGACGCTGCCCGACGGCACCGACGCCGGTGACGCGCCTGGCGCCTGCGTCGCCTGTCATGGGGCGGACGGCCTCTCGACCTTACTCGACGCACCAAACCTTGCGGGTGAGGTGAACATCTATCTCGACACGCAACTGAAGGCTTTCCGCAGCGGCCAGCGCCAGCACGAGATCATGTCCGGGATCGCCGCAGACCTCACCGACGACCAGATCCGCGACATCGCCGACTGGTACGCCAATGTGAAACTGGAGATCTCACCGCCCGATTGATCGATGGCAGGAACACCTTGCACCAACTGGCCCATTGTCATTCCCGCTCAGGCTTGTGAAACAAGGCAAGCACCCAGACCGGACCGCTGCGGCGCTTGTGCTTCAGGCGCGGCCAAGAATGAGGGCAAAATGGTCAAAAGACTGCTGAAGGTCAGCCTGATCCTGCTTCTGACGACACCTGCCATGGCCGAGGAGGTGTGGCTTCAGATCGAAGCGAAACGGTCCCAGGCCGAAGCCATCGAGGCCGCGCAAGGCTACGATGCGCAGATCGACGGTGTTGCGGCCTATGATCTCGAAAACTCGTCCTGGAATGCCATCGTTGTCGGCCCTGTCGAACGCGCGATGGCGCCTGCCTTGCGACGGCAGCTGGTTGCAGCTGGTCTGATTCCGAAGGACGCCTACGCGGTCGATGGCGCAAATTTCGGTCAGCAGTTATGGCCGGTGGCAGGGCGTGGACCCTCCAACGCGCCGTCACTCGGCGCCGCCTCCGCCGGAGATCCTCCGCCTGCGCTGGGACCCGCTCCGGGAACGGTCGACGAGACACCAGCTGCCGCCCGGGCCGGTGAAGCACGGCTCGACGCGGAAACGCGCGTGGCGCTTCAGGCCGCTCTCGCGTGGGCCGGACACTATCGCGGGACGCTGGACGGGGCGTTCGGCGAAGGCACCCGGAGCGCAATGGCGGATTGGCAACAGGACAGTGGTCTGGAGCCAACAGGCATTCTGACGACCCGCCAACGCGACCAACTCCTCGGCGCCTACAAGGCGGTGTTTGATGGGTTGGGGATGGAGATGGTCGAGGATGACACGGCGGGCGTGATGCTTGAGCTGCCGCTGGGCGTCCTTAGCGCCCCCCGCATCGCGCCGCCCTTCGTTATCTATGAACCGCGCGAAAACGCTTCGCCTGCCGCAACGGTGCTGCTGATTTCCGAAGCCGGCGGCTCCTCTGAACTGCGCAGCCTCTACGCGGCAATGCAGACGCTGGAGATCGTGCCAGAGACCGGCCCGCGTAGTCTGGAGGAGCGAAATTTTGTCCTGACGGGTGAGAATGACGAGATCGTCAGCCATACAGAGGTCCGGGCGCAGAACGGTGCCCTCAAGGGGTTCACGCTGGTCTGGCCGGCAGGCGATGAAGACCGCCGGACCCGGGTGCTCGCCCAGATGCAGCAGAGCTTTGCGACCCTGCCCCGCAAGGTCCTGCCCCCGGTCACTGAGGCCCCCGGCGAACCCGTGGATCTTTTGGCCGGGCTGGAGGTGCGGCGCCCGATCTTTACCCGATCAGGCGTCTATGTTGGCGCTCAGGGCGAGGTTCTCACGGCGCTTGAGCAGTTGGACCGATGCGGACACATCAGCCTCGGGAGTGGGGTAAAAGTCACCGTAAGTCACAGCGACCCGGACCGTGGACTGGCCCTCCTGCTGCCAGAGACATCGCAAGTTCCCATGGCCACCGCCAAGCTCGCTCAAGCCCCCCTGCGCCCGGAGCAAACGGCCATTCTCGCGGGGTACGCCTTTGGCGGCCAGCTCCCGGCACCCACCCTGACTACGGGGCGTCTGGCTTCGCTGACCGGGCTGGCGGGGTCGGAACAGCACGAGAGATATGCGCTTGATGCCCGCCCCGGGGACGCAGGGGGGCCCGTCTTTGCACCGTCCGGCGCGCTGGTCGCTACCCTGCAACCGCGGGATGACCTCCCGCGTCGTCTCCCCGATCAGGTAAACCATGCGACGGGCATCGCAAATATCGTCGGGTTCCTCGAAGCGTCTGGCATCTCACCGGAGCGGAGCCGCTCTGACAGCGCCCTGACCATCACACAGCTCGACCGGCTCGCGGGGCAGGTGACGGTGCTCATCTCCTGCTGGGAGTGACGCTCAGTCGAGCAATGTCCGGACCATGTCGCTCTCGGCATCCCGGAGCGCGTCGATGATGTCGAAGTGGTGCCGCCCCGCGACCTCGTGGAGCGGTGCGTCCCACGCCCCCGCCAGCCAGCGCGCCTGATCCACGAAGGCGGGCAGTTCGTCCGCGCCCACCCAGACGCTGACAAGCGTCTTGCTCCGCTTGTTAAGGAACAGAGGGCTCTCGGCCTGCGCCTCCTCCGGCGTCAGGCGTAAATCATCGTTCAGCGCCAGACCGAGGAGCGGGGTCAGATCCGAGATCGGTGAGATCGACATCACGTGGGTGATGCGTGCCAGAACCACATCCGGCAACGCGCTGCCCTCCGCGATCAGGCGCGCCACCATATGCCCGCCAGCCGAATGGCCGACCAGACGGATCGGCACGTCCGGAACCTCCCCCGCCAGCATCTCTACGGCGGCGGCGAGACGTTCGGCCATGGTGGTCAGGGTGATCTGCGGCGCCAGCGTGTAGGATGGCATCGCCACCGCCTGCCCCCGGGCCAGCGAGCCTTCTGCGAAATGGGACCAGTCGTCGCGGTCGCGGGAGCGCCAGTAGCCGCCGTGGATGTAGATCACCAACCCCTCTGTGGAGCATTCGGGTAGGAAAAGGTCCGCGCGCTCCCGAGGGGCGGGACCGTAGGGCAGGCCGAGCCTCGCCCGTGATCCCAGCGCGTCGCGAAAGGCCGCCGCCGCCTTGGTCCAGATCGCACCATAGCGCTCTGATCCGGCCACCGCGGCCCCGTTGTCATAGTCCAGATCCGTGACCATCCGCCCCTCCTTCATGCACCACAGACATCTAGACCCCTGACGCGGAAAAGCGCAACGTAGTGCAGGACACGCTCATCTGTGCCCATGGGAGGATGCATCACATGTTGAACAAGACGGATTTCAGCGCACTGCTCACGGACCCGAGCCTGCTTGCGACCCAGGCCTATCTGGCCGGGGAGTGGGTCGATGCCGAAGGGGGCAAGACCTTTGAGGTGACAAACCCCGCGCGTGGTGATGTGCTGGCCGAGGTTGCGGACCTGTCCCGCGCGGAAGTCGCCCGCGCCATCGATGCCGCCGAAGCCGCGCAGAAAGACTGGGCCGCGCGCACCGCCGAAGAGCGCGCCGAGGTGCTGCGTCGCTGGTACAGCCTGATGATGGAGAACGCAGACGATCTGGCGCGCATCCTGACCGCCGAACAGGGCAAGCCGCTTGCCGAGGCCAAGGGCGAGATCACCTACGGTGCCAGCTTTATCAAATGGTTCGCCGAAGAGGCGCTGCGCGTGCGCGGCGAGATCATCCCCGGCCACGCGCCGGACAAGCGCATCCACGTGATCAAGCAGCCCATCGGTGTCGCCGCTGCGATCACGCCGTGGAATTTCCCCAACGCGATGATCACCCGCAAGGCAGGTCCAGCGCTGGCGGTCGGGTGCAGCTTTGTCGTGCGCCCGCCGACGCTCACCCCGCTCTCGGCGCTGGCGCTGGGTGTCCTCGCCGACCGGGCGGGCATTCCCAAGGGCGTGTTGTCCATCCTGCCCTCGTCCGATTCCTCCGGCATTGGCAAGGAGTTCTGCGAGAACCCGACAGTGCGCAAGCTGAGCTTTACCGGCTCGACCGAGGTCGGGCGCATCCTGCTGCGGCAAGCGGCGGATCAGGTGATGAAATGCTCCATGGAACTCGGCGGCAATGCGCCGTTTCTGGTCTTTGACGATGCCGATCTGGACAAGGCCGTCGAGGGGGCCATTGCCTGCAAATTCCGCAATGCCGGTCAGACCTGCGTCTGCGCCAACCGGATTTATGTGCAGTCCGGCATCTATGACGCCTTTGCCGCGAAACTGCGCGACCGGCTGTCGCAAATGAAGGTCGGCGACGGGTTGGAGGACGGCACCGATTTCGGTCCCCTGATCGAGCCGAGTGCAGTCGAAAAGGTGGAAAGCCACATCGCTGATGCCGTCGCAAAGGGCGGCGAGGTGATCCATGGGGGCAGTCGCCACGAGATGGGCGGGACGTTCTTTGAGCCAACGATCATCACCGGCGCGACGCAGGAGATGCAGTTTGCCACGGACGAGACCTTCGGCCCGCTGGCGCCGCTCTTCCGGTTCGAGACGGACGAGGAGGCGATTGCGCTGGCCAATGACACGATCTTTGGCCTCGCGTCCTATGTCTACGCCAATGATCTCGGTCGCGTGACACGGATCACCGAGGCACTTGAATACGGGATTGTCGGTGTGAATACCGGGATCATTTCAACCGCCGTCGCCCCGTTCGGCGGTGTGAAACAGTCCGGGCTGGGTCGCGAGGGCTCCCATCACGGGGTCGAGGACTATTTGGAGATGAAGTACATCTGCCTCAGCGTCTGAGGCAACGGGAGAGGTCCCCGGCCTGGCTGGCCGGGGACCTTTATGCGATCAGGCGGAGATTTCAGCCTCAATCGCTCCGGCACGGTCAGACGCAATAGCGATCTGGCGCGGCTTCAGGGCGTCGGGCACCTCGCGGCGCAGTTCGATCACCAGCATTCCGTCGCGATGGCGCGCGGCCTCAACCCGGACGTGGTCTGCCAGATGGAACCGGCGCTCGAACGCACGGGTCGCAATACCGCGATGCAGGTAGTTGCGCTTGGCATCATCGGCGGCCTTCTTGCCAGTCACGATCAGCGCTTTCTCGCGCTGTTCGACACTCAGGTCAGCCTCACCAAACCCGGCGACAGCGATCTCGATGGACCAGGCGTCGTCAGCCGTTTTCTCGATGTTGTAAGGGGGATAGCTCTCGCCGCTGCGGGTGTCGCGCATCACGCGGTCCATCAGATCGGCCATCTGATCAAAACCGACAGTGGCACGGTAAAGCGGGGCGAGATCATAGGTTCTCATAGGGTGCATCCTTTCAAAAGCGATACGTTAGTCTGCCCTCCCGTTATGGGACGAGCGATCTGGCAAACCCGATCCGGCGTCTGCCAAGACACGAGATGTGGATCATCTTTCCCGATTTCAAGATCCAAGCACACCGAACAACGCCGTCCGCTTTCCCTCGGAATGCCGGATCAGTGGGCGCGCGAGACCGGATCTGGTACCAAACCGGGTACCATCGCAACCTCCGATGATTCCACACGATCACCATGCAGTTCGGCCAGAAAATCGGCCAGCGCAGCCGGGAGGTCGGAGCCAATCAGTACGGACATTCCACCCAGCCGCGCTTCTGCCGTGATCAAAGACACAAGTCGCATCTGACCGGCGCCGTCGTGATCGAATACCGGCGCACCGGACGCACCGCGCTCGGCCTCGCAGGACAGCAACAACGCGCCCTGAGACCTCTGCGCGGTTTCACACCCCTCAGTAACGGTGAGCCGCGTAGATCGCTGACCGGAATAGGATGCGAAGCCAAAGATCTGCCCGTCAGACGGTGCGACCCGGAGAGGCGCAATTTTCTGACGCGATACGGGTGTGTCGAGAACCAACAGCGCCACATCCCGCGCCAGATTTGCCAGTTCCTGCATATCTCCTGAGAAGTCCCGGGGCATCAGAACGCGCCTCACCTTGCGAACTGCGCGGGCCGTTTTGCCAGAAAGGCCGGCCTGAAATGACAGACCTTCCAAAGCACGCGGAGTCCCCGTTTCACTCACAACACAATGTGCCGCTGTCACGACGAACTGCTCATCAATGAGGGTTGCAGTGCAGTACTCGCTACCTCCCAGATTGAGCCGACCCACCGCATCGAACGGTGTGCCCTCCGCCGAGGCTTGAGACATCCCAGCCACACAAAACACGAAGATCCACAACGCTCGAACCGCATGTTGCACAACCATCTCCTTCATCCCTCTCATGGGCAGGACGTCTACAGGAGCAGGGTTTCGGAAAACTGAAGTTGTGTGGAAATCACCGAGACAATTTGCGGGGCTTCGGACCTCCGCTCGCCCAATCGAGCAGTTCCACCGTGTGCACAATCGGCAGATCAGTCCCAGTGCCGATCTGGGTCATGCAGCCAATATTCCCGGCTGCGATCACCTCCGGCTGTAGCCGCTCCAGCGTGCCGACCTTACGGTCGCGCAACTGCCCGGCGATCTCAGGTTGCAGGATGTTATACGTCCCCGCCGAACCACAGCAGAGATGACTGTCCACGGGCTCGACAACATCGAATCCGGCGCGCTTCAGGAGCGTCTTGGGGGCCTGTTTCACCCCTTGCCCATGCTGGAGCGAGCAGGCAGCATGATAGGCGACCCGCATCCCCTCGTGGGTCCGGTCGTCCCGCAGAGGCAGGTCTTCGGTCACCAGGCGTTCCAGAAGTTCCGAGATATCACAGGCGAGGCCAGACACCTCAGCAGCCTCAGCGGCCAGATCCGTCTGGCGCATCATATGGCCGTAATCCTTGACCGTAGTGCCACAACCGCTGGTGTTGATCACGATCGCGTCCAGACCACCGCTGGCCTTTACCGCCATCCAGGCGCGGATATTAGCCGCCGCCTGAGTGTGGCTCTGATCTACCTGCCCCATGTGATGGGTAAGTGCGCCACAACACCCCATCCCCTCGGCGATCACCACCTCACAGCCCAGTCGGGTCAGAAGCCGCACTGTTGCGGCGTTGATCTCCGGATCGAGCGCCGATTGCGCGCAGCCGGTCAGCAGCGCCACCCGCATCCGCGGCGCGACCTCAGTCCGATGGACCTGCGGCCGGTCCACGTCCGACGCGGGCGCAACGCGCTTCGGCGCCAGTTCCAGCATGGCGCGGAGCCGCTTGTCCGGCATCATGGCGCTCAGCGGGCGGGCCAGGCCCGCCGCCCGCAGGGCCAGCCGAAAGCGCCCCGGATAAGGCAGAATCATCGCCAGCATCCGCCGCAACGTGCGATCCCAGAGCGGACGCTTGTAGGTTCGCTCGATATGGGCGCGGGCATGGTCCACCAAATGCATGTAATGTACGCCGGACGGGCAAGTGGACATGCAGGACAGGCAGGACAGACATCGGTCGATATGCTTGACGGTTTCCGCATCGGCCGCGCGGCCTGTCTCCAGCATGTCCTTGATCAGGTAGATCCGCCCTCGGGGCGAGTCGTTCTCCTCGCCCAAGAGCTGATAGGTCGGGCAGGTCGCGGTACAAAACCCGCAATGGACGCAACTGCGCAGCACCTCATTCGAGCGCGCAATGTCCGGGTCCTGCAACTGCGTTTCGGTAAAATTCGTTTGCACCGGGCGCTCCTCTCAGGCCGCAGATCGAAACAGGCCGCGCGGATCGAACCGGGCCGCGATCCCGTCACTCAGCCTCTGAACACCCGCAGATTCCGGGTGCAGTGTACCGAGCCGTCCGTGGGTCTCGGGGGTCGCACGCACCAGCGTCGCGTGCCCGGCACAGCTCATGAGCTGCCGCAGGTCCGTACCAGCGGGTGCCTCAGCCCAGATCAGCCCGCCCCCCCAGTCCATCAGCCACCGTCCCGGCAACAGCGCCACGAGGTCCGCCGCATCCGAGGACCGCACCGAGATCCGCCAAAGATCCCCCGATCCTGCCAGATCCGCCGCATCCCGCACGCGCGCCCAATCCCGGCCACGCTCCACATGCCAGTCCCCATGACCCGCCAGCGCTTTCGTCAACCGCTCCGCGCGCAGTTCCACAGACAAAGCCGACCCTTCCAGCCGCAACGCCGTCTCCCCGCGCGCCGGATCATGGGCCGCGCCGTTGACCTCGAACGCCGTCCCCAGCGCCGCCTGCATCGCCGCAACCGCTGCCCCGGGTGAGAGCCCCTCCGCTACCAGTGTCGCGGCATCCGCCGGACCCGGCTGGGTCTTCAGGCTCACTTCGGTGATCACCCCCAGCGTCCCGCGCGATCCACAGGCCAACCGCACCAGATCAACCCCTGTGACGTTTTTCATCACCCGGCCGCCTGCCCGGATCACCTCACCCGCGCCATCCACGAGCCGCACTCCCAGAGCCGCATCCCGCGCCGCACCCGCGACAATCCTGCGCGGGCCAGAAGCATTCGTCGCGATCACACCGCCCAGCGTAGATCGCCCGGACCGCCCCAGAACCACTGACGCATCCCAGGGCTCGAAGGCCAGCCTCTGCCCTTCCGCCGTCAAAGCCGCCTCGATCTCCGCCAGCGGCGTACCCGCCCCGGCCACCAAAGTCAGCGCCCCGGGCTCATAGAGCCGGATCCCGCTCAGCCCCGCCGTCGAGATCACCAGACCCTCCGGCAGTTCCGCCGGCGCCCGAGTCCTGCCACCCCGGATCGCCACAGAACCCTCAGCGCTCCGTAAAACGTCGGCCAGCTCCGCCTCGCTTTCGGGCCGCATCACGAGCCTGTTCCTCTTTGTGTCTCCAAATACCCCGGGGGCTGCACAGCAGCGGGGCGGAGCCCCTCGCCGGTCCGCCTGCTCCTCGATACCTCCAAAGGAAACACCTTCGCCGGGTTCAACAGCCACTTTGGATCAAACACATCCTTCACCCGCATCTGCGCTTCCAGATCGGCGGGGTCATATTGCACCGACATCAGATCGCGCTTCTCCACGCCAATCCCGTGCTCGCCGGACAGACAGCCCCCCACCTCGACGCAGGTCTTCAGAATTTCGGCCCCGAGCGCCTCGGCCTTCTCCAGATCCCCCTCCTTGTTCGCATTGAACAGGATCAGCGGGTGCATATTTCCGTCGCCCGCATGGAACACATTGGCCACGCCTAGGCCATATTCCTCAGACAATTCCTCGATCCGCCCCAGAACCCGGGGAAGCTCGGTCACCGGGATCGTGCCGTCGAGACAGATATAGTCGTTGATCTGCCCCATGGCCCCAAAGGCCGACTTGCGCCCCAGCCAGATCCGCGCGCTTTCTTCCGCCGACTGACTGACGCGCAGCTCCACCGGGTCCAGCCGCCGGGCGATCTCGGTGATCTGACCCAGTTGCTCCTCGATTTCCGGATCAGAGCCCTCGACCTCGACGATCAGCAGCGCTGCGCAATCAGGGTAGCCCGCCCCCGCGAACGCCTCCGTCGCCCGGATACAAGGCCGGTCCATGAACTCGATGGCCACCGGCAGGATACCGGAGCGGATGATGTCGCTGACGCACTGACCTGCTGTCTCAAGGCTGTCATAGCCGATCAGCACCGGCCGCGCGCCCTCGGGTTTCGGCAGGATGCGCAGGGTCGCTTCGGTCACCACGCCCAACTGCCCCTCGGAGCCGCAAACGAGCCCCAGCAGATCCAGCCCCGGCGCATCCATGTGGCCACCGCCGATCTCCACGACTTCGCCATCCATCAGGACCAGCGTCACCCCCATCAGGTTGTTGGTGGTCACGCCGTATTTCAGGCAATGCGCCCCGCCCGCATTCATCGCGATATTCCCCGCAATGGAGCAGGCCAGCTGCGAGGACGGGTCGGGCGCGTAGAAAAACCCGTCGCCCTCCACCGCGCCGGTCACCGACAGGTTCGTTCGCCCCGTGCCGACCCGGATGTAGCGGTCCGCGAAATTCGTCTCCAGAACGCCGGTCAGCCGCGCCACGCCGAGGATCACGCAATCCGCCGTGGGCAAGGCCCCACCCGCGAGCGACGTCCCCGCCCCGCGCGGCACCACCGGCACACCTTCGTCATGGCAGATCCGCAGCACGGCCGAGACCTCCTCGGTCGAGGACGGCAGCACCACGGCCATGGGTGGGCAGGCATAGGCCGTGAGCGCGTCGCATTCATAGGGCTTCAGCTCTGCTGCGCGGTGGATCAGCGCGTCCTCGGGCAGGACGCCCGCGAGGCGCCGGATGATCTCATCGCGACGAGGCAGAATTCGGGGGTCGGGAGACGGCATATCCATGGTCAGACTCCTTTGCCCGCGACCGTAGCCAGCGAAAGACGCGGTAGCAAGCGGCGCATCACCGCAGTATGACGGATCCCATGACAACCCTCGAAGTACTTAGTGTCCTGACGATTGCGGATTACGCTGCGGTGACGGCGCTCTTTCTCGGCTGGAAGCTCCTCAGCCTGCGGATCGAGAGTGAAACCGCGAAAACCCCCTCGGTCACCGTCCTGATGATCCAGCACCGGCGCGAATGGATGCGGCAGATGCTGACCCGCGATCCGCGTATTTTCGACGCGACGATCCTGGGCTCGCTCCGGCAAAGCACGACCTTCCTCGCCTCCACCACGGTCATCGCCATCGGCGGTGCATTGGCACTGATCGGCAATATCGAGCAATTCACCGGCGTCGCGCAGGATCTGGGGGTGAGCCCCGATGCCCGGGCAGAGCAGATCAAGCTTGTCATCATCGTCGTGATCCTCACCGAAGCCTTCCTGAAATTCCTCTGGTCGAACCGGATTTTCGGATACTGCGCCGTGGTCATGGCCGCGGTGCCGAACGACCCGTCGGACCCGATCGCCGCCCACCGCGCAGCGCAGGCCGCCGAACTGAACATCCGCGCAGCGTGGAACTTCAACCGGGGACTGCGGGCGCTCTACCTCGCCCTCTCGACGCTCGCGTGGCTGATCGGGCCAATCCAGCTCGCCGTTGCATCGCTCTTCGTGTTCTGGGTGATCTGGTCACGGGAATTCCGCTCGATTCCTCACCGCATCCTCCGGGATGACCAAAAGGACAAACGCCCATGAAAGCCACGTTCCTCGCGCTCGGCATCCTATCTTCAGGATCCGCTTTCGCCCATCCGGCACAGATCGAGGGCGTGGACCTCCGGCCCAATGGCGACAGCTACCGGGTCTCGGTCACGATCTCGCATCCTGAAACCGGCTGGGAGGATTACGCCGATGGCTGGCGGGTCGAGGCGCCGGACGGGACCGTGCTGGGCACGCGAGTGCTGGCCCATCCCCACGAGACCGAGCAGCCCTTTACCCGGTCGCTCAGTGGTGTGGTGATCCCGGACGGTCTGACGGAGATTGTCATCCGCGCCCGGACCCTGACCACGGGCTGGGACAGTGAGCCCGTCACCATCCCCTTGCCCTGAGGCGCTGTGTCAGGCGGCGGCTTTCTTCCGCCGCCGTGCCAGCATGTTGAGGATCTCGACCAGCACCGCAAAGGCCATGGCCGAGTAAATGTAGCCCTTGGGCACATGCACGCCGAACCCGTCCGCAATCAGCACCATGCCGATCATCAACAGGAAAGCGAGCGCGAGGATCACCACCGACGGATTGGCATTGACGAACCGCGTCACCGGACCGGCAGCGGCAAACATGACCCCCACCGCGACGATGACCGCCGCGACCATGATCGGCAGTTCGTTGGTCATCCCGATGGCGGTCAGGATCGAGTCGATGGAGAACACCGCATCCAGCGCGATGATCTGCGCGATGGCTACCCCGAGAGAGGCCGCCGCTTTCTGTGTTCCGCCCGAGTGATCCTCCGGCGTGACCTTGTGGACGATCTCCTGCGAGGCCTTGATGCAGAGAAAGATTCCCCCAGCGATCAGGATCAGGTCCCGCCACGAGAGCGCCGTCTCAAAGGTCGGCTCGCCATGGGGCCCTGGGGCGCCCTGAATCCCGAGATCGATGACCGGCGCCGTCAGCCCGACGATCCACGCGATGACCGACAATAGCGCCAGCCGCAGGATCAGCGCCAGCGAGATGCCGATGCGCTGGGCGAGCTTGGCCTGCTTTTCGGGCAATTTTCCGGAGACGATGGAAATAAAGATCAGGTTGTCGATCCCCAGCACGATTTCCATCGTCACAAGGGCCGCAAACGCCGCCCATGCCTGGGGTTGGCTCAGTAGATCAATCATCGGGGGGCACTCCGGTGCAAGAGGGGGTCTGTCCCGGCGGAGATAGGGCGCGCTGGCACCGGCTTCCAGAGGAATCGCGCGGGATCAGCGCCCTTCGCGCAGCCAGCCGCCGATGGCGAGCCCTGCCGCAAGGATCAGCCACACCCAGCCGGGCAGGAGCGGCGTGGTGGTCTGATCGACCGTCAGATAGGCCCCGCGCGGCATGTAGCCGATCCAGCCCCGCCCGGCCGCCGGCTGGCCCTCACGCACGGCCCGCAAGCGCGGCACGCCATCCTCCAGCACCACGATCCCGCCGCGCACAGCATCAATGACCGGAGCCATGAGCACGCCGGTGGCCACGGTTTCCTCGAATTCGCGCGGTGCCCTTGGTCCCAGCGCAATCACCGCCTCTCGTTCCCCTTCGGTCACCCGGTAAAGCCCCGGATCCTCGGCGGGCAACACCGTCTCGAAGAGCCCCGGCGCGATCTGTTCCAGCGTTACAGTGGCAACCGTTCCATCGGGCGCGGTCACCTCAGCCGACCCGATGCTGTCCCCCAGAGTGCGCCGCGTGATGCGCAGTCCGGTCTGGTCGGAGGCGAGGCTCAGCGCTTCTTCCTCCAGCTCCGGCTCCTGCATCGCCCAATGGGCCACCCGGCGCAGCAGGTCGAGCTGCGGCCCCCCGCCCTCGAAGCCACGCGACCAGAGCCACGCCTGATCGGAGCCCAGCAGCGCCGAGCGACCTTGCCCGAACCGGCCAAGGATCAGCAGCGGCCCGTCATCGGCCCCGGTCATCACCACCTGCCCTCCGCCGGTCGCCTCCAGCTCCACCTGCCGCAACCAACGCCCCCAGTCGGGATCGCTCTCCGCCGTCGCTCTGCCGAGGCCCCGCGTCACCGGATGCCGTTCGCCGGTCTCAGTCAGGCGGGGCAGGTAGGGCTCCTCCAGCACCCGCGCCGTGGGTGCTCCGGGCAGGATCGGGCGCAGTTGCGACCGGTAGAGCGAGGCGGCAGAGGCAAAGTCCGGACCCGCCGCGACCAGCACCGCCCCGCCGCTCTCCACGTATCGACGCACGTTATCGAGATAGAGTGCAGGCAGGATTCCCCGGAGTTTGTAGCGGTCAAAGATGATCAGATCGAACTCGTCGATCTTTTCCAGAAACAGCTCCCGCGTGGGAAAGGCGATCAGCGACAGCTCCGAGACCGGCACCCCGTCCTGCTTTTCCGGTGGGCGCAGAATGGTAAAATGTACCAGATCCACGCTGGCATCGGATTTCAGCAGATTGCGCCAGGTGCGCTCGCCCGGATGGGGTTCGCCCGAGACCAGCAGCACCCGCAACCGGTCGCGCACCCCGTTCATCTGCACCACGGCAGCATTGTTGCGATCGGTCAGCTCGCCCTCGGCCACAGGGGTGGAGATCTGAATAATGTTCTGGCCCGCATGCGGCAGGCGCACGGGCAACTCCATCTCCTGCCCCAGAGGCACCGTAAACCGGCGCGGCTCGCCCCCATCCACCGCGATATCGAGCGGCACCGAATCCAAGCCCCGGGGCGCGCGGCCCTGATCTTCGACCTTCAGTCTCACCGCGACCTCTTCGCCCAGAATGGCAAAGGCCGGAGCCGTCGTGATCACCAGCCGCCGGTCCCAGTCGCTGTCCCGGCCCGTGCGCAACAGATGCAGTGGCGCGGTCATCGCAGGTGCGCGCTCCATGTCGTGGATCTGCCCGTCTGAGATCACCACCGCCCCGGCGATCCGCGCGGCGGGGGCCTCTGCCAGCGCCTCGGTGAGTGCGGTCATGACGAGGCTGCCCGCGTTATCGGGACTGTCCCCCACCCTCACCACACGCAGCTCGGTATCCGGCAGAGCCGCCACCTGCGCTTCCAGCCGGGCCAGCGCCGCGTCGGTCTGGTCGGGCCGGTCGCTCAGAACTTGCGAGGCGCTGTCATCGACCACAGCGATAAGGATATCCCCCAGCGGGTCGCGCGCTTCGTCCACCAGCGACGGCCCCGAGAGCGCGGTCAGCAGCACCAGCGCCGCGAGCCCCCGGAGGCCCCAGCCCGGCAACCCCCGCCAGAGCGCCAGCGCCACCAGTATCAAGGCCAGCACACCCAACCCGGCGATTACCGGCCAGGGCAGCATCGGGTCGAAGATCACAGCATCCGCCATCATCCGCTCAGTTCCCCAGCCGGTCGAGCAGGGCCGGCACATGGACCTGATCGGATTTGTAATTGCCGGTCAGCACATACATCACGAGGTTGATGCCAAACCGGTAGGCAATCTCGCGCTGGCGATCACCGGCAAAGCCGCGACCCACCGGGCGCAGGGGACGGCCCATCTCGTCCAAAGCCCAGGCGGAAGCCCAGTCATTGCCCCCGATCACCACCGGGGTCACGTTGTCGTTCAGATCGCGAAAGGGCATCCCCTCGGCCTGCACCTGCCCGGGCGGCGCGGCTTCGACCCAGACAGGCCCACGAGCATAGCGACCGGGGAAGTCCTGCAAGAGGTAAAACGTCCGCGTCAGCACGTGATCTTCGGGCACCCGCTCCAGCGGTGGCACGTCCAGCCGGGCTGCGATCCGTTGCAGCCGCTCCCCCGCCGGGGTCAGAGCACCGCTGCCTGCAATATCCGCATCCGCCGTGTCAAAGAGGATCATCCCTCCGGTGCGCAGATAGGCGTTCAGGCGAGCATAGGCGGCATCGGACGGGATCGGCTGATCCGCCGTCACGGGCCAGTAGAGGAGCGGGTAGAAGACCAGCTCGTCCCGCTCGGGATCCACGGCCACCGGGAGCGCTGGCTCGACAGAGGTCCGGCGCGCCAGCATGTCGCCGAGACCCTGCAACCCCGCTGCTGCGATCCGGTCGCGCGTCGGGTCCCCGGTCAACACATGCGCCAGCGTCACGCGCGCGGCGGCCTCAAGATCTGCCGCGCTGTCTTGCTGGGCCTGCACTTGTGGTGCTCCGGAGACGGCCAGCACGCCCACAAGTAACAGCGCGACGCGCGGCCCGAGGAGCCGTCCCGACACCCAGAGAGCTGCCAGAACGTCGAGCGACAGGAGCCCCAGAGCCAACGCCAGTAGGGGTCCCGCCAGCGCCCGTTCCTCGCGCGCGCCGAGGCCCGAGACCCGCGCCGAGGCAGGCCAGACCGCCGGGCGCAGCTCCGCGTTGGACGACAGCACGTTCAATGCAATCCGCCGCGCGTCGGAGGCATAGAGACCCGGTGGCAGCTCTGGCCCCGGCGCCGCCTCAGCCAGTGTTTCGCCCGGCACCCCGGCCCGCGTGCCCGCCTCTTGCAGAAGGCCGAACCCGTCCAGCTCCTGATCGAGCGACCAGACGGTGCCCGCCAGCTCCGCCGCGCCGGGCTCCGCCGCGCGGCTCGACACGGCAAGGCGTTCGAGCATCGCCACGAACAGCCCCGAGAGCGGCAGTGTGGACCATTCCGCATTGGCGGTGACGTGGAACAGGACCACCTGCCCGGCGCCCAGCGGCTTGCGCGTGACCAGCGGCGTGCCGTCGGCCAGCGAAGCGATGGTCCGCTCCGACAGACCCGGATCGGGCTGGGCCAGAACCTGTGCCGAGACCTCGACCTCCGCCGGGACCGGGAGGCCAAAGAACGGCGAACTTTCGGGGAAATCCTGCACCCGCTTAGCTTCGCCCCAGCTCATGGCGCCGCCCACGGATTGCCCGCCCGCGCGCAGCCGCACCGGCATCAGGGCATCCTCAGAGACCCGCGCGAGATCCGACGCAGCGAGCCGTGGACCGGCAAATCGTACGAGCAGTCCGCCGCCCTCGACCCAGTCGGTCAGAGCGGTCTCTTGCGTGTCGGTCACGCGAGCCACATCGGCGAGGATAATGGTGTCAGGATTGGCCAGCAGCACCTCGTCGAGGGACCCTTCGATCAGGTCGGTCACCGGGTCGAGCGCTTGTCGCAGGAAATGCAGCGGGTCGAGCAGCTGCAGCCCCTCACGGTTCTCCTGACCCGCCAGAATTGCCACCTCGCGCCGCCGCAACGCATCGTCCACGAGGCTCACTCCCCCGGCAGAGCGGATCCCGGCCAGCTCAAACCGCGTCACCCGGTTGCGGAGCTCAGGTGGCAGGTCGAGCCGGGCCGTGGCGGTGGTCTCCCCGGCAGTAAAGCTCAGATCGACCCCCGACAAAACGCCCGTCATCCCGGCCGGGTTCGGGCCGATGGCGTTGAGGCGGATCACGGACTCAGGGCCCGCTTCGGTCCGGAGCGCGGTCAGCTCAAACGCCCCCTCATCCAGCCGCCCCGGCGTCAGGCCATAGACCGGCGCGCTGCCCTGCACGATCTCCACATCACCGCGTCCGTCGAGCAGATCCAGCACCGCCCCCCGCCATGAATACTCCAGCCCATCCGCCAGCCAGAGCGTGTCATGCCGCCCTTCGCGCGTACCCAGCCAATCGGCAGGATCGGAGGGGCTCCAGGCTCGGGGGCGGAGACCGCCCAGCTGGGCAACCCAGCTCCGCCCGTCGCGTAACGGGATTTCGGCATCAGGCGGCAGATCGGTGGCCAGCACCACGGCGGCTGGACGCCCGTCCCGCTGGGCCTCTTCGAGCGCCGCCTCGACCCTGTTCATCCGCGCGGGCCAGTCGGACGCGTCCGCCCAGCCCCCATCCATCAGGATCAGGAGCGGCGCATCCCCGGCCACGCGGTCCTCTGGGTTCAGAACCGGCCCGGCAAATCCGACAATCGCCGCCGCAATCGCCAGCATCCGCAGGAGCAGGAGCCACCACGGCGTGCGGTCGGTGGTCTGTTCCTCGTCCCGGAGCCCCAGCAGCAGCGCCACGCCCGGAAACCGCCGCCTCACCGGCGCGGGCGGCACGGCGCGCAGAATTAGCCACAGGAGCGCCAGCAACGGCAGCGCAAGCAGCACCAGCGGGGCGGTAAAGCCGATGGGACCCAAAACCAGCATCAGGACACCCGCTCCAGCGCGCCGAAGAGCCACAGGAGAGCCGATTGCGCGGGCTGGTCCGTGTGGTGCAGGTGAACCTGCCAGCCTGCGCGACGGGCCGCGTCCCGGATCTCGGCCTTGCGCTCGGCGAGGCGCGACAGATAGCGGTCGCGGAGATCGGCGGCCTTGAGCGTCTCGTGGCGCAGCGTCCCGCCCATGCTGTCAAAGATCGTCCGTCCGCGAAACGGAAACGCCTCTTCTTGCGGGTCGAGGATCTGCACCAGAGCGCCAGTGACACCTCGCGCCGTCGCCTCGTCCAGCGCGGTGTGCAGAGCCTCAGTTGGCCCCAGAAAATCAGAGAAGAACACCGCCCGGCCGCGCGGATGCAGATGACCGGTCTCTGGCGCGCCGTAATCCTGCGCCTCCCCGCCCTGCACCAGCAGATCCGCGATCCGCAGCATCTGCACCTGCCCGTGGCGCGGTGGCAGATGGGGGGCAAGTAGGCCGATCCGCTCGCCCCCGCGCTCCAGCAGCAGTGCCAGCGCGAGCGCCAGCAGCGCGGCGCGGTCGGCCTTCGTCGGCAGTGCGTCCGTGGAAGCGAACCCCATGGAGGCCGAGCGGTCCACCCAGAGCTCCACCGATTGCGCCGCCTGCCACTCCTTTTGCCGCAGGTAATGGGTGTCGGAGCGGGCCGAGCGGCGCCAGTCGATGAGCCGCAACTCGTCCCCGGGCATGGCCGGGCGATATTGCCAGAACTCCGTCCCCTGCCCCGCCTGACGCCGCCCATGCGCCCCGAGGATCACCGTCGAGGCCAGATGCCGCGCGCCCACGAGGAGCGGCGGCAAACGGTCCGAGAGATCCTCGGCCCGGGCGCGGAGTGCGGGGGCGTCGCTCACGCGGCGGCCTTGTCGCCCAGACGGCGGGCCACAGTGTCACGGATCAGCGCCGACAGGTCCTCGCCTCGCGCGCGGGCGGCGAAGCTCAGCGCCATGCGGTGCTCCAGCACCGGGATCGCCAGATCGGCCACGTCGCTGGCATCGGGGACCAGCCGCCCCTGCAAGAGCGCGCGCGCCCGCACGGTCAGCATCAGCGCCTGTGCCGCACGCGGCCCCGGTCCCCAGCCCACCGCATCGCGGACCCGCTCGGGCGCCGACTGATCATCGGGACGGCAGGCGCGCACGAGATCGAGGATCGCCTCGACCACGCTCTCGCCCACCGGCATCCGACGCAGGAGCTGTTGCGCGGCCAGCAGATCGCCGGGGCTCAGCACCGCCTCCGCCTCGGCCTCACTGGCGCCGGTCGTGGCCAGCAGGATCGCGCGCTCGGTATCACGGTCGGGATAGGGCACGTCGATCTGCAACAGGAACCGGTCAAGCTGGGCCTCAGGCAGCGGGTACGTCCCCTCCTGCTCAATCGGGTTCTGGGTGGCCAGCACGTGAAACGGCTGGTCCAGCGCATGGGCAGCGCCCGCCACGGTCACCGTTTTCTCCTGCATCGCCTGCAACAGCGCCGACTGGGTCCGGGGGCTGGCCCGGTTGATCTCATCCGCCATCAGCAGTTGGCAAAAAATCGGCCCGCGGATGAACTTGAACGCCCGGCTGCCATCGGCTCCGGTCTCCAGCACCTCGGAGCCCAGAATATCCGCCGGCATCAGGTCGGGCGTGAACTGCACCCGCTTGCCATCAAGACCCATTACCGTCGACAGCGTCTCGACCAGCCGCGTCTTGCCCAGCCCGGGCAGGCCGATCAGCAGCCCGTGACCGCCGCAGAGCAGCGTGGCCAGAACAAGATCCACCACCCGCTCCTGCCCGATAAAGCGCGTGTTGATCGCCGCCCGGGCGCGCGCGAGCGTTTCGCCCAGCGCTTCGACGTCTTCGAGAACGGGATCGGACATGCTGCGTTCCTTTGCCGGTTTTGCTTATGCGCTATTGTTGACTACCTATGCCATCATGGACAATCGGCAAAACAAGGGGTGAGACAAATGGCTGTGATACCCGACGCAAATGCGCTGGCCGAGGCCGCCCGCGCCGCCACTAAGGGCGGTCTGCCCCCGGTCGAGCGCTGGGATCCACCCTTTTGCGGCGATCTGGACATGGAAATCCGGCGCGATGGCACGTGGTTTTATGAAGGCACCCCCATCGGTCGGCCCAAGCTGGTGCGGCTCTTTTCCACCATCCTGAAACGCGAGGGCGACAGCTATTTCCTCGTCACCCCGGTGGAAAAGGTCGGCATCCGGGTCGAGGATGCTCCCTTTGTCGCGGTGGATTTCGAGGCGGAGGACGGCGCCCTGATCTTCCTGACCAATGTGGGCGACCGGGTGCGCGCGGATGCAGAGCACCCGATTCGCGTGGTGCGGGACGCAGGCGATGAGCCCTCGCCCTATGTCATGGTGCGCGCGGGCCTTGAGGCGCTGATCGACCGCAAGAGCTTTTACCGGTTGGTGGAGCTGGGCGAGACCCGGACCCACGATGGCGCGGAATGGTTCGGCGTGGTCTCGGCTAGCAGCTTCTTTCCGATCATCCCGGCTGAAGAATTGCCGGAGTGACATCGCGCTGACGACCCTCCTCACCAAACGGACGGAGTTACAGACGAGGGTCTGCGGAAGGATTTGTCGCTGCCCCCGTTTCGCGGAGGCGATCATCCCGTCCCTCCCCAGCCTTCGCTGGTGCGCACGACTATACCGAAAATTCCACCGGTTCAGCACACAAATCGGCAGGTTCGCGGGCCCGATCCACGAACCAAGGCACAGCCTAAAGAATTGTTATTAAATTTAAAACTGGCCCTCGACATAACCGTTGTGGGTATTGCCGCCGCTCGAAATGAAGCGCTCAATTTCTATGAGAGACTCCTGTCGCACATCCTGCGGGAGGCGTGGCAAACATGGCGCGGGTGACATATTAAGTGGCTGTCATAAATGAGTTTTCATATGAAGGCGCCGCCGGCGAGTTCATCGAGATCAAGCTCGCACTGGATGAGAGCCCTGTCGGGATCGCGGTGGAAACATACATAAAATCTGGATCAAATGCGGTGCTTGATCGCGTCATTGACCTGACAGACGGGACATTTTCCACAGATGGACATTATGATTACTACATTTTCTACACCGCCCTGACGCAAGGACCCCGCGAAGCAATCGCGCTGACCACAGATGGCGAAGCAACCGCCTCCGTGGCCTGGGGCGCCGACCAGTCCTTCAACATCATCGGCGGATCGCTGGATGGGACGGTTGCCGAGAGCATCGGCATGCCGCTCTCGAACAACTCGACCACGTCCCTGAGCATTTCCGAGGCTGGGAGCTGGGTGGAGACGACGCCAACGCCCGGAACCACAACCGCCTTCTTCTGCTTTGCCGGCCCAACGCTGATTGCCTGTGTGGGGGGCTGCGTCAGGCCGCTGAAAGCGCGGATCGCGGAGATGACGGCGCTGGTAAACCGGTTGCTGGCGCAGAAGCCAAAGGACCGCAAGACGCTTTACAGCCTGCACGAACCGGCGGTGGCTTGTATCTCGAAAGGCAAGGCGCACAAGCGCTGTAAGTTCGGCACGAAGGTCAGCGTCGCGACCACCGCGTAAGGTGGCTTCGTCGCCGGCATGCGATCACCGCCGGGCAATCCTTACGACCCTTTCGACGGGCACACCCTGCACGCGGCACTGGAACAGTTGGACATCCTGACCGACCGGCGCCCGGACATGGCCTTCGTCGACCGTGGCTGCCGTGGCCACGGCGTTGAAACAGTGAAGGTCTTCATCAGCGGTGCAAGGCGCGGCGTCACCAGGACCATCGCGAAACTGCTGCGACGACGAAGCGCCATCGAACCAATGACGGGCCATATGAAAACCGACGGACGTCTGATCCGATGCCCTCTCAAAGGAACCGAAGGTGATGCCCTTTTCGCGGTCGTCTGCGGCTGCGGTCACAACATCCGCATGATCCTGCGAAACCTGAGGGTCTGTCTGTGCCATTTCATCTGGCTGATCACACTGCTCCGAGGCCTCACCCCCGGCGCCGACCGCCATCAGAGGCCGCAAATCGCCGCCGGAGCCTGTTGATCAGCATGGACTATGTACTCCGTCGGAACCACCGGCGGGCGCGCCGCTGTCCTCCTCGGGTGACAGCAGGGAGATCCTGTTCTTTCCACATTCGACAAGACCTTTTCTGCGCAGTGAGGCCAGAGCCTTGTTCACACTTTGACGGGAACAATCCAGCATATCAGCGAGCGCAGACTGGCTGGTGTGAACCGTATATTTATGATCCCGAAGCGTCTCGAGCAGGTTCATCAGGCGGCTCTCGATCGTGCCGTGGCGATCCATCACCTTGCCGCGATTATCCCCGTCGAGGCGGTCGCAGAATACGTCGGCGACGCTCTGCACGAAGAGGCGGTTGCGCAGGGCCTCAAAGAGGGCGGGAGTCGGACATAAAAGCAAAGTGGTCATAGGTTGTGCGATACACGAGGCGAGACAATCCCGTCCGGCGATCGCCTCGATTTCCCCCACCGTGCACGCCGGCCCAAGATTGGCCAGAAGAACCTTCTCACTGGCTCCGACATTCAGGAACACATCGACGCGCCCATGTGCGATCAGGAACAGACCCGGAGACGGCGTACCCTGTTCCAGAACCTGCTCCTCCTGAGGATAGGTCACGACGGTGCATTGGTTGAGAAAGTCTGTCTTTGCATCCGGTGGAAGGTGAGTCAGGAGGCGCGCTCTCAGCAAATGCGGAAAGCGGACGGCATTCGTCATCTCAAAGGCAGCGCGTCCAGAAATGAGTCAATCTCGTTTACGGCACAAAAATCTTGTGAATGATCCAAGCAACAGGAAAAGACATTAGCCGAAGAGTCTGCATATGTCACGTCCCATGCCGGATGAGACAGGCCAAAGTTGATCGGCATCCCGTGGCTGCCGGGATAGCGTGCGGCTTGGTGATCCGCTCCGGGTGGCACATCCTGACCCGTCATCCACAGGGTAAGCTGGCCGCAGGATCCGGGCTTGATGTCATCAGCATAGTTATCAGTGGTCTGCCCCGCACCGATCCGATGACACGCCGTGCAGGCATTATCCCGGATCTCGAAATGACGGGTCGGCCAGCGGTCAAAGCCAAAACCGGCGTCAATATGGGCATAGGGACCAAACGGGTTGACGGGAACAAGATCCCAGACCTGTCCGACGAAAGGCGAGTACATGAACGGGTCATTGTCATGACAGACGCCACAGTCCCCCTTTGCAACGGCTTCGGGCGACTGCCAGAAGCTGCCATCGGTCGCGCGTGTCGGAGAAGGCACGGCGCCGCCGCTCACCGGACCGCTCTCGTCTGCGCTGGCCTGAAACCAGCACGTGGCGCCCGTCGCCGGGTTATGGGCGATCACATCAATCTCGTCATACTCTGTCGCGTCAGCGCTGCGGAAACGTTTTTGCCGGCACATGACTGCGATCTGTGCAGTGTCGGTCGAGAGGTCGAGGATACGCGAGAACGGAACGCACTGCCCGTCGGAGTCCGGGGCATTGTCCAGCAAGGCCGGCCGGTCGCAGGTACCCGGCGCCCGGTCGGTGACAGGTGTCCCTTCAATTGTGATCGGGATGGCAGCACCGGACTGACAGTCAAACACCGGCACCTCCCCGATGGCCTCTGCACAGGCCGAACCATAAGTTTCCCAAGGCGAGCTGTCGGCACTGGCAAGACCCGGCAGACACAAACAGAGGATGAGGGCCTGTCTCATAGCTTGATCTCTTCCCCGGCATTGACCCGCTCGGCGAGGTCCCGGATCGCGTTGAAATAGCGGACATACCCCGTGCAGCGGCAGATGTGGTTGCCGATGGCGTCCATCATGGCCTCTTCGAGCTGATCGGGCGGCAAGGGTCGGGCCTGAAGGTGGGTGAGGAACGTACGGGTGGCCATGACAAAGCCCGGAGCGCAATAGCCGCACTGAAATGCGAAATGGTCCAGAAAGGACTGCTGCACCGGATCAGGTATACCGTCTTGCGCGACCGACTCGATCGTGTGGATCTCCGTCCCGTTCAGCGAGCTGAGCGCCGTGGAGCAGCTTATCATCGCGGTGGGTACGGGACTCGGGGGCTTGACCACCTGAACCGTGCAGGCCTTGCAGATCCCGATGCCGCAACAGAGCTTCGTACCAGTCAGATTGAGGTCTTCGTGCAGGAAATCGATCAGCGACTCCGTGCCGCGGCTGTCGGGCAGCTCGTGAGACGTGCCATTCACGCTGAGACGGATGGTCATCGGCGCATCTCCTCTCTGATCCGCTCAGGCGTAATCGGCAACGCGGAGAACCGCTTGCCTGTTGCGTCGCGGATCGCGTTAGAGATGGCTGGCGGAACGGAGCACATCACCGCCTCGGCGATCCCCCGTCCAACCCGCCCGGTGCCGGGCAGGGGCGGCAACGTGATCAGCTCCTGCGCCCGGCCGCCGCGGACATACTGACCGCCCAGCGGAATGTCGGCGGCACGCGCCACGTGATACTTGTGCAGGTTCCATGTGCCATCGGCAGGGCCGTCCATCCCGGGGGGCATATCTTCGAGCAAGGTATAACTGATCGCCATGGCCACACCGCCCTGACTCTGCCCCGACACCAGTTCCGGCACATGGAGATGGCCAGCGTTGAGTACGCTCAGCACGTTTTCAATCTGCACCGCACCGCTCTGCTCGTCCACGGTCAACCCGACCACATTAACGCATGGCGCCCAGACATACCGGGAATACCGCCGTGATGCCCAGCCGGGGCCGTTGCCGTCCTGTCGCTCTACAAATTGCGGATCGCTCTGGTCCGGCAGATAAAAGGACAGACCATCCAGTTGCAGTCGCAGGGTACCGCCGGGCGTGTCATAGCTGGCTTCCGCCCACGTGTTCTGAAAATAGGCGTGGCCGAGAGCACCGCAGGGTAAGCCTTTGCGATAGATGAACTCCGCCAGCCGAGGCAGATCGAGGGGGGAGGCGGTCCCGTCGATCCGGGTCACGCGCCCATCGTCCCAGACCACATCGTCGGGCGAAACCGCACCAGTGCCCCATATCTCCGCCGCAGCCACGAGGATCGACCCTTCGAGCAGCGCGGTCGCGGTTTGCTGCGCGGTATGGACCTGATGCAATCCCGTCAGGCAGGCGGACGAGGATCCCACTGTCTTCGGGGTCCAGCGGGCATTGCTCCAGTTCTTGGGTTTTGACTTCGTGCCGAGACCAGTCTGACCCGCCAGGGTGTAATCCGACATGTGGACGCGCGCGGCATTGGCGCCTAGGATCGGACCAATCACGACGCCCAGCGTGGTGGCCGATCCGTTGCCCATGTCCACGGCCGCCGAGGATACCGTCAGGCTGCCGTCCCGTTCCAGCCGCACCGCCGCGACCATGCCATCGCCCGAGGTTCCATAAGCCTGCAACGACATCGCAAAGCCGGTGCCGTAGGTCCGGCCCGCCTCTTTGTGATCTTTCCTGATCTCAGCACGATCCGCCCAGAGCGGATGCCGCTCAGCGATGTCCAGCATTTCCGACAGACGCAGGGACTGGGTGATCGGCCCGCCGACGACCGTGCGATCACCCTTCCGGATCAGGTTGGCCCGGCGCAGGGCGACGGGGTCCCAGTTCTGCGTGATCGCGAGTTCGTCCAGCGCCGTCTCGATAGCGAAATACGCCTGTGGCCCGCCGAAGCCGCGCTGAGAGCCGCCAGAGATATTCTCCGTGTGGATCGCCTCAGCGCTGATATCCGCCATGGGCGTCACGTAGGACCCGCCAGCGCAGAGCGCGCCAAGCGACGCGACAAACGGGCTGAGATTCCGCCGCCCACCGCCGTCAAAGGTCAGCGTCATCTTGATCGCCTGCAATTTCATATCGGGCGCGACGGCGATATGTCCGTCAATTTCAGCCGCGTGACGCTTGAGCCCGACGCGGAACTGCTCGAACCGGTCATAGGACAGGCTCACCGGATTTCCGTCCGCGAACCCACCCGCCAGCGCCAGCATCAGCGAAAACGGTGAGCTGTCCCGCCCACCAAATCCCCCTCCGAGGTAGCAGTTGGTCAGGTTGATCTGCCGAACCGGCGCCGGGGGATCGTCCGTGCCGTAGAGGCTGAGAATATTGTCAATATCCGCGTCCGGCGACTGTGTGCCCATCAGCAGATGCATGGTCGCTGAAGCCGGATCGATCCAGACAAGGCCGCTCTCGGGCTCCATGAACATGGGGTCCACAGCCTGCATCGCAGCGTCGACGTTCTGAATTATGAATTCCGGGTGACGTGCGACGGTTTCGCGGATCTGCTCGCGGTACTTTTCGGCATTGTCTTTGTAACCCTTGGCGTTCTGCGCATAGCTGAACTCATCGTGATACTTCACGTAATCGGTCAGAGGCCTGAAGGGCTCGCCGGGTGATGGCGGCCCGTCAGACGAGACAGGCGCACCGTAGACCTGAAAGCTATCATCGTTGAAAAGTAGCGCTTTGCGGGCCGCGAGATAGGAGGCCCGGCTGTCAAACAGGAGCAACGCTACGGCCTGACCCAGATAATCGGGCCTGTTATTGGGCTGGACGATCAGATCGTAGAGAATATTCCGGGGCAGGTTCACCGACATTAGGCCGATCCTGGAGGCGGTCATCGCTTCGATTGCCTCTTCTTCGATCCGTTCCTCGACATGAAGGTCGCGGTTGAAGGACAGGCTCATCGCGGCCTGCGTCTCGCGCAGCTCATCGCCCAATACCACGCGGGCAGGCTGGGCTTCGGCGGGCAGCGCCGACAGATCCAAACGTTCGAACGGGCGATCCGCATGGAGAGCGCGCAGGTACTGGGCGTGCCATTGGCGGTTGGGCCAGCCATCCATGTCACGGGCTTGGAAATCCCGGGCAAAGACCTTCTTTCCGGTGATCTTCGACAGGCCCTCAATCCGCTGTGTCGCGACGCCCGGAGCGCCTGAGCCAGCCGGCCCTGTCCCGGACGCGAGCGCGGGCAAGGAGAAAATTCTGCAGGTGATAAGGGCTCCCGACGCTGTGAGAAAGCTGCGCCGTGACACCGCCGAAGTCTCGATCATAAGGCGTCCTTTCGGCCTGTTTCCGCGGACAACCTCCCCGTTGTCTGCCTGTAGTTAGGAGTCCCGGCACGCCACTCCTGAGGAAACGCGGCCCTCAGGCGAGTACGGGGCTTCCCGACTGATCCGCGCTGGTCGTTGCGAATTCGACGGGCAAGAAGAAATCGCTGTTGGGGTCGCCGCCCAATATCGTCAAAGCCACCCGCTCGTCATCATCAGGCATGGGACTCAGATCGGGACCGCCAATGGCCTGTCCCAAAATCATCAGGCTATCCTCGGCAGGCGGGACCAGCGCACCGTCGAAGGCCGCCGCGTTCCGGGTTTCCGCCTCTTTCACCCAGATCACACGATCATTCACGAGGTCCTGTGTTGCGTCAGAACCCTTGGCGGACTGGATCGCAGGACGAAAAGTGCTGAAAATCCGGGTGATCACCCCTTTGGCGTTCTCAACATGTGTGGACGTGTGAAACTCAATGGCGCTGTGCTGCATGACCATGTCAGGCTACCCCCATTTTAACGCAGGCTCCGCACAGTCCGCGAAGCATTTACCTTGGGTTAACCCTAGTTCGCAGATCGCGCTTAGGTGGAGATAAAAGCGCCACTAAGTGTAAGGTAGTTTACATTTGACATAGGATCGTCCCAGTTTCACGTCCGCCTAAATGGCTTTGGCCCGAAAATACTCTTCTCTGGTTGAGAATTTGGCACGAGGAACGGGGGTCGAACAGGAGATGCGCCGCGTCAAAAAACATAGGCTTTCAGCAATCTCTAGCGGGCAACGACGGTTCATACAGCCGACAACAGGACCGAAGGAACAACCGGACCCGAGAGTCGGATCACCGCGACCGACCTTTCCGCCAGACCTGCCTCAGGGCGGCCGCATCGCCGGGATTGCTCATGATCCGCAGGGCTTTGGGGACGGGCAACCATCGTGTGAGATGATTGGGTTCGCTGGGCGGGCCAAGACGATACGCGGGCCGGGCGGCAAAGACATGGCAGATCTTCTCGGCATCCATGTCGTAAATCTCGATCCGGGCGAAGCGGCGAAAGGTGAGGACATGGCCTGTGACCCTGACCCGCCAGCCGGTCTCCTCCAGCACTTCGCGATGTAACGCCGCCAGAGGGCTCTCCCCCGGATCGATACCGCCACCCGGCAACTGCCACTCGCTGTCCGGATCGTCCTGCCGGGTCAGCATCACGCGGCCCCGATGCAGGATCAGCGCATAGGCTCCGGGACGCCGCAGATAGCTGGCCGCATCACGGGGCGCTGGACCGAACCGACGGATCATCCGATCACCTCGGTCAGAATGGGAGGGTTCAAGCGACAGTTTGCCATCCCTATATGGTGCCGGTATGTCCTCCGGGACGCCAGAGAGAAAGCCCATGTCACTCGGAACAAAGATCGCCTGGGACGATACCGTCCTGCCTTTCCAGCTCGACCGCTCGGATATCCGTGGCCGCCTCGCCCGCGTGGACGGGGTCATGGATCAGGTGCTGGCTCAGCATGACTATCCGCCGGTGATCGAGGCTCTTGTCGCCGAGGCGGTGATGCTGACCGCGCTGATCGGCCAGACCATTAAGCTGCGCTGGAAACTGTCGCTGCAAGTGCGCGGCGACGGCCCGGCCCGGCTGATCGCGACCGATTACTACGCACCGGGTGAGGATGGCTCGCCCGCGCAGATCCGCGCCTATGCCAGCTATGACGCCGAGCGGCTGGACCTCAGTGCCGAGCCGTTCTCGCAGATTGGCAAGGGATATTTTGCCGTTCTGCTCGATCAGGGGCCGGGGACCACGCCCTATTCCGGTGTCACGCCCATCGCGGGCGGTTCCCTCGCATCCTGTGCCGAGGCGTATTTTGCCCAGTCCGAGCAGTTGCCCACCCGGTTCGCGCTGACCTTCGGTCGCGCGCAGGAGCCGGGCGGCGAGAGCCATTGGCGCGGTGGGGGTATCATGCTCCAGCATATGCCCGAGGCGTCGCCGCTGCGGGCGGAAGCCGAGGCCACCGGAGAGCAGAACCTGCTGACCGCAGAGGATATCCTTGACGGGGACGAGGCCGAAAACTGGACCCGCGCCAACGCGTTGCTGGACACGGTCGAGGAAACCGAGCTGATCGGCCCTATGGTTACCCCGACCGAGCTGCTGATCCGGTTGTTCCACGAGGAAAGGCCACGGGTCTTCGACGCGCAACCGGTGCGGTTTGGGTGTACTTGCTCTGCGGATCGCGTCCGGCAGTCCCTGTCGATCTACTCGCAGCGGGACATTGGCCACATGACCACCGAAGAGGGCATCGTCACCGCCGATTGCCAGTTCTGCGGCGCCCATTACGAGTTCGACCCGAAGACCCTCGGTTTTGAAGCCGAGAGCGCTGGCGGCGATGACGGCTGACCTTGAAACCCGGCTGCGAGACGCCCTGTCCCGGGACGGGGCGTCTTCGTCGGATTTCGATCTGAACCGCGACCGTCCGCGACCGTCCACGAGCTTGCGTGGCGCGGCGGTGCTGGTCGCGGTCCGGCCTGACGGGCGGGTTCTGCTGACCAAACGGGCCTCCCACCTGAGCAAACATCCCGGCCAGATCGCCTTTCCGGGCGGCAAGATCGACGCGGGCGATGCCGACGCCACTGCCGCTGCCCTGCGCGAGGCAGAGGAGGAAACCGGCGTGCCGCCCCAGGCCCTCAACGTGCTGGGCGCGCTGCCGACCCATGTGACCGTGACAGGCTACAAGGTCACGCCCATTGTGGCGATGCTCCATTGGGACGGAACGTTTCGTCCCGAACCCGGCGAAGTCGCAGAGATCTTCGAGGTGCCCTTGGCGCATCTGGAGAACCGGCGGAACTTCCGCATCGAGGGACGCGACTGGAGCGGCACCACCCGGTATTATTATGTCGTCCCGTGGGGCCCCTATTACATCTGGGGCGCCACCGCCCGCATCTTGCGTGGACTGGCGGAGCGTCTGGCGTGAGGATCGACGGCGACTGGCGGCGCGGCGCGATGCTGCAGCGCTTCATGGCGGCGATGAGTGCGAAGGGCTACCAGATCCTGTTTGTCGGCGGGTGCGTGCGCAATGCCGCATTGGGCGCCCCGGTTGCCGATCTGGATCTCGCCACCGATGCAAAGCCCGAGGAGGTGACCCGCATCGCCGAGGACCTGTCGCTAAAGGTCATCCCCACCGGCATCGCCCATGGCACGGTCACCGTGATCGCTGATGGACAGCCGCTGGAGGTCACGACCTTCCGCCGGGACGTGGAGACGGACGGGCGACGCGCTGTGGTGGCCTTTGCCACCGACATCGCCGAGGACGCCATGCGGCGCGATTTCACCATGAACGCGCTCTATGCGGAGGCTGATGGCACCGTCCGCGACCCGCTGGGAGGTCTCCCGGACCTTCACGCCCGCTGCGTCCGGTTCGTCGGCGACGCAGATCAGCGCATCGCCGAGGATTACCTCAGAATTCTGCGGTTTTTCCGCTTTCATGCGTGGTACGGTGCACCGGAGGAGGGGCTGGATGCCGACGCGGTAGCCGCCTGTGCTGCCGGAGCCGAGGGGCTGGCCCATGTCTCCGCCGAGCGGATCGGCCACGAGATGCGCCGCCTGCTCGCCGCTCCGGACCCTGCCCCCGCGACCGCCTCCATGGCGCAGACCGGGGTCCTGATGCGCGTGCTGCCCGGCGCCGAGACCGCCCCCCTCGCACCGTTGGTTCATCTCGAAGATCTGACCGGCACCGCCCCCGACTGGCGGCGGCGGCTGGTGGCGTTAGGGGGCGAAGGCGTCGCCGAGCGCCTGCGCCTCTCCCGCGCCGAAGCCCGCCATCTGGCGACCTTGCGCGCGGCGCTGGGCTCTGAGGCCGGGCTTGCGGAACTGGGCTGGCGTCACGGGGCAGACATCGCGCGGGACGTGGCGCTGATCCGCGCCGCGAGCTTCGGCGTCCTGCCGCCCCACGACATGGACACGCAAATCGCACTGGGCGCAGAGGCGACGTTTCCCGTCCGGGCCGCCGACCTTCCATCGGAGACTACAGGTGCTGAGATAGGCCAGATGCTCAGACGACTCCAACAGGACTGGATCGCATCCAATTTTTCTCTCGGGAGAGCCGAACTTTTGGCCAGCCTCTGATCTCTCCGAATCAACGGTGCTCTGCTCGACTCAACACGGCCACAGTCAGTCAGTGCGCGTCGAAGATCATCTCGATTGCGCCATGTATATCTTTGCAAAGACATCCTGATAATCAGAAAAACTGAGTTCGTAAGCTTCGGGGTTTTCAGGATAGCGGTCAAAATTGACGTCCAGGAGCGCGCTGTCTTCCGGAGACCAAGTCCTGTTGATGATCTCATTCGTTCGCCCTGAACAACACCCATCCCATTGTTTTTTCTATATACCACAGTGTCTCTGGTAGGTTTCAGGCCCAGCATTTGGTATTTCTGCAGCCGGACCCCTGCAATTTCGAGCTGCGATATGAAGCCCGGAAAGCCTCCCCCGAAACAGGATGATCTGCTGCGCGCGCGACGGGTCGGGATGATCGACATGCGCCACGAACTGGTGAAGCTCGCCGCTCTGATCGACCGGGAGCTGTTCGAGCGGGAATGGGCCGGGTTGTTCCCGTCGCAGACCGGTCGCCCTGCCACGCCGACGCGCCTGGTCGCGGGGCTTTTGTATCTCCGGTACGCCTTTCGGTTGTCCAACGAGGCGGTCGTGCACGGTGGGCCGGGACCCCTTACTGGCAGCATTTCTGCGACGGGACGGTCTTCCGGCATCGCCTGCCGATCGACCCCTCGTCGATGACGCGTTGGCGCAACCGGATCGGCGAGGAAGGTGTCGAGTGGCTGCTGWCCGGGACGATCAGGGCCGGACAGCGCGCCGGAGTGGGGCAGGATGCACCATCTCCAGAAGACTGCTGTCGAGACCACGGTGATGGAAAAGAACATCGCGCACCCCACCGATGCCCGGCTTTACGACGTCGCACGGCGCAAGCTAGTCGGGCTGGCCCGCGCGGCCGATATCAACCTGCGCCAGAACGACAATCGCCTCGGCCCCCGGCTTTGCGGGCAGGTCGGGCGCGATGCCCACGCCCGCCAGTTCAGGAGGATGCGCAAGGCCCTGCGTCGGCTCAAGGGCTATACCGGCCGCGTGCTGCGCGACATCGAACGGCAGACAGACAAGGGGACTGAGGGACCGCTGAAAGCGCGGATCGCGGAGATGACGGCGCTGGTAAACCGGTTGCTGGCGCAGAAGCCAMAGGACCGARAGACGCTTTACAGCCTGCACGAACCGGCGGTGGCTTGTATCTCGAAAGGCAAGGCGCACAAGCGCT
>NZ_VFSV01000139.1 GCF_007004065.1 Palleronia caenipelagi | reverse complement strand
CCCAGGTGTGACATTTCTACTTTGCAGACCAAGGGACATTTCTACTTGGTCGCAACAACTTCAAGCCGCATGGCCTCCCTCTGAAGGGGCGGTTGTTTCACCGCCCCTGTCCTGGCATTTTGGGTCACTCCAGCATTGGCTTGCCGTTGGAGCGGTGGCGGTAGACAAGGCGTTTCATCAGCTTGCCTTTTTCCGGAATGGGCCGCACCGGGATGGGCTGGTAATCCGCCCCGCAGATCTCCGGGAAGAGACACCTGATTTCCTCCCGCGCGGCGGGCGAAACGGCCTTCAGCGCTTCGGGGCCGGTGAACAGGCTCTCTGTCGGTGCGCCATTGGAGAAGACGATCTCGTGCTGGTCGAACAGCATGTGATAATACTCCACGCTCTGCGCTCCGGCGTCGATGTCGATCCCATCGAGGGCAAGCAGTTTGTTCGCCGGGATCAACACCTCCTCTGCGTCGAACATCCGGATCGCAATCTTTGACCGCACCAGGACCCGGTGCTGGGGGGAGACGCGGAGATCGCGCTCCGGCATTCCCTGCCCCAGCGCCCCGGCGCGGATCAGAATGGGCCGCAACCGATCATGCGCGGCGAGCGTCTCGCGATCCAGACCGTTGGAGCCAATCCAGCGGATCGGCTGCAGCCCCCGGTCCTGGGTCAGCACCAGATCACCAACATCGAGATCCTCGATCGCGACATCTCCGCGATCCGTCGTGATCCGGGTGCCGCGGGTAAAACAGACCACGCCGGTCACATTCGTCGTGTCGAAGGTGAGTTCTGTGTCCGCGACGGCGGCTCCGCCATTCTGGATGGCGAGGCTGATGTCCCCGATCTGTGCCGTGTAGTCGATGCCACCGATGATCCCGTTCAGCGTGCCATCCGCATGGTCTGCACGCATCATTTCGACCGCACTGGTGAACTTGGTCCCCGGAGCGCGCAGCGCGTTCACGGCGGCCAGCGTTGTCAGGTTGTAGAAGGCCGACAGATCGACGAAGTCATTGTCGTCCTGAAGACCGTTATCCAC
>NZ_VFSV01000138.1 GCF_007004065.1 Palleronia caenipelagi | reverse complement strand
GTTTCGGATCTGACCCTGGACAAGCTGATCCTGGCGGAGGCCGCAAAGGGAAACTTCTGAGCCCCGCTCGTCGCCGTACCTGCATTGATCGTGTTCGTGCAGAACTGAACGTTTCGGAACGTCGCGCGTGTCGCGTTCTGAGACAACACCGATCGACACAGCGCAAGGTACCCATTGGTCGTCCAGACGAAGAGCGCTTGGTGGCGGATATGATCGAGCTAACCCGGCAATATGGACGGTATGGCTATCGTCGGATTGCAGCAATGCTCAGAGATGCTGGCTGGCATGTGAACGATAAGCGCGTCGAAAGACTGTGGCGACGAGAGGGGCTGAAGGTGCCAATGAAACAACCAAGAAAAGGACGGCTTTGGCTGAATGATGGATCGTGTGTCCGGTTGCGGCCTGAGCATCCAAACCATGTTTGGTCATATGACTTCGTGCATTGCCGCACGGACGATGGGAAGGCGTTCCGGACATTGAATATCATCGAMGMGTACAGCCGGGAATGTCTGGCGATCCGTGTCGACAGGAAGTTGAACTCAGGCAACGTGATCGATGTGCTGAGCGACCTGTTCATCCTGCGCGGCGTGCCTTCGTTCATTCGGTCTGACAATGGCCCGGAGTTCGTTGCTCAAGCCGTACAGGACTGGATCAAAGCTGTCGGCGCGAAAACGGCTTAYATCGAACCTGGATCGCCTTGGGAGAACGGATACTGCGAAAGCTTCAACGCCCGTTTCCGCGAYGAGTTCCTGAATGGCGAAAYCTTCTACAGCCTGCGCGAGGCGCAGATCCTGATCGAACAATGGAGGAAACACTACAACASGAAACGACCACACAGCGCATTAGGCTTGTCTTATGACTTCCCTCGGCTCCTTTGCGATAAGGGAGCCGCTTCCCGGCTCCCCAAACATGCCGGGAAGCGGCGGGGGACGGATCGGGAATGGGTCGGCCGTTCTGGGCCGTGCGGTAGTGTGATCGCCCCCGTCTTTTCTCATGACCTGAACGGATAGCAGGGCTTTGGGCCTGCATGACAAGCAGAGGTAAGG
>NZ_VFSV01000137.1 GCF_007004065.1 Palleronia caenipelagi | reverse complement strand
ACCTGAGCCAGCAGCTCGGGCAGCGCGCCGGGATCGCCGACATGCTCAGTGGTCAGGTTTGAGGTGACGATGTGACCGCTCCCCGGGTCGAGGCCGATATGCAGTTTGCGCCAGGTTTTGCGGGACTTCGGCAGCCCGTGCTTCTCACTCATCCAGTCCCGACCGCCATGGATGCGAAGCCCATTCGCCATGGTCGCTCGAACCGATGGCGCGACATGGCTCATTATCCACGATGAGCGTGATCGGACCACCTGTGGGTTTCCGGCCCGGCGCTATCTTCAAGGACGGCGCGCGGCGGCAGAGCGTGGAGAAATCCGGCACGGGCAGGTCAATCCGCATGAGCCGCAGCAGGCTCCGGACAAACCCTTGCGTTTGACGAAGCGCCAGTCCGAACACGACGCGCAAGGTCAGGCAGATTTCAATCGCCATGTCCGAATACCGCCGCTGCGCACCGCGCATTCCAGAGGGCGGTGAGCTCCAGCCGGCCATCGCATCCTCGCTGAGCCAGATCGTCACATCACCGCGCCGGCGGAGGCTCTCGTTATAGTCGGCCCAGTTCGTGACCCGGTACTTTGCCTTCGCAAACTTGTCCCGTCGTGATGCGTTGTGCTTGAAAGGCATCCCGTTGTCCCGTCGCTACATCTATCGGCCAGCTACGCAGTCAGATGGTTTCGTGCAACAAGGTCCATTTTTCCTAGGAAAGGGCTGACGAGGTCGTATCGCTTGTAAGAATGCAGTGGGTTTTGTGCAAAAAAGGCCGTTCGGACAATCACTTGTGCGCCGCACTTTGAAATGTCTTGACGGCAGCTTGCTGCGTTATGTGTGGAAAAACCATGAGGTCCACAGGACCGATGGTGCCTCTCATCCCCCCGCCTCTGTCCACGGGACTGCGGAGCAGCCCGAGGGAATGAGGCGCCTGCGGCCCCTCAGACCCCCCCTGAGGGCCGTCACCGTCCTTCTGCTGGTCCTCCTTCCCGGTGTCGCGATCGGCCAGGAATGGGGGTCTGAGGGCCGCTTCGAGCTGAAGGGCAAGTCCGCTCCGATCGGGGTGAAATGGTCCGCAGATCCGTTCGAGACCCGTTGGCGTCAGACCCG
>NZ_VFSV01000136.1 GCF_007004065.1 Palleronia caenipelagi | reverse complement strand
GATCCCGGTGGATGCGTTTGGACCCGTAGCGCCCCTTGCTGGCTTTGAAAAAATGGCTGATCCGCTCCAGCAGTGCCTTGTCCCGTGCCGCACGCCGCGCCTTCCGACTTTCACGGGCTGCCTCACCGGCGCCGTGACCATAAAACCAACTGCGCGACAGGCGGACCAGCCGGCAAAGTGTAGAAACCGCGTTCTCCCGCTTACGCGGCCCCACTGGGGCCACGGTCAGTCGAACTGAGCTTTGTGGGCAGGGATGAAAGCGCGCTTGTTCATCGTGGTTTCACCGCCCGAGAGGCGAAGAAAGCGTTCGCAGGCGCCCTCGGACCCGTGGCGTTCGCCTGCTCACCCCTCTGAAGAATCTCATTCTACTCCGCGAGACGCTTGTTCTCTTTCCGCAGCCGTTCCAGCTCGGCAGCATCCGCCTTTTGGCGGCGTTTCGCTTCCATCGAGCCGAACGCCTCAATCTCCAGCCGCCAGGTCTTCAGCTGGGTACCGGTGATCCCCAACTCCTTGGCCACGGTGCCCTCCGTCGCGCCCGGCTCATAAAGCCGCTCAACCGCTGCAGCTTTAAACTCGTCTGAATACTTCCGTCGATGTCGTCCCATGTCGCGCTCCTCTCATGGACAGGGCTAAAGTACCCCGCTGTCCGGAGACAGGGACGAAGATCATACGATGGCTGAATGGCGGCGTTGGCGGCCCGTAGAAGACCTCGATGTACTCGAAGATAGCGGCCTTGGCCTGTTCCCGGGGTCCGAACCGATGGCGATGGACCAGCTCCTTCTTCAGCGAAGAAAAGAAGCTCTCCATCGGGGCGTTCTGCGCCTTCAAACGATCCCCCGGATCGTTCGATCCGCTGGCGCGGACCAGCTTGAACCCGAGGCACTGACCCTTGCGGCTCATGGATTGAGCCAGCTTGGCGCGGTGGATGATCTTGCGGTCGTCTCCGCTGGCATATTGCATGCCGCGGTCCGAATGCAGGATCAGGCCCGGGACCGGGCCGCGCTGGTCCAGGGCCATCCGGAGCGCGTCGTAGCACAGCTCTGCGCCCAGGTGATCGGTCATGGACCAGCCGACGATTTCGCGGGTCGCATGCGCCAT
>NZ_VFSV01000135.1 GCF_007004065.1 Palleronia caenipelagi | reverse complement strand
TGTTGCATAGATCAAGCTGAGGGCGCATTTGCCGCTTTCCCTGCCTGAACAGATGACACGCTCATAGGCCGCGCGACCGAGGTCGGTCATGCGGTTGAGGGCTTTGACGGCGATTAGAGTCTCGGTCGTCTGGCTCTCCATATTTCGGCCTCGTAGCGCGGGCCCGATCACCTGCTTGTAACGACCGGTCTGGGCTTCGACACGGGAGCGCTGACCGTAGCCGGTCGACGTTTGCCATGCGATGCGACCGTGGTCGGCGTTCATCTGGATATGGACATTGCGGATCGCGCAATCGCCCGGGACGGCGTTGCTCGGTGGGTGAGAGGCGATAGAGAATTGATCCGGTGGATCAATTCAGCCTCGAACGGGCGGAGCCCCGGAGGAATAACCAACTCGACATCCGGCCCGAAGGCTTCCTGTATCATCGCCGATGAAACAGCACACAACCTCCGCCACCTGAGCCAGCAGCTCAGGCAGCGCGCCGGGATCGCCGACATGCTCGGTGGTCAGGGTGGAGGTGACGATGTGACCACTCTCGGGGTCGAGACCAATATGCAGCTTACGCCATGTTTTCCGGGACTTCGGCAGCCCGTGCTTCTCACTCATCCAGTCCCGACCGCCGTGGATCCGAAGCCCATTCGCCATGATCGCTCGAACCGATGGCGCGACATGGCTCATTGTCCACGACGGGCGTGATCGGGTTGCCCATCGGTTTCCGGCCCGGCGCGATGTTCAACGATGGGGCGCGACGGCAGAGCGTCGAGAAATCCGGCACGGGCAAGTCAACCCGCATGAGCTGCAAAAGACTTCGAACGAAGCCCTGCGTTTGACGAAGCGCCAGTCCGAACACGACGCGCAAGGTCAGGCAGATTTCAATCGCCATGTCCGAATACCGCCGCTGCGCACCGAGCATACCAGCGGGCGGTGGGCTCCATCTGGCCATCGCGTCTTCGCTGAGCCAGATCGTCACGTCATCGCGCTGGCGGAGACTCTCGTTGTATCCGGCCCAGTTCGTGACCCGGTACTTCGCCTTCGCAAACTTGTCCCGTCGTGATGCGTTGTGCTTGAATGGCATTGGGTGTCCTGTCGTCAGACCGACC
>NZ_VFSV01000134.1 GCF_007004065.1 Palleronia caenipelagi | reverse complement strand
GCTTCCAGGTCATCGAAGATCGGTTTTGATCGGGATTGCCGCAGCGCGATACGTTCTTCGGGCGATTTGCCACGCGCGTCTTTCTCCACGGTGTAGAGTTCAGCGATCCGCCGGATCGCTTCCTCGGCAATGGCGTTGCCCTGGGATGCGAAGACATCCACAAACTTACGCCTGACATGGGCCACGCAGGCCATCTCACCCGCCTTGTTCTCGCCGAACAGCCCGTTGAAGCCGGAGTATCCATCAGCGTGGACCCAGCCCTTGTAGTCTGCAAGATGGCTGACCGGATGTTCGCCTTTGCGATCAATGGTGAACTGATACCACGCGCAGGGTGGCGATGATCCCGACCAGGGTCGCTCATCGCGCACATAGGTCCAGACCCGCGCTGTCTTGATTTTCTTCTGACCGGGAGCTTGCATCTTGACCGGCGTATCATCTGCAAATAGTGTATCGCCGCGTCGGACGATGCACCCGATCTCGTTGGCGAGTGGTTCCAGTAGTGCCGTTGATCGGCCAACCCAATCGGCCATGGTCGAGCGGTTCAGGTCGATGCCTTCACGGGCGTAGATTTGGCTCTGGCGCTACATTGGAAGGTGATCAGCATATTTGCTGACCAGCACATGCGCCAAAAGGCCGGGGCCGGGTCGCCCACGCTCAATTGAGCGCGACGGCAATGCAGATTGGACAATGGCTTCGCAGCCCGCACAGGCTTTGCGGGGCCGGACCATACGGTTCACGATGAAGCGGCCCGGCACAAGCTCAAGTTCTTCTGTCACATCTTCGCCGAGCGTCTTCAATTTGCCGCCATGGCGGGTGCAATCCTCGCCTGGACACAGCACTTCAGAGGTGGTCGCGGGATTTCGGACCGGGTGCTAATCTGTAGTGTCTGAGGAAGAACGCACAGAAATGACGAAACGGAAACGCTATTCGGCAGAGTTCAAGGCGAAGGTGGCTTTGGAAGCCATCCGCGAGGAGCTGACGACGGCCGAGCTGGCCAAGAAGTATGACATCCACCCTACCATGATCAGCGGCTGGAAACGGACCGCGATTGAGAACATGGCACAGGCCTTCACCGGCCAGGCGACCGCGGAGCCGACGATATCGGCGGCAGAGGTCGGAAAGCTGCACGTCAAAATCGGGC
>NZ_VFSV01000133.1 GCF_007004065.1 Palleronia caenipelagi | reverse complement strand
CCGGTGAGCGGGCGGTTCAGGAACTCGTTCACGCGCTCATCAATGTCTTTGCACAGCTTCGACACTGTGCTCTTGGAGATGCCAGACAAGCCCATAGCCTGCGCTAACTCATCAACCCGGCCCGTAGACACGCCGCCCATCCATGCTTCTTGGATCACAGCAACAAGCGCCTTCTCGGACGTCTTGCGGGGTTCCAGAAAGCCGGGGAAATAGCTGCCCTGCCGCAGCTTCGGGACCTTCAGGTTCAGCGTGCCCAAACGGGTATCGAGAGCGCGGTCTCGATACCCGTTCCTCCAGGTSGTGCGTTGATCAGCCCGTTCGTGCTTACCGGCGCCAATCAGGCCTTCGACGTCAGCCTCCATGATCAGCTGCAAAACGGCCTCGGCGACGGTGCGAAGAAAATCGCCGCCGTCCTGCTTGGCCAGACGTTCGGAAAGGTCCATGTTGGTCTTGGTCATCGGGGGCTCCGTGTGGTGCGTGGTTGAAGTCGTCAAACTCCACCCGACCATACACATCGATAGCCACCCGGCATTATACAGAGGTGGTCCTTGAAATTCGACCAGTTTGCCGCCGTGCTAAGCTATAGCATTGGTTTCATTTCAGGCGGCAACCTTCAGGTCCGGAGATTGCCTGTCATAGGCCTCGTCCGGCGTCATGATCCCATGTGATGAGTGCGGGCGTCTTTCGTTGTAGTAGCTGATCCAGTCACCGATCCCGTCCCGGGCTTCGGAACCTGTTTCGAAGGCGTTCAAGTAGACGCATTCGTATTTGAGGGATCGCCAGAGCCGCTCGATCATCCGGTTGTCGATCCAGCGGCCCCGGCCATCCCATCGAGATTTTGATCTTTGCGTCGCGCAGCACGTCGGTGAAGTCGGTGCTGGTGAATTGGGATCCTTGATCGGTGTTGAAAATCTCGGGGGTGCTGTATCGAGCCAGCGCTTCTTTCAAAGCCTCGACGCAGARCCCCGCGTCCGTCCGGCATAGTCCTCAGACCTATGGCGGCCTCATGCCGAACTGTTCGAGAGCCGCCAGCTCAGCACCTTCCGGCTGTGCCAATCCATGATGGCCACGWGATAGAGAAACCCCCGGCGCATCGGGATGTAGCTGATGTCAGCACACCAGACCTGGTTAGGTCGGGGGATGGGTAAGTCCTTCAGAAGATATGGATATATCTTGTGCTCCGGGTGCTTCTTGCTGGTCTTCGGTTCCTGGTAGATAGGCACCAACCGCATGAGCTGCATCAGCCGCCGCACACGATGTCGGCCGCATTTATGTCCCTCGCGAGCCAAGTGCCGGACCATCTGGCGTGAGCCATACCATGGCGTCTCGAGGAACTGACGATCGATGATTTCCATGAACTTCAGGTTCTCGGGGCTTTCCCCACGCGGCTG
>NZ_VFSV01000132.1 GCF_007004065.1 Palleronia caenipelagi | reverse complement strand
CGGTGATGTGACGGTCTGGCTCAGCGAGGATGCGATGGCCGGCTGGAGCTCACCGCCCTCTCGCAAACGCGGTGCGCAGCGGCAGTATTCGGACCTGGCGATCGAGGCCTGCCTGACATTGCGCGTCGTGTTCGGACTGGCGCTTCGTCAAACGCAAGGGTTTGTCCGGAGCCTGCTGCGGCTCATGCGGATTGACCTGCCCGTGCCGGATTTCTCCACGCTCTACCGCCGCGCCCCATCGTTGAACATCGCGCCGGGCCGGAAACCCACAGGCGGTCCAATCACGCTCATCGTGGATAATGAGCCATGTCGCGCCATCGGTTCGAGCGACCATGGCGAATGGGCTTCGGATCCATGGCGGTCGGGACTGGATGGCCGAGAAGCACGGGCTGCCGAAGTCGCGGAGAACATGGCGCAAACTTCGTATTGGTCTCGACCCGGAGAGCGGTCACATCGTCACCTCAAACCTGACCACCGAGCATGTCGGTGATCCCGGCGCACTGCCTGGGTTGCTGGCTCAGGTGGCGAGGGTTGTGTGCCGTTTCATCGGCGATGGCGCCTATGATGGCGCGCCACCCGCAGCGACGATACAGGAAGCCTTCGGGCCAGATGTGGAGTTGGTTATTCCTCCGGGGCTCCGCCCGTTCGAGGCTGAATTGATCCACCGGATCAATTCTCCACCGGGTAACGCCGTCCCCGGCGATTGCGACGTCCGTAATGCCCATATCCAGATGATCGCCGTCCGCGGCCGGATCGCCTGGCAGAAGGCAACAGGCTACGGTCAGGGTTCCCGCGTTGAAGCCCAGAACGGCCGCTACAAGCAGGTGATCGGACCCGCGCTACGAGGCCGAAATATGGAGAGCCAAAAACTCGAAACCGTGATCGCCGTCAATGTCTTGAACCGAATGACCGACCTCGGTCGCGCGGCCTATGAGCGTGTCATCTGGTCAGGCTGGAAAAGGGGGAGCTGCGACCAACGAATGGTTTATGCAACACGGTCTGTAATATCCCGTTACCAACCGCGTTGCGATGTCGATCGCCAGCGTGACCCACGGTCGTCCAATTGGTTGGCGCTCAAAGCTGTCGACAAGAATGATGTCCGCGGGCGTATGATCAATTTGCACAATCTCCAAAGGCTGACTGGCCTTGTTTTCACCTGTGACCGGCGTAAATTTCTGGCGGGCAGCCTTTGCGCCTTCTCTTGCCTTCGCAACTTCGCGGACATCCATTGCATCCAGACGACGCTGAACCGTCCGCCGTGTCGGCGGCTGCAAGCCCTGTTGCCAGCACGCGCTGCGGATTTCTGTCACGGCGCGCGAGAGGCTCGAACGCTCCCGGCGCAAGTAATACCGGCGAAGGTGCTCTTCGATCACCGCTTCGACCTTGCCGGATATCAAGGTCGTACCGGCCGGACGGCCCCGTTTTCGCGGAGCCAGCGCGCTGCTGCGCCCACCCTCTTCCGCCAGCCGCTTTATCCAACGCCAGACCGTCGC
>NZ_VFSV01000131.1 GCF_007004065.1 Palleronia caenipelagi | reverse complement strand
GGAGCAAGAGATGGGACGGCATCGACGGGAATATGCGGACGAATTCAAGGGTGAGATGCAAGGTGCGCCATTGGTTGAGGCACCGCATCGAACGGGATCCACGCGGCTTTACGAACCGGGGGCGACGCAGGGCAGCGTTGCGAAAGAGCTGGGGGTCATCAGCACTCAGCTGAACACCTGGCGGCCAGAGATCGAGGTGTTCGGCTGGTCGGAAGCGAAACGCCGGCTGAAAGCCGATGCCGCTGAGCTGGAACGCTTGCGCCAGAAGAACAAGCGGCTCGCGGATAAGAACGGGACTTACAGATAAGTGAGCAGGCGCACGGCACCGCTCCGAGTTCGCCTGCGAGCCCCTTTTTCCCGTCCTGAAAGATAAATAAGCGCGCGTTCAGCACGGCCCGGAAAGCCCAGTTTGACTGACCGTGGCACCGGTAGGGCTTTGTCAGCCGGAGAACGCGGTTTCGACACTCTGCCGGCTGCTGTGCCTGTCGCGCAGCTGGCTCTATGGACGCCACGCCAGCACGCCCGGTCGTGATGACCGCGGGGCTCCGCGCAGGGCGCTGCTGGAGCGGATAGCCATTGTTTCGAAGCCCGCAAGGAACGCTACGGATCCAAACGCATCCACCGGGATCTGCGCGCTGACGGGGAGCGGGTGTCGGAGCGGCATGTTTCTACCTGTCGAGATTGAGGGAGATGTCGCTCACGACGGCAATTCCGGTGATACGCCGGTCGTTTTCGTCTGCCCCTCTGTCAGTAAGTGGTGTCGATATCACCTTGTCCGATGGCCGGCGCATTCTTGTTGAAGGGCCAGCCGCGCTGACGGCTGTCGTCAGTCTTGTTCAGGGCCTGGCGATTTGATCTCCGTACCGAGCAGTACGCGGGTCTGGTTGGCGGCGGGCGTCACGGGAATGCGGCGTGTGTTCCACACGCTTGCTGCGCAGGCCGGGAAGGTTTTGGCGCTCGATCCTTATTCCCGGCATCTGTTTGTGTTCCGGGGGCGGCGCGGTGATCTGCTGAAGATCATCTGGTGGGATGCACAATGTGCGTGCTTGTTCAGCAAGCGGTTGGAGAAGGGGCGGTTTGTTTGGCCCGCTGCAAAGGTGGGCAAGGTCAATGTGTCTTCCGCACAGCTGTCGATGCGGGATTGCCAACTTGCAGACGCACCCGAGGGTGTTTAGCCGGTCGCCATAAATGTCCCAGCTGAGATGCGCGCCTGAAGGGCTTGTCTTATGACTTCCCTCGGCTCCTTTGCGATAAGGGAGCCGCTTCCCGGCTCCCCAAACATGCCGGGAAGCGGCGGGGGACGGATCGGGAATGGGTCGGCCGTTCTGGGCCGTGCGGTAGTGTGATCGCCCCCGTCTTTTCTCATGACCTGAACGGATAGCAGGGCTTTGGGCCTGCATGACAAGCAGAGGTAAGGAAAAGACAGATGCAGGATATCATCGGTATCGATATCTCGAAAGACCAGCTGGACACGTACCGTCTCTCGGATCGCCAGCACGCGGTC
>NZ_VFSV01000130.1 GCF_007004065.1 Palleronia caenipelagi | reverse complement strand
CACGCAGCTGAAGACCTGGCGGCTGGAGATCGAGGCCTTCGGCTCGATGGAAGCGAAACACCGCCAGAAGGCCGATGCCGCCGAGCTGGAGCGGCTGCGCAAGGAGAACAAGCGGCTGGCAGAGAAGAACGAGATCTTGCAAATGGGTGAGCAGGCGAACGCCACCGGTCCGAGTGCGCCTGCGAACGATTTTTTCGCGTCTCGGGCGGTGAAGTGAGGGCATGAGCGCCACTGGTCCGAGCGACTGCCCGAACGATGAACAAGCGCGCTTTCATCACTGCCCACAAAGCTCAGTTCGACTGACCGTGTCCCCAGTGGGGCCGCGTAAGCGGGAGAACGCGGTTTCGACACTCTGCCGGCTCGTATGCTTGTCGCGCAGCTGGCTCTATGGATATCACGCCGGCCAGGCGGCCCGCGATGACCGCCGCGAGCGGCGATCTGCACGGGACGACGTGCTTCTGGCAAAAATTATGCGGGTCTTCAAAGCCAGCAAACACCGCTACGGGTCCAGGCGTATCCACCGGGATCTGTGCGCTGAGGGGGAGCACGTCCCGGAGCGGCGCGTGGCCAGAATAATGCGCGAAAACAGGATCTCAGCCGGCCAGCACAAGCCGTTCACCACGAACAGCAATCATAAGCTGACCCCGTCGCCCAACCTGCTGCTGCAGGCATTTCATTGCACCACCCCGAATACCGTCTGGCTGGCGAATATCACCTGCGTTGATACCGGCGAGGGCTGGCTCTACCTGGCAGCGGTCAAGGAAGGTGCCTTTGTCCGCCGTCGCCCATCGGGCTCCGACCGGTGGCGCCGCGATGGGCAACTCCAAGGACAATGGCGCATGCGACCCGCGAAATCGTCGGCTGGTCCATGGACGGTCACTTGGGCGCAGAGCTGTGCTGCGACGCGCTCCGGATGGCCCTGGACCAGCGCGGCCCGGTCCCGGGCCTGATCCTGCATTCGGACCGCGGCGTGCAATATGCCAGCGGGGACGATCGCAAGATCATCCACCGCGCCAAGCTGATCCGATCCATGGAGCCGCAAGGGTCAGTGCCTCGGGTTCAAGCTGGTCCGCGCCAGCGGATCGAACGATCCGGGGGATCGTTTGAAGGCGCAGAACGCCCCGATGGAGAGCTTCTTTTCTTCGCTGAAGAAGGAGCTGGTCCATCGCCATCGGTTCGGACCCCGGGAACAGGCCAGGGCCGCGATCAGAGGTGGTCCTTGAAATTCGACCAGTTTGCCGCCGTGCTAAGCTATAGCATTGGTTTCATTTCAGGCGGCAACCTTCAGGTCCGGAGATTGCCTGTCATAGGCCTCGTCCGGCGTCATGATCCCATGTGATGAGTGCGGGCGTCTTTCGTTGTAGTAGCTGATCCAGTCACCGATCCCGTCCCGGGCTTCGGAACCTGTTTCGAAGGCGTTCAAGTAGACGCATTCGTATTTGAGGGATCGCCAGAGCCGCTCGATCATCCGGTTGTCGATCCAGCGGCCCCGGCCATCCATCGAG
>NZ_VFSV01000013.1 GCF_007004065.1 Palleronia caenipelagi | reverse complement strand
CTGTGAGGCAAATGAGATCGAACATCGGCTCACTAAGCCGAACCATCCGTGGACCAATGGCCAGGTCGAACGAATGAACCGCACCATCAAGGAGGCGACGGTCAAACGCTTCCACTACGAAAATCACGACCAGTTGCGAACACACCTTGCCGACTTCATGGCAGCCTACAACTTCGCCCGCAGGCTCAAGACCCTCAGCGGGCTGACGCCTTACGAATACATCTGCAAGATCTGGACTTCAGAGCCAGATCGATTCATCCTAAATCCGATCCACCAAATGCCGGGACTGAACACCTAGCATATGCAAGGTTTTGCCTCTGATCGACGCTGGCTGACAACCTGCGGGTCCTTGCCCTCGACAGATCGCCGCGCTAGCACGGCGCGGCGATAATCCCCGGGGGACCAGCATGGAAGACCTGCGCGACACATATCTGACCCGCATCATGGAGGCCGGTGATGAGGCCGCTCTGGAAGAGGTCCGCCTTGCCGCGATCGGCAAGAAGGGCGAGGTCAGCCTCGCCATGCGCCAGCTCGGCAAGATGACCCCCGAAGAGCGTCAGGAGGCCGGTCCGCGGCTCAATGCGCTCAAGGACGAAATCACCTCCGCCATCGCCGCGCGCAAAGTCGCGCTGGAGGATGCCGCACTGGAGGCGCGTCTGGCCGAAGAATGGCTCGACGTGACCCTGCCTGGTCGCCGGGGCGGGCGCAGCGTTTCCGAAGGCTCGGTGCATCCCGTCAGCCAGGTCTGGGAAGAATGCACCGCGATCTTTGCCGATATGGGGTTTGCCGTTGCCGAAGGCCCCCAGGTCGAGAGCGACTGGTACAATTTCGACGCCCTGAACATCCCCGGCCATCACCCGGCCCGCGCCGAGATGGACACGTTCTACATGGCCCGCGCCGAGGGGGATAACCGCCCGCCCCATGTGCTGCGCACCCACACCTCGCCGGTGCAGATCCGCGCCATGCAGGAGCACGGCGCGCCGTTGCGCATCATCTGCCCGGGCCGCGTCTACCGCGCGGATTACGACCAGACCCACACGCCCATGTTCCACCAGATCGAAGGTCTGGCGCTGGACAAGGACATCTCCATGGCCAACCTGAAATGGGTGCTGGAGGAGTTCTTCTCCGCCTACTTTGGCAAATCCGTCAAAACCCGCTTCCGCGCCTCGCACTTCCCCTTCACGGAACCTTCGGCGGAGGTGGACATCCAGTGCAGCTTTGAGGGCGGCACGGTAAAGGTCGGCGAGGGCGACGGCTGGCTCGAAGTCCTCGGCTCTGGCATGGTCCACCCCAAGGTGCTGGAGGCGGGCGGGATCGACCCGGCCCAGTGGCAGGGCTTTGCCTTTGGCATGGGGATCGACCGGATCGCGATGCTGAAATACGGCATCCCCGACCTGCGCGCCTTCTTCGACAGCGACCTGCGCTGGCTCCGCCATTACGGGTTCTCGGCCCTCCGGGTGCCGACGTTAAGGGCGGGGGTGTGATTTGTGGGCGATGGTCTAGTATTAGAAGAGCAAAAATGACCGCAGAGAAACCCAGAACGCCGTTCACCTACAAAAAGGGCCATATGGCGCAGGCGCTCTCCATTGTGGGCGAACACGGAATTCATGGTTTCAAATACACGCCGCCAGCATCTCTAATGGCTGGTACGTCACGAAAGTCTCGGCGCATACGATGGTCGTTTAGGTCTGCTCATCAATTCAGCGCAAGAGAGTTCGAAGATTATATGATCCTTGCATATCGCTTCGGGTTCATTGAGCGAAGCAAATACAGCGAGTATGAATGGGGCAGCGGACTGGACATGTCATCCTACTCAATCGATCCGGAAATCGTCCGCCTGACTCGATCTGGGTGGGAATATCTTGAGACCTTTGGCAGACCGATTCTGCACAAGTGGGGCCATCATGTTTCCCAGAATATCCCCACTGTGCTGATTTCCGCACTCTCAGCGCTAGCCACAAGCTGGGTCATCTTCAAGTTTGGAGCTAATCCATGAAATTCACACTGTCCTGGCTGAAGGATCATCTCGACACCACCGCCACGGTCGATGAGATCGCCGAGGCGCTGACCGATCTGGGGCTGGAGGTCGAGGAAGTCTCGGACCCTTCTGCCGCGCTGCGCCCCTTTCGCATCGGCCATGTGAAGACCGCCGAAAAGCACCCCGATGCCGACCGGCTGCGCGTGTGTCAGGTGGAAACCGCCGACGGAATGCAGCAAATCATCTGCGGCGCGCCGAATGCGCGGGCCGGGATCACCGTGGTCGTGGCCTCGCCCGGTACCTACGTCCCCGGCATCGACACCACCATTCAGGTGGGCAAAATCCGTGGCGTCGAGAGCCACGGAATGATGGCCTCCGAGCGCGAGCTGGAACTGTCCGAAGAGCATGACGGCATCATCGAGCTGCCCTCGGGCGATGTCGGGCAGAGCTTTGCCGACTGGCTGGCCGAGCACCGCCCCGCCGCCGTGGACCCGGTGATCGAGATCGCCATCACCCCCAACCGCCCCGATGCGCTGGGCGTGCGGGGCATCGCCCGCGATCTGGCGGCGCGTCGGCTGGGCACGCTGAAGCCGGTGACTGAACATCAGATCACAGGCAGCTTTCCCTGCCCCATCGGCGTCAGCATTGACGCCGACACGCTGGAAAAGGCCCCTCATTTCACCGGACGCCTGATCCGCGGCGTGAAGAACGGCCCCTCCCCCGCGTGGTTGCAGGCCCGGTTGAAGGCCATCGGCCTGCGTCCGATCTCGACGCTGGTGGATATCACCAACTTTTTCACCTTCGACCGCAACCGCCCGCTGCATGTCTTTGACGCCGCGCGGGTCAAGGGCGACCTCCGCGTGCATCAGGCGCAGGGCGGCGAGACGCTGGAGGCGCTGGACGAGCGGAGCTACAGCTTTGCCGCCGGGCAGGTGGTGATCTCGGACGCTGAGGGCGTCGAGAGCATCGCGGGCATCATGGGCGGAGCACCCACGGGTGTCGAAGAGGACACGGTGGATGTGTTCCTTGAGAGCGCATGGTGGGAGCCGGTGGAGATCGCCTATACGGGCCGCGCGCTGAAAATCAATTCCGACGCCCGCTACCGCTTCGAACGCGGCGTGGACCCGGCCTATACGCGGCAGGGGTTGGAGGACGCGACGCAGATGATCCTCGATCTTTGCGGCGGTGAGGCCTCCGAGGTGGTCGAGGCAGGCGCCGCGCCCGATCACTCCCGCGCCTACCGGCTGAACGCCGCGCGCTGCTCGTCGCTGGTGGGGATGGACATTCCCGAGAAGACCCAGCGCGCCTCGCTGGAGGCGCTGGGCTTCGTGTTGGACGGCGACATGGCGCAGGTGCCGAGCTGGCGCCCCGATGTGCAGGGCGAGGCCGATCTGGTCGAGGAAGTCGCCCGCATCGCGTCGCTCACTCAGCTTGCACCGCAGCCCATGGCGCGCGCGCAGGCCGGTGTGCCCAAGCCGATCCTGACCGAGACACAAAAGCGCGAGCAGATCGCGCGGCGCACGCTGGCGGCGCTGGGCTATAACGAGGCGGTGACCTATTCCTTTATCGACCAGCCCTCTGCGGCGCTGTTCGATGGCGGCACCGATGCGACGCGGGTGGAAAACCCGATTTCGTCTGAGATGAGCCACCTGCGCCCGGACCTCCTGCCCGGCCTCCTGCAAGCGGCGAAGCGCAACCAGTCACGCGGTCAGTCCGATCTGGCGCTGTTCGAGGTCGGCGCGGTGTTCTCGGGAGGTGAACCGGGCGAGCAGCAATTGCAGGTCACCGCACTGCTGACCGGGCGGACGGGGCCGAAGGACGTGCATGGCAGCGCCCGCGTGGTCGATGTGTTCGACGTAAAGGCCGACGCCGAGGCGGTGCTGGCAGCGCTGGGGGCTCCGGCCAAGGTGCAGATCTTCCGCGAGGGATCTGCATGGTGGCATCCGGGCCGTCACGGTCGCATCTGTCTGGGGCCGAAAAAGACGCTTGGGACCTTCGGCGAGGTCCACCCGAAGATCCTGCGAGAGATGGGGGTCAAAGGTCCGGCCGTGGCCCTGACCCTTTGGCCCGAGGAAATCCCCGCACCCCGCAACAGCTCCACCGCGCGGCCCGCACTGAGCTTGAGCGATCTGCAGGCGGTCGAGCGGGACTTTGCCTTTGTGCTCGATGCCCGCGTCGAGGCGCAGAAAGTGATCATGGCCGCGCAGGGTGCGGATAAGGCGCTGATTGAGGATGTGCGGGTGTTCGACGAGTTCATCGGCGGCAGCCTCGGTGAGGGGCGCAAGTCGCTGGCGATCACCGTACGCATCCAGCCGCAGGACAAGACCCTGACCGATAAGGAGATCGAGGCGATCTCTCAGAAGATCGTATCGAAGGTCGAAGGGGCCACTGGCGGGAGCCTGCGGGGCTGAGGTTGCGTCAGGCGGACCCGTCGCCCGGGACTGCCGTCATGATTGGATATTTATTGAAAGGTGAAGAGGCTGGGGCGTGCCCCGGCCTTTTTGTTACGACCAGAGGGTATCTTTGGCGCGTGCGGACCAGCTTTGATCGTAATCTACCGGATCGAAGGAGTCGTGATCCTCTGAGGCGATCATCTCACCCGCGCTGGGCAAGCCCTCGCTGTCATCACGATTCCAGAGGCCGGAGCGCAAGATGGCGCGACCGCACTGGAAGTACACTTCCGTGATCCCGATCACCACGACGGTCTGCGGCAGGTGGCCGTTATGAGCCAGTTTATGGCGCAGTGTTTCGTCGGCAGTGACATGGGCGCGGCCGTTGACCCGGACGACATTGTTCGACCCCGGCACCATGAATAGCAGCGACACACGCGGATCACGGACGATGTTGCGCAGGGTGTCGAGGCGGTTATTGCCGCGCCAGTCGGGCATTTCCAGCCGGTCAGGACCCGCAATCCGCACCACGGGGCCATCATCGCCCCGCGGTGAGATGTCGGTACCTTCGGGGCCCACCGTGGCGACAAGGCAAAACCGCGCCGTTTCGATCCAGCGGCGATATTCAGGCGTCAGGCGGGGCGCGACTTTTTTCAGCGCCATGGGGCTGGGCACGCCGTATAGCGCTTCGAGCGCCGCGATATCGGCGATGCGTTCGTTCATGCGGGCACCTGAAATCCGACCTCAGCCATGAGTTCGGTGGAGCGGCTTTCGACACGCTCTTCCAGCTCTGCGAGGAAAGCCTTGCCCTCCATGCCCGGCGCAATCGGATCGAGGAATTCCACCACCGCGAGGCCCTGCTTCTTGCCGATGCCGATCCGCGGCCAGAACACACCGACATTGACAGCGACGGGAATGCAGGCCCGGTCCAGATGGGTGTAGAGGATCGAAGGGCCGACCTTATAGGGCAGTTGCCGCCCCGGCGCGACACGGGTGCCTTGCGGGTAGATGATCAGTTGTCCCGGGCGCCCGCGATTTTCGTCGAGGGCACGCAGCATCTGTTTCACCGCCTCGCCCTTCTTGCCGCGATCGACAGGGATGCAGCCGATCTTCAGCGCGAACCAGCCGAGGAAGGGCGCGCGGATCAATTCCTTCTTCATAATGAATTTCGGCGCCTCCAGCACAGAGCACATTATGATGATGTCGAAAAACGACTGGTGTTTGGCAGCGATCAGAACTTCGCCCTGAGGGATGTCGCCTCGTATCTCCGAATCGAGGTTGATCATCCAGCGCGCGGACCAGCGCACATAGCGGCAATAGGTCCGAATACCGCGATGGGCGCCGTCCTCATGGCGCAGTGCGATGGGGATATACCACAGCCCAAGAATCGCCATCACCAGATACATCTGGGTGGTGAAGACGAGCGAACGCAGCCACTGGATCATGGGATCTCCTTCAGAGCTCGAAAGGCCGCCGCGCGGGTGGCCCAGAATGCCACGATGGCTGCAATCAGAGGGATCAGCAAGGCGCTGAGCCAACTCAGGCCGCCAAAGCCGAGGCCGGTGAGGAATCCCCCCGCCGCCTCCATATCCGGCAGCGCCCAAATCGCTGCGAGCCCAATTAGCGTACCGAGCGCCGCGCCGGTGAGCGCCCGCAGGGTGAACCTGCGCACGAAGGCCCGGGCGATGAAGGCGTCCCGCGCCCCCACGAGGCGCAGGACCCGCAGGGCCGGGCGGTTCACCGCCAGAGACGCGGTCGAGGCCAGCGTGACCATCGCTGCCATGGCCACGAGGATCAGGCCCAGAGCGCCGAAGCCCAGCACCGTCAGCCGATGGGCCGAGCGAACCAGAGGCCTGCGCCAGGCGGCGTGATCATCGAGAGCGGCGCCGGGGACTTCGGCCTCAAGGCGCAGGCGCAGACCCTCTGCGTCGTAATCCTGATCCGCCGGCAGGAGCTCAACCAGACGCGGGATCGGCAGGGTCTCCAGCGGAACGGCCTCGCCGAGCCATGGGGTCAGCAGAGATTTTTCTTCCTCGACCGTCAGCGCGCGAAAACTGGCAATTCCAGGCGTCTCGGACAAGATTGCGAGGATCCGGGACAGGCGGGCTTCTTCGCTCTCTTCCGGCGCGGTCAAACGGATTGTTGCGCTCTCGCCCAGCGCACTCGACCAGCGATCTGCGAGGCGCAGGGTCGCCAGCGACAAAGCCAGCGCGAAAACCGCGAGAAACGCCATGATCGCCGAGATGATCAGGGTCAGCGCAGAGGATCGCGTTGAGGGCGGCACCACGCGATCAGCCACCGGGTCGCCCCGCATGAGGTCAAGCAACCGGCTCATAGTCCTGCCCCGGCCACATCGAGCTGCCCCTGCCGCAAGCGCAACACCCGGGCAGAGACCTGAGACTTGGCGGCGCGGATCAGGTTCAGATCATGGGTCGCCACAAGAACCGCCTTCCCGAGCCTGTTCAGCTCGACCAGCAGGGTGAGAATGTTCAGCGACATCTCCCAGTCGAGATTGCCCGTTGGCTCATCCGCGAGAATCACGTCCGGCGACAGGATCAGCGCCCGCGCCAGCGCGGCGCGCTGCTTTTCCCCGCCCGACAGCTCCGGAGGACGGGCGGCGGCCCGCTCGGTCAGACCGACCCAGTGCAACAGATCGTCGATCGCGGCCCCGTGCTGCTCGGGCGGAACACTCGCCGCGATCAGGGGCAGCGCGATATTATCGCGCACCGACAGATGATCGAGAAATGCGCAGTCCTGATGCACGACACCCACCCGCCTCCGGAGTTGGGCGATCCCGTCCCGGCCAAGCCGCGCAGCGGGCTTGCTAAAGGCCGTGATCGTGCCCCGTTGCGGAAGGAGATCGAGATAGCAGAGGCGCAAGAGCGTGGTTTTGCCCGCGCCCGATGCGCCAGTCAGAAAGTGAAAGCTCCCCGGCGCAAGGGTCATCCCGATCCCCTCGAACAGGAGGCGACCGTCAAACCCATAACTGACATCCTCTAACGCGATCACATGCACACTCCGTCTGATGCGGCGACTATTGCCGCAGCCATCAGCCCGGTTCAATCGGATAGGTAGTCACGGGCGGGGCTTCAAATGAGCGAGCACACCCGCTATGCGATAGACGCGCCACAAAGAAAGCCCGGTGATGCGTCTGATTTGTCCGAATTGTGCAGCCCAGTACGAGGTCGATGCCGCTTTGCTGCCCGCCGAAGGTCGGGTTGTGCTGTGTTCCGCTTGTCAGAACAAATGGCATTTCGTCCCGCCGCTGCAAGAAGAGGCGCCCGAGCCCGCACCTGTCGCCCCCCCGCCCGCTGCTGATGCCGTTACAGCCGAGTCCCAGCCGTCCCATCCGCATGCCCGACCGTTTCCGGCGGAAACCGAATCGGAATCCGGACCCGAGCCGGAAGCACCGGTGCGCCCAAAGCTCAGCGATGAAGCGCGTCGGATTTTCCAGGAAGAAGCCGCGCTGGCAGCGGCGCAGCGGCGCGCAGCACAGACGCCCCGCCCAACACCGTCCGACGATGACACCGCCGCGCCGAAAGCCCCCCGGATCCCCACAATTCCGTCCACCAACCTGCCCGATGGGCCTGCCGGACTGGTCCCGCTGGGTCGCGTCACGTCGGGTGCTCCCGGCACGCCAACCACCGCACCGCGTCCCACAGCGCGGCGGTCTGGCTTCGCGCTTGGGGTAAAGTTGGTAGCAATTCCGGGACTGCTGGCGCTGATCGTCTACCTGACCAGTGCCGACCTCTCGACTGCGGTGCCCGCGCTGGCACCCTATCTTGAACAGTTTGTGGACCTGACAAATGCCTTGCGGGATCACGCCGCAGAGTTGCTGGCGCGGGTGGGGCTCGCCTAGCCGATCCCGAGATCAGCATAGGGCAAAAAGGTCACAAGGTCGCCCCGCGCGATATTGGCCGCTCCGTCTGGCAATTCGACGAGCCCATCCGCCCAACTCAGCCCGGAGATCCGCCCCGACCCTTCGGATTTGAAAACCTCAACACCGTCCGGACCAAGCCTTGCGCGGAGATATTCCCGCCGCCCGGGCTTCTTGCGCTTTTCAAACGCCGCCGGGACTTTGAATCGCGGGGGTTCCGGCCACCCTGCCCCTGCCAGCATCGACAGGGACGGCCGCGCGAACAGCGCCGCGCAGACCAGCGCCGCCACGGGATTGCCGGGCAGGCCGATCACCGGCACGCCCTTCCACAGAGCCAGCGCCAGTGGGCGGCCCGGTTTCAGGGCAATGCGCCAGGACGTCAGGTTGCCCTCGTCGCGCAGCAGCGCGGAGACGTGGTCTTCATCCCCCGCCGAGGCACCGCCCGAGGTCAGGATCGCCTGAACCCCCGCGCCGTCGAGCCGGTCCCGCAGGGTGTCGCGGTCGTCCGGTACATGCCCGAGATCGACGGCCTCATACCCCCAGCGCCGGATCAGCGACAGGAGCATCGGGCGATTCGCATCAAAGGTCCGGGCCGGATCCATGGTGCTGCCGGGCGCGGCGAGTTCGTCGCCGGTCGAGAGCACACCCACCCTCAGCCGATGCCGCACCTCGACCTTCGCATTGCCGGTCGCGGCCAACAGCGCCAGATCGGGTGGGCGCAGGATGTGCCCCTCACGCAGGATCACCTCGCCAGCCTCCACATCCTCACCCGCGCGCCGCGTGTTGGCCCCGCGCTTCACCGGTCCGCGAAAGGCGACATGGGTCGCATCGGTCCGCGTGTCTTCTTCCAGCACCACCGTATCCACGCCCTCAGGCACCAGCGCCCCGGTCAGGATGCGCACCGCATGGCCCTCGGGCACGGATCCCTCAAACGGAGCCCCCGCTGCCGCACGCCCGGCGACGAGGGGCAGGATATTGTCCCCCTCGAAGAGGCTCGCATGGGCAAAGCCATACCCATCGACGGCGGAGTTTGCGCCCGGTGGATTGGCGCGGACAGCGACAACATCCTGCGCAACAACACGCCCGTCGGCCTCGGAGGACACGAGGATTTCGCTGCCTACGACGGGGCCAAGCCGCGCCCGCAAAACGTCCAGCGCCTCGTCCACCGGCGTCCAGTCCACACCGGGCGGCAAGGCGAAACAATCGTTCGAGAGGGGCGGGGGCGAGAGTGTCGTCCTCCTACGCAAGAGGTGCTCCACACTTGCGCCCAGCACCCAGCCTTCGGCCTCGGGGCCTTTCGCCGCTGCGAGGAGAGCGCCCATATCTCCGCGCTGAGCCGCGGCATGGAGCGCCTCGGCCAGAACGGTCACCTGCGCCGCGTCCTTCACGTCGTCAGGACCCATCTGCGCAGCGACCTCGTCCGCCAGCATGGACGGCCAGACTTCGGCCAGCACGATCGGCGTCTCAGGCGCCTCGAACGGCCACACCGAGAGCGCCCCGCCAAACCGTACCCGCAAGCCTTGCAAACGCGGCAATCCAGTGAGGCTCTGGGACCCCACGGAGCCGTTTCCCATGAGCTGCCAGACCGGTTTCGCCCCGGTCAGAACCTGCTCCACCGCGCGCCGTTCTGCAAAGGCGGAATAGTCCGTCTCGCCCTTTCCCCAATGCAAGTCCGCGACCTGCCGCTCTTTCGGACGTCCCCAGAAAGGACGCCCCTGCAAACAGCGGTTCATCTCTGCGGCCACTTCGAACCGGTTGTTGCCGTTGCGCGCGTCATCCTCGATCCGCTCCGCCAGCCATGCCCAAAGCGCAAAGACATCCTCATGCCCGGTGAGCGCCTGCGCCGTCCCCGCCGGGTAGCCAAAGGCAAAGTCGAACCCCGCCAGAACACGTCGCCCTTCCGCCAGCACTCCCTCGAACCGCGCCTCCAGATGGGCCACAGCCTCTGAGCGGGTGCGGTGGTAGCTGCACGCGGTCTCACCGCCGGAGGTCTCCGCGATCCAGATCGCATCGGCAGAGGGCCTGACCGGCGAGGGCGCGGATTTCGCCGACCAATCCACCACGATGACCGTATCGAAAACGCTCACAATCCCAGCTCCCGGGCGATGAAATCGGCAATGGCGGGGGTATCGTCGAGATCGAGCACAGGGCGATCGGTCAGCCCGGTCGCGCCCTTGGCCGCCACGGCGCGGATCGTCGGATCGCCGGGAGCGATCAGCGGATGGCCGGTGCCCTCGCGCCAGGCCTCGACCTTGGGATGGCTGTCCCGCTTCCACCCCTCGATCAGCACCAGATCCACGGGCGCGAGCTGGGCGAGCAGCTCGGCCAGAGAGGGCTCCGGCGCATCGTTCAGCTCGGTCATCAGCGCCCAGCGGTGGCCTGAGGCGAGCAAAACCTGATGGGCACCCGCCTCACGATGGCGGTAGCTATCCTTGCCAGGGTGATCCATGTCAAACCGATGGTGGGCGTGTTTCAGGGTCGAGACACTCAGCCCCCGTCCCCGGAACTCGGCCACCAGCCGCGTCATCAGGCCGGTCTTGCCCGCATTTTTCCAGCCAGTCACCCCGTAGACGTGCACAGAAAATCCTCCGCCTGGGCCAGATCTTCGGGCCGGTTCAGGTTGAAAAACGGATCAAAGGGCGTGGTCGGGAACTCCGCCAGCGCCGTGCCGTGGCGATCAGTCCAGAGCACCACCTTACGCACTCCTTCAAGGAGCGCGGCGCGCAGATCGTCGCGCAGCTCCACCGGCCAGAGGCCGAAGGTCGGATGCCGGAACAGCCGCCCGCTCTCCGGGTCGCGGGTGGCGGCCAGCGCGATGGGCTGGCCGTCACGCTCGGCAGCCCAAAGGAGCTGCGGCACCAGATCGGGCGGCAGAAAGGGCGTATCAGCGGCGGCGGTCACCAGATGAGTGGCACAGCGATGGGCCGCCCAGTCGAGCCCTGCGAGAACGCCCGCCAGTGGCCCCGGATGGCCCTCAACCGGGTCGGGCAGAACCGTCAGCCTGAGGTCAGCGAATCGCGCCGGATCTCCATTGGCACTGAGCGCCAGATCGGCGACCTGCGGGGCAAAGCGCTCGGTCACCCGATCAAGGATCGACCGATTGCCCAGCATCAGCCGCCCCTTATCCCCGCCCCCCATCCGCGTCGCACGTCCACCGGCGAGGATCACGCCCACAGGAGCAATCATGCCGCGCCCTCGTGGGTCACATCACGGATCAAGCGCTCTTCCCCTGACAAACAAACGAAGCGTTCGCCACGCATCCGGCCGATCAGGGTGAGGCCCACTTGCCGGGCGATGTCGACGCCCCAGGCGGTGAATCCGGAGCGTGAGACCAGCGCCGGGATACCCATCTGGGCGCATTTGATCACCATCTCCGAGGTCAGGCGGCCCGTTGTGTAGAGGATCTTGTCCTCCGGGGCGACAGAGTGCGAGAACATCCAGCCCGCGACCTTGTCGACCGCGTTATGGCGGCCAACGTCTTCCATATAGACCAAGGGCTGATCCCGGTGGCAGAGCACGGTGCCATGGATAGCGCCCGCTTCCAGATAGAGAGACGGCGTGGTGTTGATGACCTTGGCCAGCGTATAGAGCCAGCTCACCCGCAGTTCGGCTGGAGGCAGGGTCAGGGCCTCAAGCCCCTCCATCATGTCGCCGAACACGGTGCCCACGGCACACCCGCTGGTGCGGGTCTTCTTTTGCAGCTTTTCCTCATGAACGGTGGTCCCGTCCGTGCGCACCACCACGGTGCCGGTTTCCTCGTCATAATCGACGCCGCGCACGGTTTCGCCATCCCGGAGCATCCGCTGATTGCGCAGAAAGCCCAGAGCCAGATAATCCGGGTGGTCGCCTATGGTCATGGCAGTGACGATTTCCTGACGGTTCAGATAGATGGTCAGGGGACGCTCCTCGATGACAGCGATCTCAACCTCGGCGCCCGTGTGATCCCGCCCCGTGACCTGCCGGGTCAGTCCGGGCACGCCTGTGGGCGGGGGGATCAGGTATCCGCCGTCTTCGCTTTGCATTTGAACTTGCCCTTTCCCCGGTGCACAGAAGCGCGGTTCGCCAGAGAATAGGACGCCGCGATGAGCACCTCCACCACGAAATCGGCCTTTCGGGACGGCTTTCTGCAAGGGCTGCCATTTTTGCTGGTAATCGCGCCTTTCGGCCTATTGTTCGGCGTCGTCGGGTCCGAGGCCGGGCTGAACGTCGCGCAGGTTATGGGGTTCAGTTTTCTGGTGATCGCGGGGGCGGCGCAGTTCACCGCAGTGCAACTGATGACCGAGAACGCGCCGGTGATCCTGATCCTCGCGGCGGCCCTGACGGTGAACCTGCGCATGGCGATGTATTCCGCGAGCCTTGTGCCCTATCTGGGGGCCGCGCCGCTCTGGCAAAGGGCGCTGGCGGCCTATCTGAGCGTCGATCAGGTCTATGCGGCTTCGATCCTGCGCTATCAGGAACGCACAGAGCCCCTGCCCGCCCGGATCGCCTTCTTCTTCGGCGTGGCGGCGCCGCTGGTGCCGGTCTGGTACGGCACCACCTGGGCGGGGGCGGCGCTGGGGGCGCAGGTGCCCGAGGCCATGGCGCTCGACTTCGCGCTGCCGATCACCTTCCTCGCCATGCTCGGACCGGCGCTGAGAACCCTGCCCCATGTGGCGGCGGCGATGGTCTCGGCGGTGATGGCAGTAGTCTTGGCGGGGCTGCCCACAGGGATCGGCCTCTTGATCGCCGCCCTCTGCGCGCTGCTGACAGGCGCGGCGGTGGAAACCTGGCAGGAGCGACGGGCATGAGCTTTTCCGACGGACAGATCTGGGGGATCATCGTGGCGCTTGGGGTGGGCACGTTCCTCATGCGCTTTTCGTTTCTGGGGCTGATCGGCGACCGGCCCCTGCCGCCTTTCGTGCTGAAACTGCTGCGCTACACGCCTGTGGCGGTGTTCCCAGGGTTGGTGGCCCCGCTGGTTATGTCACCCGCCGCAACCGGTGGCACGCCCGACCCCGCGCGCCTCGCCGCCGCCGTGGCAACGCTTGCGGTCGGCGTCCTGACGCGCTCGGTTCTCTGGGCGATCCTTGCCGGGGCGGCGACGCTTTACGGGCTGTTGTGGCTGCTGGGATGAGCCATCAGAACCAACGACCCACAGCCAGATAGCGCCCGCTCAAATCCACTGTGCCGGACTGGGCGGACCAGAGGACCGGCGCCATACCGCTGGCGGTGACATCCGCGCCCTTGGCCAAAGCAGGCGCGCTGCCCGGCAGATCGAGCGACACTACAGGCGGGACTGTAAAGGCGGTGCCAAAGTCCACCTGTATCCCGGTCCCGGCAAAGCCCCCCGCGCTGGCCGTCGACAGGGACAACCCAGTCTCGGCAAAGCTCCCGGTACAGATCTGTGTTCCATCGGCCCAACGCACATAGCCCGCGCCTGCCTCAATCACCGCACCTGTCGGAAGACCGCCGCTCTGGGAGACGCTCCCGATGAGATTGCCGGGCCCATAGCCGAAATCGGCCCGCATCAGGCGACCCGGGGTGATGTCATCAGGCGCCGCCTGCACCGCTTCACCCGTTATATGGGCGCTGGCGGGATCGACGCGCAAGGCCGTTTGCCAGACGCTGCCGTCGGCGGAGACCTTGATCGACCAGGCGTCCTCCCCGGCCAGCCCCATCTCCGCCCTGCCCGACCAGTCGGATTGGAAGAGGAGTACTGCCGTGTTCGACGTGCCGGCCTTATTGACCTTCAGCCGGTGGTCGCTCCCGGAATGGGTCAGAAGCGTCGCATCCGCAGCGACGGTCAGGCGGTTGCTCGTGTCGGCGCTCGCGTTGATCCCCAGCATCGGAAGATTGCCCAACGCGGGCGCAGCCCATGCTCCACCCTGAAACACACGAAGGGCGCCGGTTCCCCGCTCAATGGCCAGCCACCCATCGCACGGCGGCAGGAACAACCAGCCACCGCCCGTAAAGGCCGCGACGGCACCGTCCTGCCCGGTCCAGTCGCCACCGGCCCCGGCGCCGACCACGTGCACTTCGCCTTCGGCGGGTATGCTTGGCGGAGCGGGCGCATCGAACCCTTCGACTACGAGCTGCACCAACACGTCCAGACGCACCAGCGCTTCGTTATGCGTCACATGCTTCTGCGCCTGGGACGGCATCAGGAGCGGCAATTGGAGAATCGGGGACAGGTCGGACATGAACGCCTCGTGGTCTGGAAGGGACGGGGTCAGCATCTGTCGCCATGGTTGAGGCATCCTTGCCCCACCGTACGCAGCTTTTCGCGCGCGACATAGCCGTCCTGCCCCCGCTGGCGTTGACACACGCAAGCCAGCACCCTTTAACCGGGCAAACTCTTTTGCAGAGGATTGGACTTATGAAAATTGCGATGATCGGGACCGGATATGTGGGCCTCGTCTCCGGCGTGTGCTTCTCGGATTTCGGTCACGAGGTGGTCTGCGTCGACAAGGATACGTCGAAGATCGAGCGGCTTGAGAACGGCGAAGTACCGATTTACGAGCCTGGTCTCGACGCGCTGATCGAGCGAAATGTACAGGGCGGTCGGCTGACCTTTACCACGAATCTCGCCGAGGCGCTGAAGGACACGCAGGCCGTGTTCATCGCCGTGGGCACCCCCACCCGGCGCGGCGACGGCCATGCAGACCTGACCTACGTGATGGCCGCCGCCGAAGAGGTCGCGCGAGCCGCCGAGGACGGTGTGGTGATCGTGACGAAATCCACCGTTCCCGTGGGCACCAACCGCAAAGTCGCCGAAGTGGTCCGCACCGCCAACCCGGATCTGAATTTCGACGTGGCCTCGAACCCCGAATTCCTGCGCGAAGGTGCGGCGATCGACGATTTCATGCGGCCTGACCGGGTCGTTGTGGGCGTCGAATCCGAGCATGCTCAGGACGTCATGGGCGAGATCTACCGCCCGCTGTTCCTGCGCGAATTCCCCATCGTCTTCACCGATCTCGAATCGGCTGAGATGATCAAGTATGCCGCCAATGCTTTCCTCGCGACGAAGATCACCTTCATCAACGAAATCGCTGCCCTGTGCGAAAAGGTCGGCGCGGATGTGAAGCAGGTCTCCAAAGGTATGGGCCTCGACAACCGGATCGGCGCGCGCTTCCTGCATGCGGGCCCTGGCTATGGCGGCTCCTGTTTCCCCAAGGACACCAAGGCGCTGGCCCGTATTGGTCAGGAATATGCCAGCCCCATGCGGATCACCGAAACCGTGATCGAGGTGAACGAGAAAGCCAAGAACAGGATGATTGATAAGCTGCGCGACCTTTGCGGTGGCAGCTTCAATAAGAAAGTCATCACTGTCCTCGGCGTAACCTTCAAGCCGAACACCGATGACATGCGCGATGCGCCGTCGCTGACCATTGTGCCCGCGCTGGTTGGCGGCGGGGCCGAGGTGCGCGTGGTCGATCCGCAGGGCCGTCACGAAGGCGAGGCGCTCCTGCCCGGCGTTCAGTGGCACGACGATCCCTATGAGGCCTCCGAAGGCTCTGATCTGCTGGTGATTCTGACCGAGTGGAACGAGTTCCGCGCGTTGGACCTGTCGGGGGTCGCAGCAAAGATGCGGACGGCGAAACTGGCCGATCTGCGCAACGTCTACAGCGTGTCCGAGGCGGAGAAGGCAGGCTTTGCCGCCTATTCCAGCATCGGCCGCAGCCCCATGGGCACGGAGGCCTGATAGCCTCCCAACCCCTTCAGCCAAGAAGGCCCCGGAACCGATGGTCCGGGGCCTTTTTCATGCCAGTGAAATGCGTCTTAGGTGCCCGGCGGGTTCGGCACGCCATTATGGCCGTAGAGGACACCGTGGCTTGTATCGACATTCGACATGTCAACTTTGCGTGTCGTAGCGCCGGGAATCTTGCCGAACTGAGCCTGAACGCCTTCGGGGAACCAGGTGGCCCGCACGGGTAGGCCAGCCTCACGCAGAATCGTGCTGGTGCTGCGGGCACAGGTCGATTTCGGCGCCGCACCGCGGGCCTCCGCCAAGGCGATCAGACGGTCCGCCGTGGCACGGTCCACGGTCAGCTTCTGCTCCATCACGTAATACTCGGGTCGCACGTGATAATCCACGTAGACCAGCTGCATCCGGGGGGTCATGCCGTAGAGCACGTCGTCCACTTCGGGCACCGCAGGATGTTCAAATGAGCCCGACGGATCCCAAAGCACCGTTTGGCTGCCGCTGATCAGCAGCGCCGTATGCGCGCCGTCATTATGCTTGACCGAGCGCACCGTGTAGAGCGTCAGCTCCGCAGGCCCGTCCGGCACATAGGCACGCCGCATAACCTCGACGGGCGAAGCATCAGGCGGACTCTCATTGGCACAACCGGCAAGGACCACGCTCGCGGCGAGGGCAAGAAACACGCGTCGCAGCATAGGATCAGCCGTTCACGATCGCGAGAAAGATCAGGAAGACGACGATGAAGGCCGCCGATTTCGCGACAATGCTGACGAACCCGTCAAAGGTCTTTTCCTGAACTTCGATATCCATCGAGCCGTGAGAGTGCTTGGCCATGGGAATGCTCCAGAGTAGCGGTTGTTTGCAGGGCTGATAGCCGATCCCGGCGCCACTGTCATGACCCTCTGTGCCGCTACTCGCTCAAGCGGCGCGGAAGAGCCACAGGCCGTCTTCGGTAATCTCGCGCGTGGCCCGCCCCTCATGCATCAGATGCAGGCAATGACCCAGCGCTTCGACCAGCGCGAGACCATATTCGCCCTTGCCGATGCGACGGCCATAAAGAACGCCGAAACACTGGCCCGCTGTAAGTGGCTCGGCCAGCGCTCCGTGCAGACGCTCCAGAGCGCTGTGGTGATTGTCGATGAGTTGGCGCAGGCGAAACGGTAGACCGGTAAACGGCAACTTGTGTCCCGGCAGCACCAGATGGCGATCCTCGGCCGGGAGCAGGAGCTTTTCACAGGCCATAATCCAGTCGCCCACGGGATCGGCCTCGGGCTCGGTCGGGTAGACACCCAGATTGGGCGAGATCGAGGCAAGGATCTGGTCGCCTCCGATCACCAGATCGCCGCCTTCTTCCCACAACGTGATGTGGTCTGGCGCGTGTCCGGCACCAAAGCGCACCCGCCAGCGACGCGACCCCAATTCCAGAACCGAACCGTCCACCACCCGTCTGTAGCCGAGCGGAAGCGGCCAGACGGCGTCGCAATAGTTCAACGGACGCTCGGTCAGGCGTTCAGCGTAAATCTCCGCATCCATCCCCGCCGCCCGCCAAAAGGCCAGCGTCTCGGGGACGGGCAACGGCTGCTCGTCGAGTTGCAGCATCCGGGTCATCAGCCATGAGGTGCGCGAAGACAGAAGCTCTGCCCCGAACTCGGTCTGGAACCACCCCGCCAGCCCCACATGGTCGGGATGGTGATGGGTGATCAGCACCTTTTGCACCTGCCGGTCTCCCAGCACATTGCTCCAGATGTCTCGTGTTTTGCGAGTATTCAGGCCCGTGTCGATGAGCGTCACGCCGTCCGGCCCATCGAGAAGGTAGCAATTCACGTGGTCGAGCTTCATCGGCAGCGGAATGCGCACCCACTCGATCCCTTCGGCGACCTGCACCGGGACGCCAAACTCGGGCGGGCTATCCCAGGGATAGCTGATCCCGCCCGTCATACGGCGTCCTGCCACATCATCGGCCACCCGCGATCAGGCCGCCGACAGATCGTCGAGGCTGATGTCATAGAGCCCCTCGGCCCCCTCGCGCATATGCGCCAGCAGGGACACGTGCTCCGGCAGGAGACGCTTGATGTAGAACCGCGCCAGCGCCTTGTGGCTGTCGTCGCCGACCAGTGCCGATTTCAGATGGGCAAAGCCGCCCAGCACACGAGCAAAGGCCCGCAAATAGGGCACGGACCCGGCAAAGCGGTCCTGAAGGTCCTGCTGCGCCACCAGCCATTCGGTAGCTTCGCGCAACGCTTCGGCGGCGCTCCAGACGTCGCCAGCAAGCTCGGGGAGTCTGGCCCGGGCAGCCTCGGCGGACTCTTCCATCTCTTCGATCATCCGGTAGGCTTCCTCGCCCCCATCCATCATCTTCCGCGCCACAAGGTCCATGGACTGGATGCCGTTGGTGCCTTCGTAGATGGTGGTGATACGCGCATCGCGGGCATATTGGGCCGCACCCGTCTCTTCGATAAAGCCCATGCCCCCATGGACTTGCAGACCTTCCTGCGAGACGGCGACGCCCACATCAGAGCCGAAGGCCTTGGTGATCGGGGTCAGAAGCCCTGCCCGCGCTTTCCAGCCCGCATCACCGGTGGCCTCGGCCATATCGATGGAAATTGCGTTATAAAGCGCGATGGCCCGGGCCGCGTAGATATCGGCCTTCATGGTGGTCAACATGCGGCGCACGTCAGGGTGCTCGACGATGGTGCCAGTGCCGTCCGCCTTGCCCTGCACGCGGTCCATGGCATAGGCTAGCGCGTGCTGATAGGCGGCCTCCGCCACGCCGACACCCTGCACACCGACTCCCAGACGGGCGTTGTTCATCATGGTGAACATGGCGGCCATGCCCTTGTTTTCCTCGCCCACGAGCCAGCCAGTGGCACGGTCATACTGCATGACAGCGGTCGGCGAGCCGTGGATGCCCATCTTGTGCTCCAGGCTTACAACCCGCAGATCGTTGCGATCCCCGAGGGAGCCGTCTTCATTGGGGATGAATTTCGGCACAACAAAGAGGCTGATCCCCTTTGTTCCCTCTGGCGCGCCGGGCAACCGGGCGAGCACCAGATGCACAACGTTCTCAATGAAATCGCCATCGCCCCAGGTGATGTAGATCTTCTGACCAGAGATCGCATAGGTGCCATCGCCGTTGGGCTCGGCTTTGGTCTTCAGCGCCCCCACGTCAGACCCGGCCTGCGGCTCAGTCAGGTTCATGGTGCCGGTCCACTCACCGCTGGTGAGCTTGGGCAGGTAGAGATCCTTGATCGCATCGCTGGCGTGATGCTCCAGCGCCTCGATCTGGCCCTGGCTGAGAAGTGGGCAGAGCTGCAGCGCGATGCAGGCCGATGACATCATTTCGTTCACGGCGGTGGTCACCGTCATCGGCAAGCCCATGCCGCCATAGTCAGGATCGGCGGACATGCCGACCCAGCCGCCCTCGGCAATCGCCTTGAACCCGTCAGCAAAACCCGGCGAAGTCCGCACGACACCGTTTTCCAGCTTGGCCGGGTGCAGGTCACCAGCCCGCTGCAAGGGCGCGATCACTTCTTCGCACAGACGCCCTGCTTCGCCCAGAATCTGCTCAACCAGTTCCGGCGTCGCCTCGGCGTAGCGCTCGGTGGCCGAGACCTGCGAGATGTCCACAACTTTGTCGAAGAGAAAACGGAAATCTTTCAGCGGGGCACGGTATGGCATCTGTCTGGTCTCCTCGGTTCACACCCTGTACATGACCGTGCCAAGACGCGCGGGCAATTGAAACGCGGCGTAACGTCAACTTCGCAATTTGCGTCAAGCGATGGAATGGTGATGAAAACAGAACGCCTCGCACCGGATCCTGCCGGGTTGGACCGGGCCGCCGACCTGCTGCGGCAAGGTCGGCTCGTCGCTTTCCCCACCGAGACCGTTTACGGACTCGGCGCCGATGCCCGCAACGCCGAGGCGGTGGCCGCCATCTACGCTGCCAAGGGGCGCCCGTCCTTCAACCCCCTTATTGTCCACTGCGCAGATCTTGATCAGGCGGCGGATCTTGTGGAGATGACCGAGACGGCGAGAACACTGGCCAAGAAATTCTGGCCCGGCCCGATGACTCTGGTGCTGCCTCTGCGTCCGACCGCTGGCATTGCGCCTCTTGTTAAGGCAGGCCTGCCAACGCTCGCCGTTCGTGTACCTGCCAAGGAGGTGGCTCAAGAGCTGATCGCCCGCACGGGATGTCCCATCGCGGCCCCTTCGGCGAATCGCTCTGGTCGGATCAGTCCGACCCGTGCCGACCACGTGCTGACGAGCCTGAACGGTCGGATTGATGCCGTTCTCGATGGCGGAGCCTGTGATGTCGGGCTTGAGTCCACAATCCTTGCACCAGTCCCGGAAGGCACGCGCCTCTTGCGACCGGGCGGACTGACCGACGAAGACATCGCCGCGGTGCTCGGTCAGCCTGTGCTGCCAGCTCCAAACGCATCGACTCCCACCGCACCGGGGCAGCTCAGCTCACACTACGCTCCGGCGGGGACCGTTCGGCTGAACGCAACGGAGCCTCGGGACGGCGAGACGTTGTTGGGGTTTGGGCGAGTTGAGGGCGATCTGACCCTCTCGAATCGAGGTGATTTGATCGAAGCCGCAGCCCGTCTCTTTGAATCCCTGCAAGAGCTTGATCGGCGGGGCGCGGACAAAATTGCGATCGCTCCCATTCCGGACACCGGGATTGGCCGCGCGATCAATGACCGTCTACGCCGCGCTGCGGCCCCGCGCGAAGATCTCTCTGCCTGAAAAGCGGGCGGCGCTCAGATCGCGCCGCCCGAGAACCCCGGCAGGCGGGAGAGGACCCGCCGGGTCAGTCCGCGACCGTTCTTCAACGGGCGGGACGTCAGCAGATCACCCGCAAAGCTGATCAAGATCGCTCGGGCTGACCCGATCCATAACGCGGATCATCCACTGAATGAGGAGCCTCTCATCAGGAGACAGGTTCCCGTTTTGGCCCAGATGAACGACCCGATCCCGCGTTCGTGGCCAGGTTTCGTAGAATTCCCAAATATCCCGGAACGGCGGCACATTGTCGTTTCCAACGGTAAATAAAATTTTCTCAGACATATTCAGACCTCTTAAATCCTTTGACATCTTAAGAGAAAGCTGCGCCGGATCTGGAGTGAAATGACTGTGAAAAATCTATCGACTTGGGCGAATCACCGCCAGGTCAACCATCTTTCGGGCGAGCCTGCGGACCAACGCGATCGACGAGTTCGATCAACTGCCCGACCAACCTTCGCTCCTGTTCGGAGAGTCGCGGATCACGTGTGAGCGCCTCCAACATCGGACGAAGTTCGTCCCAATTCTGATAGAACTCAAACAGATCTCTGATTTCGTTTACTTTTATCATTCTCACCCGAGTCTGCTTCTACTGTTCTGCCTCTGCTTTCAGAGGATAGAATCCAAACCGGTGAGCTTGTTGTGAAAACAGTGTGAATGTCTTTTGGAAGCAGCGCGAGACGCGTAGGCTCGTGTAAATTATTTTATAGAGCAAAACTGTGAACAAAGTCCTAGAGGTCTCTCTTTTTGGTACGTGCGCTGTGCGCGTCTGTGGGCCGGTTCCGACCGAGATCCGCGGTGCCAAGCACCGCGCCCTCTTTGCCGTGCTGGTCACCTCTCCTCTGGGCCGCCGGACACGTGGCTATTTGCAGGAACTGCTTTGGGGCAGCACGGACTACGACAGCGGTCATCAGAACCTTCGTCGCGCGCTGAGCGATTTGCGAAAAAAGATGGGGGCCGCCTTTGATGAGGTAATCAGCACGACGACCGGGGAGGTCGAGATCAATCTTGACCGTGTCGCGCTGAAGGGTAGCTCTGCTGACGGCCCGTTTCTAGCCGACTTGCCGGTGCGCGAACGCCAATTCCAGGATTGGGTGGGGGCAGTGCGCGCGTCCCCGGACGACATCACCGCGCGATGCCAGATGAGCCAGCACCCGCAGCGTACCCGGCTGCGGCCGAGGATCGCGGTTTTGCCACTGACGCCGGTCGGAGATTGCCCGAACCTCAACATCATTGGCGATTGGGCCTCCGAAGAGGTGAGCCGAATGCTGTCGGGCTCAAACCTGCTGACTGTGATTTCTCACCTGTCCGGTCGGGTTGCGGGTCGGACGTTGGTGGACATGAACTCGCTGCGAAACAAGCTGGATGCCGACTTTGTTCTGGCAGGCTCCATTCGTCAGACTGGAGACGACTTGTCGATCAATGTGAACTTTGTCGATGCGAAGGACGGCGAAGTCCTGTTCAATCGCAGCCTCCGCTGTCCGGAGGCGACAGTTGGTGAGGTGCTGCCCCAACGTCTGATCAACATCGTCCGCGCCATTGGCCGCTCAGTTGCGGAAACCACCATCTCCGAGGCCCGCGAACTTGCCCTGCCCCGCATCTCAGACCAGAAACTGCTGATCGCAGCGGTGTATTCCATGCATCGACGGACATTGAGGGATTTTGTGAACGCGCGCAGCTACCTCGAAGAGGCTGCCACCCGCGCGCCCAACCGGTCTGATATCTGGGCCTGGCAGGCCAAATGGTACGTGCTGTCGCTGTTCAAAGGGTACTCGGTGGACCGGGAACGGGACACGCAACTCGCGCTCGATTGCTCGAATACGGCGCTCGATCTCAGCCCGGAAAGCAGCTTCGGCCTGACCATCGATGGCTTTTTGCGCAGTAATATTCTGGGCGAACTGAACGCCGCAGATCAACGTTATAATGCCGCTCTCGACATCAATCCCAACGAGAGTCTCGCGTGGCTTTTGCGCGGTTCGCTCATGGCGTTTCAGTCTGAAGGCAGCGCTGCGGTCCGCGCCACGAATGAGGCCCGACAGCTCTCCCCGATTGATCCCTTTGGTTACTATTATGACAGCCTCGCCGCGACGGCGAACCTAGCCAATGGGGCTTATGAAACGGCATTGACGCTCGCAAATCGGTCTCTCGGGATAAATGACAAGCATATTTCCACATTACGCGCCAAGATTACGGCACTTCATATGCTGGACCGCGGCGAAGAGGCTCGTGACACGGCCAGGATTTTGCAGACCACATTCCCGAGCTTCACGCTCGATCAGTATCGCCGTACCCATCCTGCGGCGGACATCAAGATGGGACGGATGGTGCTCGACGCGCTGGCAGCCTCGGGCATTAAGTAATTTCAAAATAGAGGAGGTTTTTTTATGGCACAGTATGGCGGAGTCGGTGGCGTAGGAGGTGTCGGTGGCGTTGGGGGAGTAGGATCGCTGGCCGACTTCACCGGTTTGGGGAGTTTTCTCGGGGTCGAGGACACCGGCGGCTACGACCCAATCACGACGCGGGGTCTTGAGACATCTGCCGAAGCCTTTGCTCATCTGGGCGGCACGGGTCCGGCGGTTGCGGGCGAGGAACTGCCCTTTAACAGCCCGGATAATCTGGACGGGCTTGCGGTCTGGGTGCGCGGCTCGCTCTATGTCAGTGAGTATCTGTCGAATGTCGGATGGACCGCCGATGATGGCACCAAAACCGCGACTTTGAAAATCGACGGTCAGGACACTGTCCGCATCAAACGCCCGTCCTCGTCGCTGATCGCTGAACAATGCGCGCTGGTCCGGCATTACGCCTCGCTGCGGGATGACCGGACCGCCGAGATCACCTCGCAACTCGGCTTTCCGACGCCCTATTTCCAGATGATCCTGGGGATCAACACGGCACAGGGGAAGCGCACGCTGGAACTGATCACCGCAACGCAAGTGGCGGCCGCGCACACAGCGATGATCGTCAAACAAGCGCTCGCGGTGCGCCGGCCTGATCAGATCGACACGCGCATCCTGCCGATGATCCCCACGCCGGGTCACGGGTCGTTCCCCTCGGCACACGCGACCGAGGCCTATGCCGTGATGACCGTTTTGTCTGAACTTATGAAAGGCTGGGGCAATTTCGCGGACGTATCAGGCCGAGAGAAGATGCTGCGCGGTCTCGCAGAACGCATCGCGGTGAACCGCACCGTGGCAGGCGTCCATTACCCCATCGACAGCTGGGCCGGCGCGACGTTGGGCCGTGCAGTGGGTCAGGCGGTGCTGGGACGCTGCGGTCAGACAGTGCCGATCGAAGGCTACAGCTATGATGCAAAAAATACTGACTTCTTCGATCAGGACTTTGCAGACAGCACCAAGGCGGCTGCGGCAGGCCTCAGCCCAACCAGCGGATCCGTTCAGGCCAGCCAGACCCCGACCTTCCACTGGCTCTGGCAGAAGGCTGTCGCTGAGTATCAGGGGCTGGTCTGATGGCCGTCAATCGCCCGGACGAGGAACGGATCGAGCGCTACGCCGGTCCTTATGAGAGATGGGTTTTCAGCCCCGAACTAGGGCGCCCTTGGGCCTTTCCGGCGATCCGGGAAGGCAAGTCCCATTATTATACGGCAACGCTCGACGCGGACGGTGTGATGCCAGTGTCGTCGGACAAGGTGACCGTCCGCGTGCCGCCTCTCTATCCCGGGGGCGCGCCCCGGATTGTCCCCTTTGCCTTTCACGCTCCCAAAGGCGTGGACAAGGTGGACCGGATCGAGGGCGACCGCGAAGTGGCCCAGCTTCTCGCGGCGGTGCAGGAGGCCGAGCCTGACAGCGCCGCCCGGTTCACGGTGAATTTCCCGGTGGATCAGAGCGCCTGGACGCCCGACTATCGCACCGACGCGCCGGACAGCACCGCGCGCACACGGAGCACGCCGCCCAAAGCAATCGTCGGCGTAATCGATGACGGGCTGCCGTTTGCACATCCGGCCTATCTGGACGCGGACGGTCGGACACGGGTTTCCCATGTCTGGCTCCAGGCCGCCGAGGCGCGCGCCACCGCTGCGGTCCCCTTTGGACGGGAGTTTACGAACGACCAGATCGACGCTCTGCGACAGACCCATGGCACTGACACTATGGCGCTCTATCGCGAGGCGCGGGCCATCGATCCGGAGCGCTTTGAGATCGGCATGACGCTCTGCCATCCGATCACACACGGCTCCCATATCATGGGTCTGGCCGCCGGGAACGGTACTGGATTGCCTCTGGACACAGTCCCGGACGACGTCGAGATTGTCGCGGTGCAGCTCCCAAATACCATCGCCTGGGACACCTCGGGCTTTGGCAAGGAGATGTTCATGCTCTCGGCCCTGCATTATGTCTTCGAACGCGCAGGGCAAATTGCACAGGCCCACGGCCTCGCCCCCAACGCGCTGCCCCTGATCGTGAATTTCAGCTATGGCTGGGGCGCGAGCCGTCATGACGGGCACTCCGACATGGATGTGGGCATCGAAGACCTGATCTCTGCCCGGGGCCACGCGACGACGCAAGTCCTTCTGCCCATGGGCAACACCTTCGAGAACAAGATGCATGGTCGGATTGAACCTGACGACGTGACAGATGGCAGGTTTTCCTTTGACTGGGCGCTGCCGCCGGGTGACCGGACCTCCTCCTATCTGGAGATCTGGTTCCCTGAGGGCTTCGATCCGGACGGGTGGGAAGTCCATTTGACCCCGCCGCTCACGCTCTTTGACGCGCCAGCCATTCTCGAGATGCGCGCCGATCCGAGCCAGAAGGGTGGCGATCCCCGGCGGTTCGTCGATCCGACAATAGGCGGGGCGCATGTGGCTCAACTTTCGGCAGATCAGAACCGGGGCAGCCGCTGGCGGGCAATGGTGGCGGTGATCCCAACGGATTACTGCAAAAACGAGGCCCGCCACGCACCGACGGGACACTGGCGGGTGGACCTGCACCAGAACGCCGGAGCGCCGTTGCCCGCCGGAGAAGCGATCCGGGTCTGGGTGCAGCGCGACGACGACCCCGTGGAGCTGGGCAGCGGCGGGCGGCAAAGCTGGCTGGTCGCCGATCCGGAGCAACCCGCCACCTCCGGAGAGCTGGGCTTTGTACGGGGATATGGCAGCTATAACGGCATCTCCTCGGCGCCGTCGATCACCCGGGTGGCCGGGCGACAGCGACTTACGGGCGACCCAGCCAAATACAGCAGCGCTGGCAGCGTGGTGGAGAACGCGGGCACCTACAGCACCGACGGGGCCCAACCGGTGCTGTCCGTCATTACCGAAGACGGGGACATTCTTCAGGGCATCGCATCCATCGGCGTGCTGGGCGGGTCCTACGGGCGGCTCTCCGGGACATCGGCCGGATCAGCGGCAGCCGCCCGCGCCGTCGCGCTAAACATGGCCAGCGGACAGGATCCGTATCACGGTTTTGCCGATGCGGAGGCCCACCGCCCTGCGGACCAGCCCCAAGCGCTCTGGCATGCCCGGATGGGCGAAAAGCTGGTGCCAACCACGGGCGGCTAGACTTGCCTCAGGTGGCGGGCCGGATATGTTCCGGCCCGTGCCACCAGACAGGACCGCCACATGTGCACCAGTTGCCTCACCCGTCGCAGCCTGCTGACCGGAGCCGTTGCGGCGGCGCCCATGGCCCTCTCGGGCTGTGACAGTGTGGCGATGCTGGTCTCGGCACGAACGGCCAACGCGATGGGGGCGGAAGCGTGGGCCGAGATCAATGCGCGCACGCAGGTCTCAACCAATGCGACCTATCAAAAGACCCTGCGCCGCACGTCGGCGAAGCTTTTGCAAGCCGCGGGGAAAAGCACAGACGGCTGGCAGATTGAGGTCTTCGCGGATCCCCGTGCCAATGCCTTTGCCCTGCCCGGCGGACGGATCGGCGTCTATGAGGGAATGTTCGACGTTATCGCCAACGAAGACCAGCTCGCTGCCATTGTCGGCCATGAAATCGGCCATCTCTCGGCCAAGCACGCCGAAGAGCGCATGGGCGCGGAGATCGTCAAAAGCACGGGTCTGCGCCTCATCGCCATGCTGCTGAATTTTGGGGACGTGAGCTATGCTAATGAGATTGCAGCGGCGCTGGGTTTGGGGATCGAGGTCGGGTTGCTCCTGCCCTTCTCCCGCGATCAGGAACTGGAGGCGGATGCTGCGGGACTGGTACTGATGGATGAGGCGGGGTACCGGCCCCGTGAAGCGGTTGATCTGTGGCGCCGGATGGAGGCCGCAAGCGATCGCAGACCGCCGGAATTCCTCGCGACCCACCCCGCTCCGCGCTCGCGCATCGCACAGATCGAAGCGATGATCGAGGCGGGGATTTGACGGCACTCACCCAACGTCATCGCGCTGAGCCCCCTTGCGCGATAGCATATTCCCCCCGATCTGAGCTAAGATGCACTGCGAGGCGGGCTGTACGATAAGGCACCGCAGGGGGCGCGCGTCGCTGACAGATGATTCGGAGACCTCGATGACAGACCAGATCGCTGAGACAGTCGGGACTGAACCGGATGGAGAAACCATTCGCCTGCTGCACCCGCTTCACCAGTCCTCTTCCGCCGGGCTGCGCGCAACCACGAGTCTCGGCAGCGCGTTTTGGGCGATCGGCCGTGAAGTGTTGTCCGAGACGAAGGATCACGTGCGGAATATCGTTCAGGCAAAGTCGATTCGCCAGGTTGCCGAGCTTCACGCGGCCTATCTGCAGCACCGACTGGAAATGTCCGCGACCTATACCAAGGAAATGTTCGATCTCGCCGGCCTCCACGCCAGCGAAATCGCGGCCCCCATCAGGCAGATGACGTCACGAGAAAAAACCGACTGACGCGACGTTTGCGCACACAAGCCCTATCTAATCGGTTATCCAGTTTGGATAGACAACCGGGAGGAGAGCGCCGTGAGCAAACCTTGGATCGAAACCTATGGGGATAGCATACCTGTTGAGGTGAACCCCGATCAGTACCCATCTGCTGTCGCCATTCTGAAGCACGCCGCCAGTGAGTTCGGCGATCACGTTGCCCTCGAATGTTTCGGCCAGACCATGACTTACAAGCAAGTGGACGAGGCGTCTGACGCTGTTGCGGCCTACTTGCAAAAGGAACTGGGCGTAAAGCGCGGCGACCGGATCGCCCTGATGTGCCCCAACACCTTTGCCTTTCCAGTGGTCATGGTCGGGATCCACAAGGCGGGCGCCTGTCAGGTCAACGTGAACCCGCTCTACACGCCTCACGAACTCTCTCACCAGCTCAACGATTCGGGGTCCGAGATGATCCTGATCTTCTCCGGCTCGACGCCCGTGCTGGCAGAGATCATCGACGAGACGCCAATCAAGACCGTCATCACCATCAATCTCGGTGACGGCGCCGGGCTGCCGATACCCTCTCCCGAGGTCGACTCGCGCCTGACAGACACAACCGGATTGGCTGAAGTGATCACGAGAGGTCGTGAGCTTACCCTCGATCCGGTCGAACTGACCGGCGACGATCTGATTTTCCTGCAATACACTGGCGGCACGACCGGCCTCTCCAAGGGCGCGACGCTGACCCACCGCAACATTGTAGCCAACAGCGAGCAGTTCAAGGCGATGCTCCCCGGCGCGACGGAACCGGGCGAGGAAGTCGTGATCATGGCGTTGCCGCTCTACCACATCTTTGGCCTGATGCTGCTCGTCGCCTACGCGGCGTTGGGGGCGCGGATCGTGCTGATCCCGAACCCGCGCGACATGGACGGGATGATCGACACCATCAAGGGGTCGAAATTTACGATCTTTCCGGGCGTGAACACGCTGTTTCAGGCGCTCTCGGCCAGCCCACGGTTTGGCGAGATCGACCTTTCGGCGTATAAACTCGCCATCGGCGGCGGCGCGGCGGTGATTGAGGCGACCTCGAATCGCTGGAAAGAGCTCACCGGCCATCACATCAAGGAAGGCTATGGCCTGTCGGAGACCTCGCCGCTCCTGTGCATCAACCCGATGAACGTAACCCACTTCACCGGCACCTGCGGTGTACCCGTCCCGTCGAGCGAAGTGATCCTGCTTGGCGATGATGACAAAGAGGTCGGACCGGGCGAGTCGGGCGAGATTTGCTGCCGCGGACCGCAGGTGACCCAAGGCTACTGGGAAAAGCCGGAGGCCAACGCTGCGTCCTTTACCAAAGACGGGTTCTTCCGCACCGGCGATGTGGGTGTCTTTCTGGAGGGCGGTTTCCTTAAAATCGTGGACCGGAAGAAAGACATGGTGATCGTGTCGGGCTTCAACGTCTTCCCCAACGAGATCGAAGCGACCGTGACCGCCTGCGAAGGCGTGGCCGAATGCGCCTGCATCGGCGTCCCGGATGAGCGAACCGGCGAGGCCCTGCGCGTGTTCGTGGTGAAGATGCCGGGATCCGACGTGACGTCAGACGCCATCGTGGCGCACTGCCGGAACAATCTCACCGCCTACAAGGTTCCTAAACAGATTGTGTTTCTCGATGCGCTGCCGAAATCCAATGTCGGCAAGATCCTGCGTCGGGAACTGCGCGACCAGAATTGAAAGGATAAATTCATGGCTGCCCCCGAAGGATATTCGACAAAGACTCTCAAAGACTTCGTCGGTCACGAGTTTCCTGCCTCCGACCCGGTGTTGGTCGATCAGGAGCGGGTGAACGCATTCGCGGAAACCACCGGAGATCACCAGTGGATCCACGTGGATGTGGAACGGGCCAAGAAAGAAAGCCCCTTCGGTGGCACCATCGCCCACGGGTTCCTGTCCCTTTCGATGCTGGCCGGTGCGGCTTTTCCGGCGGGTTGTATCCCGTCGGACGCACAGGGCGCGCTGAACTATGGGCTGGGCAAAGTGCGCTTTCTCGCGCCAGTGCCCGTCGGGAGCAGCCTGACCTTTCAATTCAAGATTGCCGGGGTCGAGGATAAAGGCCCCGGTCGCCAGTTGGTCCATCTGGAAGCCACAGCAATGGTGGAGGGTGGAGACACCCCTGCTGTCATTGCCGAAGTGCTCGCCATGGTTCTGGGTTAAGGGAGGCCAATATGCCTGTTGATCGTATGGAAAACGTCGCCGATCTGGCGACGTCGATGACCAAGTTCTACACCACCGCCCTGAGCCAGCCCATGGATGCCTGGACCCGCGGTTTCGATGCCTGGCAGGAGATGATGCGGAGCTTCGTCGGCAAGGCCGAGATTGTGCCGGAAAAGGGGGACAAGCGGTTCCGCGACCCGATCTGGCAGACCAACCCGGCCTACCGGGCGCTGATGCAGTCCTACCTCGCATGGTCCGGCGCGATCATGGACTGGGTCGATTCGCTCGACGTGCCCGAGCGTGACAAGCTGCGCGCCCGCCTCGTCGCCAGCCTCGTTACCGATGCGGTGGCGCCGACCAACGCGGTGCTGACCAACCCGACCGCGACCAAGACGACGCTGGAACACGGGGGAAAGAACCTCGTTCAGGGCTTGCAAAACCTGCTGCACGACATGACCAAGAACGGCGGCCTGCCGTCGATGGTGGACAAGTCGAAATTCGAGGTCGGCAAGAACCTCAGCCTGAGCGACGGCAAGGTGATCTACAAAGAAGAGCATCTGGAGCTGCTGCAATACGCCCCCCAGACCGACACGGTCTACGAGCGCCCGGTCTTCATCGTCCCGCCGCAGATCAACAAGTTCTACGTCTGGGATCTGGCCCCCGGCCGCTCGATCATCGAGGAGCTGACCCAAAAGGGCCATCAGGTCTTTATCATCAGCTGGCGCAATCCCGGCGAAGAGCAATCCCACTGGACGCTGGAGAGCTATATCGACGCGCTCGACCGCGCCACCGAAGTGGCCTGTCAGGTGAGCAAATCCGACGATCTGAATATCATCGGTGCCTGCTCGGGCGGGATCACCGCCGCGCTCTTGGCATCGCTCTGGAAAGCCAAGGGAACCGAGCGTGCGCACTCACTGACCCTGCTGGTCGCGGTGCTTGACGTGCGCGGCGCGCAGAACACTTCCATGGGCTTGTTCGCCAATTTCGAGGTGCTCGAAGTCGCCAAGCTGTTCTCGAAGTCAAAGGGGGTCCTCGAAGGAAAGGATCTGGAACGCGCCTTTGCCTGGTTGCGTCCCAACGACCTGATCTGGGCGTATTGGGTGAACAACTACCTGCTGGGCAATAACCCCCCGGCCTTCGATATCCTTTACTGGAACGCTGACGCCACCAATCTGGCCGCCGGGCTCCATGGCGACCTCATCACCATGCTGGAACATGGTGGCTTTACCTCAGAGACAGGTCCGACCATCGGCGGCCACCCCCTGCGCCTGAGCGACGTGACCTGCGACGCCTATATTCTCGGCGGCGAGACCGACCACATCACCCCGTGGGATGGCTGCTACCTGACGCGCAACGAGCTGGGCGGTGACTCGACCTTCGTGCTGAGTCAGGCGGGTCACATTCAGTCGCTGATCAACCCTCCGGGCAATCCCAAAGCCCGTTACATGACCAATGACGGCAAGCATGACAGCCCCGAGAGCTTTCTCGAAGGCGCGACCCAGCATCAAGGGTCGTGGTGGGAGCACTGGGAAGCCTGGCTGGATGCCCGTGGTGGACGCAAGGTCAAGGCACGAAAGACCTTGGGCTCGACGAAGTATAAGCCCATATCTGATGCACCGGGGGCTTACGTCTTCGAGGGCTGAACGAGGAGCCAGACCGTGGCACAGGAAGACATCCGCATGATCACCATCGGCGCGCAGGACCTGCGCGTCGGCCTGTTCGGACCAGAGGATGCGAGCCGCAATCTCCTGATCTTCAATGGCATCGGGGCCAGTCTCGACACGGTCAAAGGGTTCGCCGATTGCTTCGATGACGTGCGGGTGATCACTTTCGACGTGCCCGGCGTGGGTGGCTCTCCCGCCCCGCTGCTGCCCTACCGCTTCACGTGGCTCAGCCGTCTGATCGCGCGGATGCTCGATTATCTTGGGATCGACGAGGTGGACGTGGCCGGTGTGTCATGGGGCGGAGCTGCCGCTCAGCAGTTCGTCCGGGATCATCAGAGCCGCGTTCGGACACTGACCCTCGCCGCCACGGCGGCCGGCTTCGTCATGGTCCCGGGCAACATCTCGGTGCTGTCGAAAATGGCGACCCCCAAGCGGTACACCGACCCCGCCCATATGCTGAACATCGCGCCGGATATCTACGGCGGGGAGCTGCGGTTCAACCAAGAGCTGCTGCACGAGCATACCGAGGCGATGAAGGCCAGCACCCAGCGCGGTTACCTGTACCAGCTTATGGCCGGTGCGGGCTGGACGAGCTGGCTGTTCCTGCCGCAGATCAAGGTGCCAACGCTGATCCTGATGGGTGAGGACGATCCCATCGTACCACCAGTCAACGGTAAAATCATGGCTTCCCGCCTGCCCGATGCCGAACTCAAGATGATGAATTGCGGACACCTCTTCATCCTGACGGACCCGCAAGGCACGGCGGATCTGATGCAGGATTTCATGCGGGACCGCGCGCCTCTGGCAGCCTGACCGATGGCACTGACCGGCGCGGATGGCACCCCTCCGGCGGGCGAGATCCTCGCACGCAACCGCCGCTGGGCGACGGGTGTTCTCGTCGCGCTCACCGCTCTGTTCCTGCTGACTTACGTGGCGCCCGAGCCTGGGCATTTGCTTTTGCTTCTGCGGTCCATGGCCGAGGCCGGGATGGTGGGGGGGCTAGCGGACTGGTTCGCCGTGACGGCGCTCTTCCGCCACCCGCTTGGCCTGCCGATCCCCCACACGGCGCTCCTGCCCCGCAACCAGCAGCGCGCGGCAGAGAATGCTGGCCGGTTCTTTGACACGCACTTTCTGGATCCCGTCCAACTCGAAGGTCGGCTCCGCGCCTTGGGTCCTTCTCGAGTGCTGAAAGAGTGGATCGACGCCCCCGGTAACGCCGAGCAACTGGCTGACGAAGCCGTCAGCGCGCTGTCGGCTGTGATGCGCGACGGCGTCCCGCCGCGCGCGCTGGTCCGCGTGCGCCGTTGGCTCCGCCATGAAGCCGAGAGCGCCGTACCAGACGCCGCCATCGCTGAGCGGATCACGGATCTCCTGAAAGCTGGCCTACGGGGACAGGCGACTGACGAGATCCTGCGCGTGGTCCGTGACACCATCGACGGAAACCGGGAGCTGGCCGTGGCGCTGGTGCAGGAAAACAGCCGCTGGTGGATCGCTTCGACCGTGGACCGCCGCGTAGCCACGCTGGTCTTCAACGCGGTTTTGGCCCTGCTTGATGACTTGCAGCGGCCCGAAGCGCCCTTGCGGCAGGATTTCGATCGGGCGCTCGATCTGATCATCGACCGGCTCGAACGAGATGGCGCCATCGCCGGGGCGGTTCGCGAGGCGCGCCATCATCTGGTAGAGTCGGATACGTTCGACCAGACCTTTGCCGCGATCCTGCATGAAGTTCAGGCCCGCATGACCCGCAAGCTCGACACGCAGCCGGAAGCCGTGCGTGCAAATCTCGCACAGACCTTGCGCGACGTGACCGACCACGCCCTCGGAACCGAGGCCGCGCGGCAGGCTTTCGACACCCGCTTTGCCGCTCTGGCTGCCAAGGTCGTGGCGGGCTCACGGACGCAGATCGCGTCCTATGTCACGGATGTTATCGCCGGGTGGGAGCCAGAAGAGCTCAACGAACGGTTCGAGGAACAGATCGGCCCCGACCTGCAATTCATCCGCATCAACGGCGCCCTGCTGGGTGCCATGATTGGCGGCGGGCTTTACGCGGTGGAGCTGATCCTCGGGTGACACGCCGCCCTGACCAGGCGGCGGTTTTGGTTCAGGGCTGGAGGCTCAGTCTGTCGCGCTCATATCGGTGCCGAGCGCTTTGGCCACGGTAAAGATGTCTTTATCCCCACGGCCGCACATATTCATGCAGATGATATGGTCGGCTGGCAGTTCCGGCGCGATCTTCACCACATGGGCCAGCGCGTGGCTGGGCTCCAGCGCCGGAATGATGCCCTCGGTCTCGCAGCAAAGCTGGAACGCATCGAGCGCCTCGCGGTCGGTGATCGCCACATATTCCGCCCGGCCAATGTCATGCAGCCAGGAATGCTCCGGCCCGATGCCCGGATAATCGAGACCAGCCGAGATGGAGAAGCCTTCGAGAATCTGCCCGTCATCATCCTGCAAGAGGTAAGTCCGGTTGCCATGGAGCACGCCGGGGCGACCGCCTGTCAGCGAGGCGCAATGTTCCATCTTCTCATTCACGCCCTTGCCGCCGGCCTCGACACCGATGATGCGCACATCCTTGTCGTCGAGGAAGGGGTAGAACAGGCCCATGGCGTTCGACCCGCCGCCAATCGCCGCAATGATGGTGTCGGGCAAACGCCCCTCGGCGGCCATCATCTGTTCTTTGGCTTCCTTGCCGATGATCGACTGGAAATCCCGCACCATGGCCGGATACGGGTGCGGGCCCGCCACCGTACCGATGCAGTAGAACGTGTCATGGACGTTGGTCACCCAGTCGCGCAGCGCGTCATTCATGGCGTCCTTCAGCGTACCACGCCCAGAGGTCACCGGCACCACCTCGGCCCCCAAAAGGCGCATGCGGAAAACGTTGGGCTGCTGCCGCTCCACGTCGTGGGCGCCCATATAGACCACGCATTTCAGGCCAAACTTCGCGCAGACCGTCGCGGTCGCCACGCCATGCTGCCCGGCGCCGGTCTCGGCAATGATCCGGCTCTTGCCCATGCGTCGCGCGAGGATGATCTGGCCAAGAACATTGTTGATCTTATGGGCGCCGGTGTGGTTCAGCTCGTCGCGCTTGAGATAGATCTTGGCCCCGCCCAGACGCTCGGTCAGGCGTTCAGCGAAATAGAGCGGCGAGGGGCGACCCACGTAATGGGTCCAGAGATAATGCATCTCGTCCCAGAAGCTCTGATCGGTCTTCGCCTTTTCATACTCCTCCTCCAACTGAAGGATGAGTGGCATCAGGGTCTCGCTTACAAAGCGGCCACCGAAATCGCCAAACCGGCCATTCTCGTCGGGGCCGGTCATGAAGGAATTGATCAGATCGTCGGGCATGGGCTCCTCCTGTCACGCGCCGCTCAGCGTTAAAGCGCGCGTGGCAGAGGCACAAGCGGAGGTGAGAGAAATGCGCCGAAATCGCGCGGATCAGGCCGCTTTTGCCGCTGTGCAGAAGTTGCGGATGAGGTCCGCGTCCTTGACGCCGGGAGCCGATTCGACGCCGGAAGACACATCCACCTGAGCCGCGCCGGTCATCCGAACCGCCTCAGCCACATTTTCAGGGGTCAGCCCGCCCGCCAGCATCCACGGCACCGCCCAGCGCCGGTTGGCGATCAGCCGCCAGTCGAATGACAGACCATTGCCACCGGGCAGGGTCGCATCACGTGGTGGTTTCGCATCAACGAGAATCTGGTCGGCCACCTGAGCGTAGGCGTCGAGAGCGGGCAGATCGTCCGCATCCGCCACGCCCACGGCTTTCATTACCGGCAAGCCCAGACGGGTGCGGACTTCCGCGACCCTCTCGGGGGTTTCATGTCCGTGGAGCTGAACCATATCGAGCGGAACACGGGCGGAGAGTTCATCCAGCAGCGCGTCATCGGCATCAACAACCAGCCCGACTTTCATCAGGCCCGGAGGCACATCGCAGGCCAACTCTTGTGCCCGCGCAACGGAAACATTCCGCGGACTCCTGGGGAAAAACACAAACCCCAGGTAAGCCGCACCAGCGTTAGCCGCCGCTGCGACACCCTTAGGGTCGGTCAGCCCGCAAATCTTGATACGGGTTTGACTCAAGACGCCTTCCGGGCCGGAACTGATCCATCTTCAAGCAACGCAAGGATTTCGTCACCCTTGTTGGCGGGCTTTCCCGCCTTGCCACTGCGTATTTCCGTCTCCAGCTTCTGCCGTTCGCGACGCTCAGCCCGTGCCGTGGAACGGTGCTTGTGCTCGCGGATGTACTCGAACAGGTAGCCGATCAGCAGACCGACAGCGACCGAGATGAGGATGACCAAAAACATGGGCAGGGTCACCGTGGGCGCAAAGCCCAGATATCCAGAGAGCGCCTCGGGGATCAGGCGCAGCGTCACCATCTGCGCGTTGGCCAGAGCCACTGTCGCCAGCACCACCGCGATCAGCGCCAGAATTGCATATTTGATCAGCCGCATCAGCCCTCGTCTCCGTTCAGCCTGTCTCTAAGCAGTTTGCCCGTCTTGAAAAACGGCACATGCTTTTCCTCTACCTCAACGGATTCCCCAGTGCGAGGGTTCCGACCAATTCGTGCATCTCTCTTTTTCACCGAGAACGCCCCGAAGCCGCGCAGTTCCACACGATTGCCGGACGCCATCGCATCGGTGATTTCGTCGAGTATCGTCGCAACGATCCGCTCGACATCCCGCTGGGTCAGGTGCGGGTTGTCCTCAGACAGCTTCTGGATCAACTCGGAACGAATCATTGGAAAGACCCCCATGGTCACAGCCGAACAACTGCGGCAAAGAACTGAAAACAAACGTGCGCGTCGCGCCAATCCTACAGGAAATAAGGGCATTTTCCAGCCGAGAAACAAAAACCCCCCCCGCGGGAACCACGAGGGGGCGAGATTTCGCTGATCTGATCGATCAGATCTAAATCAGTTGTCGCCCTTCAGAGCCGCGCCGAGGATATCGCCCAGCGATGCACCCGAATCGGAGGAACCGTACTGCTCCACGGCTTCCTTCTCTTCAGCGATCTCGCGAGCCTTGATCGACAGACCGAGACGGCGGGACTTCTGGTCCACATTGGTCACGCGCACGTCGACCTTGTCGCCCACCTGGAAGCGCTCGGGGCGCTGCTCGGACCGGTCACGGCTGAGATCGGAGCGACGGATGAAGGACTTCATGCCTTCGTACTCGACCTCGATGCCGCCATCCTCGATCGCCGTCACTGCAACGGTGATCACGGAACCGCGCGACACGCCACCAACGGCCTCGGTGAAGGTGTCGTCCATGGCCTTCATGGAGAGCGAGATACGCTCCTTGTCCACATCGACCTCGGTGACCACGGCCTGAACCACATCGCCCTTGTGGAAGCGCTGGATGGCGTCTTCGCCACGCTCGTCCCAGGAAATGTCGGACAGGTGTACCATGCCGTCGATGTCGTTCTCGAGGCCCACGAACAGACCGAATTCGGTGATGTTCTTGACCTCTCCCTCGACCTTCGTGCCCTCGGGATGGGTTTCGGCGAACACTTCCCACGGGTTGCGCTGGGTCTGCTTGAGACCAAGCGAGACGCGGCGCTTCTGGCCGTCGATCTCCAGCACCATCACCTCGACCTCCTGAGAGGTGGATACGATCTTGCCCGGGTGGACGTTCTTCTTGGTCCAGCTCATCTCGGAGACGTGCACCAGACCTTCGACACCGGCTTCGAGCTCAACAAACGCACCGTAATCGGTGATGTTCGTGACGCGGCCCTGATGCACCGAACCCAGCGGGAACTTGGCTTCGACCGTATCCCACGGATCGTCCTGCAGCTGCTTCATGCCGAGAGAGATACGGTGGGTCTCTTTGTTGATCTTGATCACCTGGACCTTGATGGTCTCGCCGATGGTCACGATCTCGGAGGGGTGGTTCACACGGCGCCACGCCATGTCGGTGACGTGCAGCAGCCCGTCAACACCGCCCAGATCCACGAAGGCACCGTATTCGGTGATGTTCTTCACCACACCGTCGACGGTCGCGCCTTCGGTCAGGTTCGAGATCACCTCGGCACGCTGCTCGGCGCGGGACTCTTCGAGAATGGCGCGGCGGGACACAACGATGTTGCCACGGCGACGGTCCATTTTCAGGATCTGGAAGGGCTGCTTCAGCCCCATCAGCGGGCCGGCATCGCGCACGGGGCGCACATCGACCTGGGAGCCGGGCAGGAAGGCCACGGCGCCGCCGAGATCGACGGTAAAGCCACCCTTGACGCGGCCGAAGATCGCGCCTTCGACGCGGTTCTCGTCGGCATAGGCCTTTTCGAGGTGATCCCAGGCGGCTTCGCGACGGGCCATTTCACGGCTGATCACGGCTTCGCCACGGGCGTTCTCAACCTGACGCAGGTACACCTCGACCTCGTCGCCAACGCTGATATCGGGGGCTTCGCCGGGTTGGGCGAATTCTTTCAGATCAACGCGGCCTTCCATTTTGTAGCCGACGTCGATGATGGCCTGACCTGCCTCGATGGCGAGGACCTTGCCTTTGACGACAGAGCCTTCTTCAGGCGTATCAATATCGAAGCTTTCGTTCAGGAGCGCTTCGAACTCCTCCATGGATGTATTCTGAGCCATACGGTCTCTTGAGTCCTTTACTAGGGTTTTCCGGCCACACGGTTGTCTCCGCGGGTCTTTAGGGATTGGTCAGACGGCACAGGGTCCGGGGATGCAAAAAAGGTCGGCGATTGCCGACCCACCCCTTCCGAGACTGTCCCGCCTCTTAGACAGGCGCCTTCTAGTCGCAGATAGGCTGGAGCGCAAGCCTGCTGTGCCGGAATGTGTGTCAAACCCCCGCCCTGTCGCCGGACGAAAAGCGCGCAAGATAGTGAGTGTGGAATGCGCAGGAACCGGGTCGATCGAACCGAAGAGAGCAGAATAGATGTCAGAGCCCGGAACTAAGGACTGATATCACCATGGATTTTCAGATTTTACCGCTACAGATGCGCAATTTCGAGCATCTGTTCGGACTTTCGGACGCGGACCTCTCGACTCAGAGGGCATGTCGACAGAAGGTCACCGAGACGCCCGGAACACCCTGCCGGGTCAGCCTCGCAGATGCAGAGGTCGGTGAGACCGTGATTCTCGTCAACTATACCCACCTGCCGGCTGAGGGCCCCTACAATGCCAGCCACGTAATCTTTATTCGACAGAACGCGCCGCAATCCGACAGAACGCGCCGCAGGCCCGGCTATCCATAAATGAAGTGCCGTATATGATAACCTCGCGCCTCATTTCTCTGCGCGTATTTGATGATGAACACATGATGACGGAGGCAGATGTCCTCACAGGCACAGACGTCGCGGCGCGGCTCAAAGACGTGTTCGAAGACGATACCGTGTCCTACGCACAGCTTCACTTTGCGAAACCAGGTTGCTTTGCGGCCTTGGCCAAGCGGGGAGGTTAACTCCCCCACCCTTCGGCCTGCATCTCGGCCAGCCGGGACGCGGTACGTTCAAATTCGAAGGACCCGGTGCCCTCGAAATAAAGTCGGTCAGGGATATCGGCGGCGGAGATCACCAGCTTGACCCGGGCCTCGTAGAGCGCGTCGATCAGGGTGACGAAGCGCTTGGCTTCGTTGTAGTTTTCCGACGACAGGCGCGGAACATCCTCCAACATCAACACATCCACCGCCTCGGCCAGCGCCAAATAATCCGCCGACCCCAATGGACGCCCACACAGATCCCAGAACCGAGCACGGGCGACGCCATCGGCGAAGCGCGGGATCTCCACGTCCCGACCGTGAACCCGCAGGTGCAGCGGCTCCGGCGCAGGACTCCGGGTCAGGCGCGCCCACATGGCATCCATGGCCGCGTGGGCCTCGGCATCGGCGGGGGTGAAGTAGAGCTGTTCCCCCTCCATTCGGTGCTGGCGCCAGTCCGTCTCCGAGGCGAGTTCGACCACTTCCATTCGCTCTTTCAAAAGCGCGATGAAGGGCAGGAAGAGATTTCGGTTCAGTCCGTTCTTATAGAGATCATCGGGCGGGCGGTTCGAGGTGGTGACCACCGTTACGCCCCGCGCGAACAGCCCCTCAAACAGTCGCCCGACGATCATCGCGTCCGTGATGTCACCGATCTGCATCTCGTCGAGACACAGCAGCCGCAGATCCGCTGCCATCTTCTCGACCACTGGCCGGATCGCATCATCGACGCCGGTCTTGCGCGCGGCGGTGATGCCCGCGTGGACCTCCTGCATGAAGGCATGGAAATGTATCCGGCGCTGCCCGTCCGCGACCTCAACATTATCATTGAACAGGTCCATGAGCATCGATTTGCCGCGCCCGACCCCGCCCCAAAGGTACAGCCCGCGCACCGCCTCCGGCGTTTTCCGGCTGAAAAACCCACCCTTCGCGGGTTTCTGCGACAAGGCCCGCCCCAACCGGGTAAACTCTGGCAAGACACGTTTCTGCGCCGGATCCGCGGTGATCCGCCCGGCCGCGACGCCTTCGGCATAGATGGTCTCAAAGCTCTCCATATTGCCGCACTACCCTGCCCGCCTCCGGGAGAAAAGATCGGACGCAGCGCGACAGGGCTGGACGGTTCCCGGCAATGGGATATTTAGCCTTTATGGATTGGACCGTTTTTTTCGCATTCTTCGTAGCTTCGGCGGGCGCTGCCTCGACCGGCGCGATCTTTCAACCTGGCGAGTGGTATGACCGGCTGGCCAAGCCCGGCTTCACACCGCCCAACTGGGTCTTCCCCGTGGTGTGGACCGTACTCTACATCGCCATGGCCGTCGCGGCCATGCGGGTCTCTTTGCTCCAGGGATCGGCACTGGCCATCGCGGCCTATACGGCGCAGATCACGTTCAACACGCTCTGGAGTCCGGTGTTCTTCGGCGCAAGGCGGATCAAAGCGGGGCTGATCGTAATAACCCTCCTCTGGCTCTCCGTTGCCGCAACCTGCCTCTTGTTCCTGCGCCTCGACCTTATCTCGGGGCTTCTGTTTGTGCCCTACGTCATCTGGGTCAGCATTGCCTGGGCCCTCAACTTCTCCATCTGGCGGCTGAACGGCGACGTCGCGCCCGCCTCACCCTGACCGCTCCGACAGGTACGCCGATGACACTGCGACAGATTCTCTCGCCGCTCGCGCTCGCTCTCGTAGCGCTTTTCACCCTCGTCACCGCATCACTGGCGCAGGATACGGGTGCAGCCGGTGATGCCACCGGCAAATCAGACGTGGAGCTGCTGATCGACGTCATCTCTGACGATCAGAAGCGCACGGATCTGCTGGAGCGTTTGAAGGCGGGCGAAGCAGCGCAGAGCGAAACTGAGACTTCTGACAGCGCAACGGCTTCGAGCGGGGAGACCGCATCGGAGGATCCGGGGACAGAAGCCGATGCGATCGGTCGGCAGCTGGCACAGGCCACTCAGCAGGTCGCGCAGGACATCGCCGGATCAATGCGACGGTTCTGGAACGCGCTCATGCGCCTTCCTCAACGGATCGGCTCTCTCGGTGATATCAGCCTGCCAACGCTGCTCTCGGCGTTTTCGGGTCTTGCCCTGATCATCGTCTCGACCGTCATCGTCTACTGGCTGCTGCGCCGTGTCGCCAAGCCCATCTACCGAAATGTGGGACATACGGCGCGCGAGGCCGGATGGATGCGCAGCTTTGTGCTGTGGCTGGCCACGGGAGTGCTGGACCTGATGACGGTCCTCGTGGCCTGGGCGGTGGGCTACGGCATCGCAACACTGGCTATTGGCGAAGCCGGCCAGATCAGCCTGCGTCAGTCCATGTATCTGAACGCCTTCTTGGTCGTGGGCGCCGTACGCGTGGGTCTACGGATGATCCTGTCGCCGGGGGCCAACGAATTGCGCGTCTTGCCCATGTCGCAAAAGACCGCCCGCCGGCTGACCCGCTGGCTCAGCCTGATCATCGGCTTCGTGGGCTACGGCGCGATGCTGGTGGTTCCCATCGTGCGCTCCGAGGTCTCTTATGCCGCCGGGTCCTCCCTGATTACGCTGATCGCCCTCACGGCCATCGCCCTTTTCGCTGTTCTTGTGCTGCGGTACCAGACGCGGTTTGGCGACTGGATGACCGGCGAAAACGGGATCATTGGGGGACAGGGCGCGCTGCACTGGCTCGCCCGACGCTGGCACTGGCCAGTCCTGATATACCTCTTCCTGCTGGCTGGGATCATTTTGGTGAGCCCGTCCTGGCTGGTGTTCAAGAGCCTTCAAAATTCCGGAGAAGTGCTGCTGGTGGTCCTTGCGGGCATCGCGCTGTCGACGCTCATCAGCCGCGCAATGGCGCGGGGCATCAGCTTGCCCGAGGATGTAAATGCGCGCTTCCCGATGATGGAGCGCCGCCTCAACAGCTTCGTGCCGAAGCTCCTGATGATCCTGCGCGCCCTCATCGCTATTGTCGTTGTGGTGGTCGCCCTCGGAGCGATCAACGTCATCAACCCCTCGGACTGGATCGGCGCGACTTTCATGGGGCGCCTGGTCACTGTGATCGTCATCCTGACCATCGCTTTCGTCATCTGGCTGACGCTCACCTCCTACGTCGATTACCGTCTGAACCCGTTCTATGGCAGCGTGCCGTCTGCCCGTGAACGTACCTTGTTTGCCCTTGGCCGAAACGCCGCCAATATCGCGCTGGTGGTCCTCACCCTCATGTTTGTGCTGGCCGAAATCGGCATCAACATCGCGCCCCTTCTGGCGTCTGCCGGGGTGCTGGGTCTCGCCATCGGCTTTGGCGCCCAGAAGCTCGTACAGGACATCATCACCGGCGTGTTCATCCAGCTCGAACGGGCGATGAATGTGGGCGACGTGGTCACCGTTGGCGGCACGACCGGGACGGTCGAGCGCCTCACGATCCGCTCGGTTTCCCTGCGCGACGTCTCCGGCGTCTACCACATCATCCCGTTTTCCTCGGTGGATCTGGTCTCAAATTTCGTCCGCGATTTCAGCTATTACCTCTGCGACATGGGCGTGGCCTATCGGGAGGATGTATCCGAGGTCAAAGCCGCGATGGAAGACGCATTCGCCGTGCTGAACGGTGACCCGGACTACGCCGACAACATCATTGGCGAGTTCGAGTGGTTCGGCGTGCAGGAGCTTGCGGATTCCGCCGTCATTCTGCGGGTCCGGATCAAATGCGCCCCCGGAACCCAATGGACGGTGGGGCGCCGCTACATGGAAATCTGCAAGCGCATCTTCGACGCCCGCGATATCGAGATCCCCTTCCCGCATCAAACGCTGACAATGGCGCAATCGAAATCCGGCGAGACCGAAACGCTGAACATCGTGTCGCACGAAAAACACCGGACAGCCCCCCCTCAGTCACAGGACCAAACTTCTGCGGACGCGCCAGAACAGCGGAGCGAGCACGTCCTCGACCAACCCCCGGATGATGGCGGAGAGACCTGACCGGTTTCTCTTTGTGTTTGGAAATGCCCCTTTCCCAGCTCGATCCACGGACCTGACGGACCAAACAGAAAATGCCCGGGCCATGGCTCGGGCATCTTCTGTTTTCACACTTGGGGGGTATCTCAGCCCTTACCGAAATCAGGGTAGGCTTCCATGCCCAGCTCGGCCACATCGAGACCGTTGATCTCGTCCTCTTCTGGCACCCGTATGCCAAAGACCTTGTCGATCACCGTCCACACTATAAAGCTCACGACGAAGACGAAGAGCCCGATGGCCAGCACACCGATGGCCTGTGTGACGAAGGACGCGTCGGGGTTCGACAGTGGCACGACCATCGTGCCCCAGATACCGGCCACGAGGTGCACAGGGATCGCGCCAACCACATCATCGATCTGCATCCGGTCGAGCATCGGCACCACGAAGACCACGATAACACCGCCCACGGCACCGATCAGGGTTGCGCCCCCAAGGCTCGGCATCAGCGGTTCGGCGGTGATCGAGACCAGACCCGCCAGCGCGCCATTCAGGATCATGGTGAGATCGGGCTTTTTGTAGAGGATCTGGGTCAGGATCAGCGCCGCCACCGCACCGCCCGCAGCGGCAGTGTTCGTGTTGGCAAAGATCCGGCCCACATCGGTGATATCGCCCACGGTGCCCGCCGCAAGCTGCGATCCACCGTTAAAGCCGAACCAGCCCAGCCACAGCACGAAGGTCCCGAGGGTTGCCAGCGCCAGGTTCGAGCCCGGGATCGGGTTCACGCGGCCACCGCGATACTTGCCGATGCGCGGCCCAAGGACGATGGCTCCGGCCAGCGCGGCAAAGCCACCGGCAGCGTGGACGAGGGTCGAGCCCGCGAAATCGCTGAAGCCCTTCTCCGACAGCCAGCCGCCGCCCCACTGCCAGGACGCCTCGATCGGATAGATAAAGCCCGTCAGCACGACGACGAACAGCAGAAACGGCCACAGTTTGATCCGCTCGGCGAGGGTGCCCGAGACGATCGACGCGGTGGTGGCGCAGAACATCAGCTGGAAGAAGAAGTCAGAGGCCACCGAGGCATATCCCAGATCCGCATCCGCCGCCGCGAGACCCACCGGCTCCAGCGAGGCGGGGCTGAACAGGGTGCCGAGCCAACCGGCCATGGCCCAGCCGTCGCCCGGATACATCAGGTTATAACCCACCGCGTAATAAAGCAGTGCGGCGATGGCAAAGAGGGCCATGTTCTTCGTCAACTGCATTGTGACGTTCTTCGACCGCACCAGCCCGGCCTCCAGCATGGCAAAGCCCGCCGCCATCCAGAAAACGAGGAATCCGCAGATCAGGAACAGGAAGGTGGTCATGATATAGGGGCCGATCTCGTCGAACCCCGGTGCCGCGGCCTCTTGCGCCGCAGCCGCCACCGGGAGCAGCATCAGCGCGGTACTCGCGGCAAGTGTCTTGAAAAGTCTCATGATGTTTCTCTTCTCTCGGAGTGGTTCAGTTGCGTCAGACGGCGTCGATATCGCGTTCACCCGTGCGGACACGGATCGCGCTCTCGACATCGAGGACGAAGATCTTGCCGTCGCCGATCTTCTCGGTGCGGGCCTTGGTCTGGATCGTTTCGACCACCTGCTCGGCCATTTCAGCAGGAACGACGATCTCCAGCTTGACCTTCGGCACGAAATTCACCGCGTATTCGGCGCCGCGATAGATCTCGGTATGGCCGGATTGGGCTCCGAACCCCTTGATTTCTGTTACCATCATGCCGCGAACGCCGATCTCGGTAAGGGCTTCGCGCACCTCCTCGAGCTTGAACGGCTTGATGGCTGCTATGATCAGTTTCACGTTGGTCCCTCTCATGCTGCGGGCAGCGCGTGAGCGCCTCCGACCCAGTTCGGCTCTCTGGCGGCAGTGCAGCAATGATTCCGCAGGCGCAGCGAACACGGCAAAGGCGAAACTTGCACAATTTGTGCGCAATTTTTGGGAGATGCCTGTTTTTTGGGCGGTGCATATCCGCCGAGGACGTTGCGTTGGAGGTTCTCCGTCACCACCTCCGAGGGTATAAGACCCGCAAAAGAGCAGACCAAACGGACCCGAACCCATGGCCAGGAAACGGCTCGTCGCCCCGAAACGTACCCGCCGGAGCACGACAAAATCCCGCAAAGCCTCCCCGGCGCGCGCCAAACAGGCGCCGCGCCGCAGCACGCGCCGCCGTCGTGGCGGTCCGCGGCGCAGGCGCGGTCTTCTGGGCTGGATCGCGGCACCTTTCGTCTGGGTGTTCCGCCTGTTCATGGCGCTGATGCTCCGCGGCGGCATCATCGTCGCGCTGATGATCGGGGCGGCGGTGATCTACATTTACTCGACCCTGCCCGAGTATCAGGCGCTCCTCGACGGGCGCTCCCGCGGGTCGGTCACGCTGCTGGACCGCAACGGCGAGATCTTTGCGTGGCGGGGCGAGCAGTTTGGCGGGCAGATCAGCACCGGGACGGTCAGCCCCTATCTACGTGACGCCATCATCGCGACGGAGGATAAACGGTTCCGATATCACCCCGGCGTGGACCCCATCGGCATCGCGACAGCCATCCGCATCAACCTCAGCGAGGGACGCGGGCCGCTCTCGGGTCATGGCGGCTCGACCCTGACCCAGCAGACAGCGAAACTGATCTGCCTCGGCGTGCCCTATGACCCCGACAAATGGGAAGACGAGACCGCATATGAGGCCGATTGCCGCGAGAGCTCCCTATGGCGCAAGGCCAAGGAAGCCGTCTATGCTCTCGCGCTCGAGGCCAAATACACCAAGGACGAAATCCTCACGATCTATATGAACCGGGTGTTCCTCGGCGCAGGCTCGCGCGGCTTTGAGGCCGCTGCCCAGCGCTATTTCGGCAAATCCGCCAATGAGGTGGACGCCGCAGAGGCGGCGATGCTGGCGGGCCTTCTCGTGGCTCCTACCCGCTACGCGCCCACCGCCAACCTCGAACGCAGCCAGAACCGCGCGGCCGTGATCGTGCGGCTGATGGAGGAACAGGGCTATCTGACCACCGCCGAAGCCCAGCGCGCGCGCCAGAACCCCGCCCGCCTCTCGGCTGCGGCCGAGGCGAGGGCAGGCGGCTATTTTGCCGACTGGGTCATGTCGCAGGCCCCCGACTTCCTGACCACGAAAACCACCGAGGACGTGATCCTGCGCACGACCTTTGACCAGCGCATCCAGCGCGCCGCCGAGCGGGCGCTGCAACATGTCTTCGACACCAAGGTCAAAGCGGGCTCCAAAGCGCAGGCCGCCATCGTGGTCATGTCCGCCGACGGTGCCGTGCGCGCGATGGTGGGCGGACGCCGCTTCAAGGGCGTGGCGGGTCAGTTCAACCGCGCCATCATGGCAAAACGCCAGACGGGTTCAGCCTTCAAGCCCTTCGTCTACGCCACTGCGCTTGAGCTTGGCTATTCGCCGCTCGACACGGTCGTTGACGAACCCACGACAATCAATGTCCCTGGCTCCGGCCCCTGGAAGCCCGAAAATTACACCCGCAACTATCGCGGTCGGGTCACTATGCTCGAGGCACTGGAAGACAGCCTGAATATCCCGGCGGTCAAGGTCTCCGAAGCCGTGGGCCGCAACAATGTCCGCCGCGTCGCGACGGATTTCGGCATCGACAACGAACTGGCCAACGGGCCGTCTCTGGCACTGGGCGTGTCCGAATCGACGCTACTGGAGATGAGCGGCGCCTATGCGGGCATCCTGAATGGCGGCACCTCGGTGACGCCCTATGGCATCCTCGACTTGCGAATGAAGGGTGAGAGCAGCCCAATCATCGGTCAGACCGGCGGCCTGGGCGAGCGGGTGATCTCCACCTCCGCCGCGCGGCAACTGGTCTATATGATGAGCAAGGTCATCGACGAGGGCACCGGCACCCGCGCACAACTGGGCGGACGTCCCGCTGCGGGCAAGACCGGCACCACCCAGGCCGCCCGCGACGCGTGGTTCCTGGGCTTCACCGCCGATTACGTGGCGGGCGTCTGGATGGGATACGACGATAACACCCCGCTCAAAGGTGTGACCGGAGGCGGTCTGCCCGCCGAAATCTGGCGCGAGACGATGCTGCGGGTCCATGATGGGATGCCGGTCCATGCCCTGCCAATGGAGGGTCCCACCACCCCGGCCGCTCCGGAACCCGCACCCCAACCGCAGAATAACGACCGCATCGTGCGCTCCCCCAATGACAAGCTTATCGGGCGCGTCCCCAACACGCCCGCCAATGTGGCCGAGCGGATCATCAACGATGTGATGGGCCGGATCTTCGGCAATTGAGAGGTCGGGGACCCTTGAGGCCCCCGCTGCTCCCGCGTAACAGGACTTGCCAGAACCGGGAGCGAGCGCATGAGCATGAACACCTACGGCCACCTGTTCCGTGTCACGACCTGGGGCGAGAGCCACGGGCCGGCGCTCGGGGCGACCGTCGATGGCTGCCCCCCCGGCATCCCGCTCTGCGAAGAGGACCTGCAACACTGGCTGGATAAGCGCAAACCGGGCCAGAACCGCTTTACCACCCAGCGCCGGGAACCCGACGCGGTGGAGATCCTGTCCGGCGTCTACGAAGGCCAGACCACAGGCACCCCGATCCAGCTGATGATCCGCAACACTGACCAGCGGTCGAAGGATTACGGTGACATCGCCGAGAAATTCCGCCCCGGCCATGCGGACATCACCTACTGGCAGAAATATGGCATCCGCGATCCGCGCGGCGGCGGTCGGTCTTCGGCCCGCGAAACAGCGGCGCGCGTAGCTGCGGGCGGGGTAGCGCGCCGTGCACTAGCCGTGCTGGCCCCCGAGATCGATATTGTGGGTTATATGGTCCAGATGGGTCCACACCGAGCCGATCCGGCGAATTTCGACCTGGAACAGATCCCACAAAACCCCTTCTGGACCCCCGATCCCGAAGCCGCCGAGGTGTGGGGCGCCTATCTCGACGCCCTGCGCAAGTCCGGCGATTCCGTCGGCGCCGCGATTGAGGTGCGCATCTCCGGCGCTCCTGCCGGGTTGGGCGCGCCGATCTATGGCAAGCTCGACACCGACCTCGCCGCCGCGATGATGTCGATCAACGCGGTCAAAGGCGTCGAAATTGGCGAAGGCATGGCGTCTGCTGGCCTCACCGGCACCGAAAATGCCGATGAAATTGAGATGGGCGAATCCGGCCCGGTCTACAACTCCAACCACGCGGGCGGCATCCTCGGCGGCATCTCCACCGGCCAGGACATCATCGTGCGCTTTGCCGTGAAACCCACCAGCTCCATCCTCACCCCGCGCAAGACCATCACCCGTGACGGTCAACCCACCGAGATCGTCACCAAAGGCCGCCACGATCCCTGCGTCGGCATCCGCGCAGTGCCCGTCGGCGAAGCAATGGCTGCGGCTGTGATCCTCGATCACCTGCTCCTTCACCGCGGACAGGTCGGTGACGGCCCACGCGGCGCGATCGGCTGATCCGCCCCGTCTTTTTCAACTGTCGGATGGGTATTTGTGAACACAAAGAAGCAAGGTGCTATCCTCCTATTCTTTGTGTTTCAAAATACCCAAACCCCGACCGACCATGTCGGCGCGGCGCGTTTTCAGGAGATCCGCGCCTGATAGAGGCGCACCCTCAGGCCGCCATGGGCGATATCGGGGCCAACGGTAAGCGGCAGTTCCGTGGCTTTCGCCAGTCCTCCATCCGAGGTAACGATCCCGACGCGCCAGCCTGCGAACCGTTCCCGAAGAACCGCGCCGAGGGAAGCGTGAAGGGCAAAAAGCGGGCGCCGATTGCCGATCCGTGCGCCATAGGGTGGGTTCGCTATAACCAGACCGGGTGGCCCATCAGGGGGCACGATCTCGGAAACAGGTCTAGCGAGAAATTCGGTCACACCCGCCAAATGCGCCCGGGCTGCGTTGGCCGTAGCCCCGCGGATCGCACCGGCATCGCGGTCGCTGCCAACGAAGCGCACAGAGCTCTCGGGCGCGTTCCAGGCACGCCGTAAGGCGGCAACGGAAACGGCATTGTAGCCTGCCAAACTCTCAAAAACGAAGGATCGCTCCGCTCCGGGTTGATGGCCAGCAGCAATTGCGGCGGCTTCGAGAACGAAAGTCCCCGAGCCGCACATGGGATCCAGCACCGGCTCCGTCCCGGTATATCCGCAGGCACGGAGGATGGAGGACGCCATCGTTTCGCGCATGGGCGCCTTGCCCGTCCACTCCTTGTAGCCACGACGGTGAAGCGGCTCTCCGGAGGTATCCACCGAGATCGTCACCAGATCATCGGCAATCCGCACCTTTACGACCAGCTCCGCGTCTTCTGTCACCGGCGCGCCAAGCGTCTCGGTGATCGCCCGCGCCACGCGCTGACGGGCAGCACCGGCGTGGTAAATGCGGGAGGCCCGGCAGGTTGCCTCAACCTTGACGGGCACGTCAGGGCGCAGGAACGCGGCCCAGTCGACCTTCCGGGAGCGCTTGTCGAGCTGCGCCACATGCATCGCGCGGAAGCTGGCCATGCGCAACAGGACCCGCGTCGCCCCCCGCAGTTCTAGATTGGCCCGCCAGATCTCCGGCCAGCCGCCCTGAAATGCCACACCGCCGGGGGTGATCTCACCCGGCACAAAGCCCAGATCGTGCATTTCATCGGCGAGATACGTCTCAAGCCCGGGCGCACAGATCGCGAAAAGATCAAAAAGAGCGGTCATGGGATTTCCTTATCCGCGCGATCCGGGCATGGCGACTGGAAAACACCGTTGCATCCGCCGACACCGCGGTTACCTGTGGAGCATGTCGATACACGCGATCCATTCCGGACCCATGCTCTTTCTGCGGGCTGCCGAGGGCGGCGCCCTGCGACTGGCTGTCACTTGCCTGCGACCCGCAGACAGCCCCGCGCCGGTGATCCGCACCACCGACAGAGTGCCGGTGGAAGCCCTGACGACCCGCGCGGGCACGACGCTCTGGCGCAGCGAGATTGTGGTTACCGAAAGCCATCCCCGCTACGAGGTTGACGGCACGGCCTATGAGGTCGCGATCCCCGACGAGGGCGACATGACTGTCGCATTCACCTCCTGCAACGGGCAGGAAAGAGGCGATCTCGACAGGTCAGAGGAGGAGCGCAACCTCATGTGGGCGCGACTTCACCGGCGGATGGGCCATGAGCCGGTGCACCTGCTGCTGCATGGGGGAGATCAGATCTACGCCGATGAGGTGACGGAATCGCATCCCTTGTCGGCGAAATGGCCTGACGAGGTGCCAGAGGAGATCTCCGCCGCCGAGCGGCATGATCTGCGGGAGACGCTCGCCAATGGGTTCTTTCTGCGCTACGCCACCCAACGCGCGCAGGCCGGTTATGGAGACGTGGTTTCCCGCGTTCCGTCCTTGTGTATGTGGGATGACCACGACATCTGCGATGGCTGGGGATCGCTGCCTCAAAAGGCTCAGAACAGCGAGCTGGCCACAATCCTGTTCGAGGCAGCGCGGGAGGCGTTTCTGCTGTTCCAGTTTGGCTGTCGTGGCGATGAGCACCCCGAGATTTGCTCCGGCCGAACCAGCGCGTTCTCCTGGCGGATGGATTTGCCGGGACTGAGTGTGATCGCGCCGGATCTTCGCTCCACCCGGACAAAGCGACAGGTGATGGATGCCCATAGCTGGGCCGATCTGGATAGCCTGCTCCACAGCACCGAGGCGCAGACCCTGCTGATCTCGTCCGTGCCCGCGCTCGGGCCCCGGCTCTCCTGGGTCGAACGGGCGATGAAGCTCACCCGGCGGATGGAAGAGTACGAAGATGACTTGCGTGACCAGTGGCAGAGCTACGCTCATCGGGACGAATGGTGCCGGTTTCTTCGGGCCCTGATGGCCGTCCATGATGGCGAAGAGACCTCGCTGGCTGTGCTGTCGGGTGAAATCCACCTTGCCATGCGCGCGACGATGAAGACCGACACCGGCCATATGCATCAGCTCGTGGCCTCCGGCATCTCGCACCCTGCGCCACCGGAAAAGATGGCGATTGCCTTGAGCTGGCTGGCCCGTCTCGGCGAAGCGCCGCTCAAGGGCCATCCAATCCGGATGCACCCGTTACCCGGCCAGACGCGCCCCTATGTCGCCCAGCGCAATTATCTGCTGCTGCGGCGGCGCGAGGGCCAATGGGCGGCGGTCTGGGATCTGGAGGACAGCGGCGAAACCGACCCCCTGCCGATCTGACGACCAAGCGCCAGATGTCGCACGAAATATTGCGGGACTTCTATCTGCACCGTCCTATGTAACGGATGACTTGCAGGGAGAGAGGTTACCATGCGCGTCAGCCTGACCGTCAACGACACCCCCCGGACGCTGGATCTGGATCCGAGGACGAGCTTGCTCGATGCGCTCCGGGATCATTTGCACCTGACCGGCACCAAGAAAGGCTGCGACCACGGCCAATGCGGCGCCTGCACTGTGCTGGTGAACGGCGAGCGGGTGAATTCCTGCCTCTGCCTCGCGGTCATGCATGATGGTGACGAAGTGACCACCATCGAGGGCCTTGGCACGCCGGAAAATCTGTCACCTCTGCAGGCCGCGTTTGTAAAGCATGACGGATTCCAGTGCGGCTACTGCACCCCCGGGCAGATCATGTCGTCCCACGCAATGCTGAAGGAGATCGCCCGAGGGTGGCCCTCGCACGTGACTGAAGATCTGAGCGCGAAGGCCGAGCTGACGATCGAAGAGCTGAAAGAACGCATGAGCGGCAACCTATGCCGCTGCTCCGCCTATAAAGGAATCGCGGACGCGATCCTTGAGGCGGCGGCAGAGCAAAGGGAGGCTGCGGAATGAAGAGCTTCGATTACGTCCGCCCCGAAACCGCCGACGCGGCCCATGAGGCCGCCGGGAGATTCATCGCAGGCGGGACAAACCTGATTGACCTGATGAAATTGCAGGTGGAGACGCCGGAAAAGCTGGTGGACATCAACCGCCTTGACCTGCGCGGGATCTCCACCGAGGGCGACGGGCTGAAAATTGGTGCGCTGGTCAGCAACTCCGAACTGGCCGCTGATCTGCGGATCCGCACCGATTATCCGCTTCTAAGCCGCGCGCTCCTGTCCGGCGCGACCCAGCAGCTCCGCAACAAGGCCACCACCGGCGGCAACTTCCTGCAGCGCACCCGCTGCCCGTATTTTTACGAGCCGCATCAGGCTTGTAACAAGCGCACCCCCGGCGAGGGCTGCTCCGCGCAGGGTGGGGTAACCCGGATGCTGGCCGTCCTGGGCACGTCAGAGCATTGTCTGGCCGCGCACCCTTCCGACATGGCTGTGGCCATGCGCGCGCTGGATGCCAAAATCGCCGTGACCCGCGCCGACGGGACGACCGAACGTCTCGCGCTGGATGACTTCTACCTGCTGCCGGGCGACCGACCCGACCGCGAAACGGTGCTGGAACCCGGCGACCTGATCACCGCGGTCCACCTGCCTGCTCCAGCCGCCGGACGGCAAACCTATCGCAAGGTTCGCGACCGCTCCTCCTACGCCTTCGCACTGGTTTCTGTCGCGGCACGGATCGCCATGGAGGATGGCAAGATTTCCGATGCCGCGCTGGCCTTTGGTGGTCTGGCCCCACGCCCATGGCGGGATGGAGCCGTCGAAGAGATCCTGATCGGCGAGGCGCCCTCAGAGGCGCTGTTTGGTAAAGCGGCAGACCGGCTGTTGGCCGAAGCCAAGGGCGCGGGCGGCAATGATTTCAAGATCCCGCTCACCCGCCGCACCCTGATCGCTGTCCTCAACGACCTGACCGGAGAGAGCGCATGACCACCGAACTGAAGATGGACGTCCCGCAGCCCCGGTTCCTCGACCAGACCCAACAGGGCGTTCTGGGCAAGCCGATCCCGCGGGTCGATGGCGCGCTGAAGGTCACCGGGCAAGCGACCTACGCCGCTGAATGGCAAATGGACGACATGGCCCACGGGGTCTTTGTCGGCGCCGCGATCCCCAAGGGTCACTTTACCATCGACCGGGACTCGATTGCCGGAATGGACGGCTTTCTAGGGCTCTATACCGACAACCTCGTCCGCAATTCCGCTCGGGGGACGCTGAACACCAACCCTGTGCAGCCCGGCGACAGAGTCGACTATCTCGGCCAGTCGATTGCGCTGGTTGTCGCCGAAACCTTCGAGCAGGCCCGCGATATGGCGGCTGCTCTCAAGGTCTCATACACGCGCGACGATGACGCCGTGACCGACCTGTCGGAGTACGACGATTGGGAACTCAAGGTCGGCATCGAACTGGGCGACGTGGATGCGGCCATGGATGCGGCCCATAAGAGCGTCGATTTGGAATATACGACCAAGGGTCACAACTCTGGGGCCATGGAACTGCATGGCTCGATCGCCAGCTGGGACGGCGACCACGTGACGGTGCGCAGCTCCCTGCAAATGCTGGGCTTCAACCGCAACGAACTCGCCGATTCTCTCGGCGTTCCACCGGAGCAGGTACGGCTCCTGTCGCCCTACGTGGGCGGTGGGTTCGGCAGCAAACTCGGCATCGGCCCGGACAGCGTCGGCGCCGCCGTGGCCGCCCGCGATCTGGGTCGCCCGGTGCGCGTGGTACTCACCCGCCCGCAGGTGTTTGACACCACCATCCGCCGCACCGAGACCCGCCAGCACATCCGGCTGGCGGCCAATCAGGACGGGCGCCTGACCGGCATCTCCCACGTGAACTGGCAGTCTAACCTGCCCGGCGAAGGCCATGCCGAGCCCGTCGATGCCGCCACGCGGTTCCTCTACGCGGGCGAGAACCGCTACTGCGCCCATTACATGGCGCGGCGGAACAGTCCCGCTACTGGGGACGTCCGGTCACCGGGTGAAGCGGTGGGGATGCTGACACTTGAGGCCGCCATGGACGAGCTGGCCGAAGCGCTTGAGATGGATCCGATTGACCTGCGCATCCGCAACATCCCTGAGGTGCATCCGGGCAATGGCAAACCGATCTCCAGCAACGGCATGGCCTCTTCGCTCCGGCAGGGGGCGGAGGCCTTTGGCTGGGATCAGCGGCAGCCCACCGGAACGCGGCGCGAGGGCGAGTGGCTCATCGGCATGGGCGTCGCAGCCGCAGCCCGCGCCAACCTGCTGATGCCCAGCAGCGCGCGGGTGACCCTGAACCCGGATGCGACGGCCGTGGTTGAGACCGACATGACCGATATCGGCACGGGCACATACACGATTCTCGGCCAGATCGCCGCCGAGACACTTGGGCTGCCCACGGAGAGCGTCACCGTCCATCTGGGCGATTCGAATTTCCCGACCGCCTCGGGGTCCGGAGGCTCTTGGGGCGCGACGTCTTCGGGATCTTCCGTGCTGATCGCCGCACGCGCCATCCGCAAGACGCTGGCCGAGCGCATGGGCTGCGAAGAAGAAGCGCTGACTCTCAAGGACGGCATGGCGACCGGCGGCAATAAGCGCTCGGCCCTAAGCGAGTTGATCGATCAGCCGATCTCCGAGGAGGGCAAGATCGACAAGGGCAAGCTCACCAAGGGCACGCACCAGGCGGGCTATGGTGCGCATTTTGCCGAGGTCGCCGTAAATACCGTGACCGGCGAAGTCCGCGTCCGTCGCATGCTGGCGGCCATGGCCGCAGGGCGGATCCTGAATGAGCAGACCGCGCGCAGCCAGGTCTATGGTGGCCAGATCTGGGGCATCGGCTCGGCTCTGCACGAGGGGTTGGAGTTCGACACGAGAACCGGTCACATCGCCAACCATACGCTAGGCGAGTACTACGTTCCGGTGCATCTGGATGTGGGCGATCTGGACGTGCTCTTTATCGACGAGCGCGACGACATGGCGAACCCGATGCAGGCAAAAGGCATCGGTGAGCTAGGGTTCTGTGGTGCCGCTGCAGCGGTTGCGAACGCGATCTACAATGCCTGCGGTGTGCGGATCCGCGATTTCCCAGCTACGCCGGACCGGATTTTCCCGCATCTCTGAAACTCTGCGCCGTCCCTTCGGCAGGAGGGGCGGCCGTCAGAACAATCCTGCGTCACGTCCAATCATCGCTGCCTGAGTGCGATTGGCCGCGTCAATTTTACGGTAAAGTGTCTTGACGTGCAGCTTCACGGTCGCTTCGCTGACCTCCAGCTCGCGACCGATCTCTTTGTTCGACAGGCCCCGCGTCAGCCGTTCAAGCACCTGCATTTCACGCGGTGACAGCAATTCCTGCAAAGAACGATTCGCCTTGTCACCCTCAGCCCCGAGAGAGCGCGGCCAGTATCGGTTGCCATTTACCATATTTCGCACGGCCATGATGAATTCTTCCGCCGATATATCCTTTGGAATGATACCCACAGCCCCCTGAGACAGGGCTTCCCGTGCAACGCTGGCGCTGATCGTTCCGGAGATAATTGCGACCCGAGGCCCCTGCTCAAGCTTAAGAATTCGCCGCAAGCCCTCAAGGCCGCGCATGCCCGGCATGGAAAAGTCTAGCAGAACAAGATCGAACGGCCCGGAGGTCCGGACCTTTACCAGAGCTCCGCCCAGATCCGCAGCGCTCTCCACAGTGAATTCGCCCGTGCCTTCCAGATATTGACTGAAGATATCGATGAGTAGACCGTGGTCGTCTGCTATAAGAATACGCATCCTGCTCCCTCTTCCCTGTCGGGCGCTGTGCTGCTGAAGCCGCTGATGCACCAAACTAACCGAAACGGTGAAGACATTGCGGACAATTTTGCAAAATACAACCATTTAGAAATCATATTAATAAAATGATCTTTTTAAGCGGGAATGAAAACGGCGGTCTGGCAGCAGGAAACTCCTACCCCTAAGGATAGGGACCTGTCCTCAAGTCTACCTTTAGCTGAGAAGCTTTGCCGGTATGCACTTTCTCCTGTATGGTATGCATTGGGGTCGAGGTGCCATTAGCCGTAGGATGGAAAATGATCAGAGTTGTTGCTTACTCAATAGTCACGTTTACATTGTTAACGTTTTCTACCCTGTTTGTTTTTGCTGGCTCTGACAGCAAAGGTGAACCCGGCATGGAATTGCCGACTCCGATGGGTGACGTGATTCTGCGGGTCACTGGCGACATTGACGTGACGAACTCGGAAGACGGTCAGACGGCCGAGTTCGATTTCGACATGCTACAGGCTCTAGGTGCCGAAGAAATCGTCACGCGCACGATCTGGACCAACGGAGAACAGACCTTTACCGGCGTCCTTTTGAACGATTTGCTGAACGCGGTTGGTGCAGACGTGGAGTCGGTGCGGGCTTACGCCGTCAACGACTACAAGATCGACATCCCCGCCTCCGATTGGGCCGGTCCCGGGCCGATCATCGCCTATTTGCAGAACGGGAAACCCATGCCGCTCCGACGCAAGGGGCCTTTGTGGATCATCTATCCTTATGACGAGTTTCCGCAGTTCAAAACAAAAGTTACATACGCACGGAGTGTCTGGCAGCTGGCGGAGATCAGGGCCGGCGAATAGCGGCGTCCAGATAAAAAGGGGGGCGGGGTCTGACACATTCGGCGCGACATGCTCTCCGGAACTACCGTCCGGCGGCTTTTCACCTGTCGATCCTCTTTTTCGTGGTGACATTGGTCCTGGCCTCACTTCTGCCATCCGCACGGCAGGAGATGGAGCGGCTGTCGATTGCGCCAGACGACAGCGTTAGTTGGTCCCTCTCCCAGTCCGAACTGGAGTTTTTGCGCTTCCAGCTGGCCGTCACCCGGGCCAGCAAGGGCGAAGGATCGCTGAGCGATGTCCGGACATGGTTCGACGTGTTCTACAGCCGAATCGACCTGCTCTGTGAGGCCGACGCTTACGCATTCATGCGCGAAACCCAGCGTTTTCATGTCGCACTGACACAGACCAAACAGTTTCTGGAAAGCATTGTCGATGATATCGATGCGCCGGATGCGGCGTTGCGGGCGTCGCTGCCGCGGCTCGAAACCTCTCTCGCCGGTTTTACGGACCTCATCCATGAGATGGTGTTCGACGGGGTCATGACGCGGACCTCAAATGCCGATAGCAAGCGCCTGCATGAAAGACGGCTTCTCACCGCCCTGCTCGGGGCGATCCTGTTGTTTTTCGTCATCATGGCGGGGCTCGGCATCTGGCTTTGGCGCACCGACCGGATCAGCCACAACCGTGGACGCCGGCTCCACGAAGCCCATGAGCGCATGACCACGATCGTCGAGACCTCCCGCGATGCGGTGGTGATGACCGATACCAGGTTCAGGGTCCTGACATTGAACAGGGTTGCGGAAGAGACCTTTCATCTGGGCGAGCGGCCCGGAGCTCCGGCAGATCTGGTCAAACGTCTCTTTCCGTCCCATGACCCCAAAGACATTCGACGCCGCCTGACAGACGCCTCTAATCGTCAGCGCGAAGGGCGCGGCGGGGGGCAGGTGGAGCTCGTCGCCGTCACAGCCAAGGGCAAAGAGGTCCCCGTCGAGATTTCGATTGATCTCGGTGTGGATGGCCACAGTAACAGCTACGTGCTGTTCATCCGGGATATCACCGCCCGGAAAGCGGCCGAACAGGAATTACGCGACGCAAGAGACGAGGCCCTCGCCGGGCAACAGGCGAAATCGAATTTCGTCGCCATGATGAGCCACGAAATGCGGACCCCGCTCAACGGTTTGATCGGGACGTTGAACCTGCTCAAGAACTCAGACCTGTCGTCCCGACAGTCCGAATTGCTGTCAGCATCCGCTGTTTCCGCCAACCATCTGAAAAATCTGGTGAATGACGTCTTGGATCTGTCAAGCTTCGAAGCTGGCAAGATCTCCATCACACCCCGAAATTTCGATCCGACGGCATTGCTAAACGATCTCGTTGAAGCAACCGACGGTCTCGCGCGGGAGGCGGGGAACCACCTGAGTTGGCGCTGGGTTGGACAACCAGTGCCACGCATCTGCACCGACCCGCGCAGGCTGTCGCAAATCATGCTGAACCTGATCGGCAACGCGATAAAGTTCACCGAGAACGGACAGATTCAGATCGAGGCCCTTTTTCATCCCGACCCTACCCCGGCAGGTCGGCTGGAGTTGCGCGTCCATGACGCAGGGATCGGCATCAGTCCCGAAGATCAGGACAGGATCTTCGAAGATTTCGAAACAATCGCGGGTAAGGAACAACAGCCTCAGATCGGCACGGGTCTGGGCCTCGGGATCGCCCGCCGCATGACCTATCTGCTCAAAGGGCAGATCCATGTGGACAGCACCCCCGGCGAAGGCAGCACGTTCTCGATCACCATTCCTCTCCTGCCGTTGGAGTGTGACAGGGAAACGGCAGAGATTGACCCGGACGCGCAATCCCGACAGATGACCGTGTTGGTTGCAGATGACAACGATATCAACCGTCTCGTCCTACGCGAACTGCTCATGGAGATGGGGCATGAAGTAGTCGAAGCCACCGACGGTAACGAAGCTGTGGCCTTTGCCGAAGAGGCCCGGTTTGATGCGATCCTCATGGACATCGCCATGCCCGGCCTGAACGGCCATGAAGCGACCCGCCAGATCCGCGCGGGCAGCGGCCCAAATACGGACGTTCCGATTATCGCGGTCACGGCGCATGCACTGCCCGAGCACAGAGAACGGTACCTGGCTGCTGGCATGACGGACTGTGTGACAAAGCCCCTTGATCGAGAAGATCTGGTCTGGGCACTGGGCGCGTCTCGCGGCAAGATTCGCCGCGCGCCCGTGGAGCCACGCCTCCCGGAGCTGATCGAGCAGACCCGCCTCGCCTCTCTGGTCAGCTCGCTTCCGCCAACGACTCTGCCGCGTCTGATGGATAAGTTCGTCGAGGAAAATGATTGCTTCACGCAGGCCCTGACCGAAGGCCGGCTGTCCCTCAGAGATATTCAACAGGACTCCCATCGCCTTGCTGGCTCGGCGGCCTCCTTTGGCCTCACTGCGATGCGGCAAAAGCTGAACGAGATGGAAACGAAAGCTCTCGAAGGCGAAGACCCCACGCCTGAGGAACGCCGTCATCTGCTGGCGCTCTGGGAGCAGAGCCGGACGCGGCTGGAAGTCGAGATTGAGGCGCTCACGACTGAGGCGGTTGGATAACGGTCGTTGTCTTCGCAGTTCCGGTTGCACCTCTCCACCCGTCAATGCCAAAGAGTCCGCAGACCGCAAGGAGCGCGCCGATGCCCCCCACTGGGACAGATCCAAACTGATGACCTCGCCGGTGAGTTTTGTCGGCTCGGGTCCCGGCGACCCTGAGCTTTTGACGTTGAAAGCCGCAGACCGCCTGCGCCGCGCCGATGTGGTGCTGTTCGACGACCTGTCTTCGGGCCCGATCCTCAGCCATGTGCGCCCCGGGGCTGAGCTGGTCGCAGTGGGCAAGCGCGCCGGGCGCCCCTCGCCGAAACAGGACCATGTCAGCCGTCTTCTGGTCGATTACGCCCGGCAGGGTGGGCGGGTCGTGCGGTTGAAGTCCGGCGATAGCGGCCTCTTCGGGCGGTTGGAGGAAGAGCTGATCGCCCTGCGCGAAGCCGGGCTCAGCTACGAGATCATCCCCGGCGTCCCCTCCGCCATCGCGGCAGCCGCGGCGGCGGGCATTCCACTGACCCGGCGCCTGACGGCGCGGCGGGTACAGTTCGTCACCGGGCACGACGCCAAAGGCACCCTGCCCTCCGATCTCGACCTTGCGGCCCTCGCAGATCCGGGTGCGACAACAGTGGTTTTCATGGGCAAGCGGACCTTTCCCAAACTGGCCGAAGCCCTCATTGCCCGCGGCCTGCCCGCCAATCACCCCGCCATTCTGGCCGAAGCCGTCAGCACCCCGGACCAACACATCCACCGATCCACGGTGGCCGGACTGGCGGACCACCTCGCAGCGGAGATCGGCACCGCACCTGCGCTGATTCTCTACGGCCCTCTCGCCGGGGACGACCTTTGATGGAACTGCGGCTGATCGGCATCGGCATGGGCGCGCTGGGGCATGTGACCCTCGACGGGATGGAGTCCCTGCGCGGTGTACGGACCATTCTCCTGCCGCAAAAAGGTGCGGGCAAGGAAGACCTCGCACATTTGCGCGAGCGGATCATCGAGGCCAGCGGGACGGCGGCGCGGATCGTCACCTTCGACTATCCGACCCGTGACCCCGCTTTTGATTACGCCACGCGGGTCGAACTTTGGCATGACGAGATCGCCCGCCGCTGGTCCGCCGCTCTTGAGGGCTCCGAAAGCCCCGTGGCGCTGCTGGTCTGGGGGGATCCATCTCTTTACGATTCGACCCTCCGCATTGCTGCACGGCTCGACCCCGCGCCGCAGGTCCGCGTCATCCCTGGCATCACCGCGCTACAGGCCCTCACTGCCGCCCACGCCATCCCCCTGAACCGGGTAAATGGCCCCGTCACCATCACCACCGGCCGACGACTACGCGATGAGGGCTGGCCCGAAGGCGCGGAGACGGTCGCCGTGATGCTCGACGGGGAGTGCAGCTTCCAAACCCTGCCGCAGGATGATCTGTGGATCTGGTGGGGCGCCTATCTGGGTATGGAAGAGGAAGTCCTGCACGCGGGCCCACTGCCCGGCACAACGCCGGATATCCTCGCCACGCGCGAGGCCGAACGGGCGCGGCATGGCTGGATCATGGACACCTACCTGCTCCGGCGAGGTCCCGGGGGTTAATCCTCTTGCCGCGACCGGGCCAAGGACCTAGCCTCCGGGTGCATCGGATCGGAGGCACGACATGGGTATTCTCGATTTTCTTTCGGGCCAGTTCATTGACGTCATTCACTGGGTCGATGACCGGCAGGACCGGATGGTTTGGCGGTTTGAGCGCGAAGGGCACGAGATCAAATACGGCGCCAAGCTCACGGTCCGCGAGGGTCAGGCCGCAGTTTTCGTCCACGAAGGCCAGATCGCCGATGTCTTTACCCCCGGACTTTACCTGCTGGAAACCAACAACCTGCCGATCCTGACCTCACTGCAGCATTGGGATCACGGCTTTCGGTCGCCGTTCAAATCCGAGATCTACTTCGTCAACACAACCCGGTTCACGGATCTGAAATGGGGCACGAAGAACCCGGTGATCCTCCGCGACCCCGAGTTCGGCCCGACCCGCATCCGCGCTTACGGCACCTATGCGGTCAAGGTCACCGACCCCGCCCTGTTCCTGACCGAGATCGTCGGGACCGACGGGGAGTTCACCGCCGATGAGATCTCCTTTCAGATCCGCAACGTGATCGTGCAGGAGTTCTCCCGTGCCGTGGCGCAGGCGGGCATCCCGGTGCTCGATATGGCGGCCAATACCGACCAGCTCGGCGCCGTGGTCGCGCGCGAAATCAGCGCGACGATTGCGGGATACGGCCTCACCCTGCCCGAGCTTTACGTTGAGAACATCTCCCTGCCCGAGGACGTGGAGAAAGCGCTGGATAAGCGCACATCCATGGGCGTTGTGGGCGACCTGAACCGCTACACCCAGTTTCAGGCGGCCGAAGCGCTGACGCAGGCCGGATCGGCTGCGGGCAACGCAATGGGGACGGGCTTTGGCGCCGGGATTGGCATGGCCATGGGCGGTATGGCTCCGGGACCCTGGGGGCCACGCCCCGGACAGATGCCGGTGCAGACCGCTGCTCCGCCGCCCCCTCCGCCGCAGCCCGAACGGGTTTGGCATATCGCCGAGAGCGGCCAGAGCCATGGCCCTTACTCCACCGCCCGCCTCGGGCGCATGGCCGCCAGCGGCGAGCTGACCCGCGACACGTTGGTGTGGAGCGCCGGGCTCGACGGATGGACACAGGCCGGGGAACTCAACGAGCTGGCGCGGCTTTTTACCGTTATGCCCCCGCCACCACCGGCCCCGTAAGCCCTTTTCAGTCTCAGGAGTTTCCCCATGTCCCAACGTACCGGCTACACCACCGCCCAGATCGCCATGCACTGGCTGGTCGCGGCAACGATCCTGCTGACATGGTTCTTTGGCGAGGGGATGGGCAAACTCCTGAAAACCCGCGCTGAGGGGGGCGAGGTGCCCACTGTGCCGCTCCATGCCGCACTGGGGATGACCGTGCTGGCGCTGGTGGTCATCCGCCTCGTCATCCGCCTGCGCACCGGCCACCCGGATGCCGTGCCCGGCACGTCGGATGCGGTCGCCAAGGCGCGCGACTGGGGCCATATCGCGCTCTACGTGCTGATGATCGGGGTTCCGATCGGCGGTATGGCGGCGTGGTTCGGCAATATCGGCGCAGCTCAGGAAGGGCACGAGGTCGGCGTCAAGATCCTCGTTGTGCTGATCCTCGGCCACGCGGCTCTGGCTTTGTACCACCAATATGTGAAAAAAGACGGCACGCTCCTGCGCATGATGCGTCCCGAAGACTAAGGCAACCCGCGCGAAGAGATGACCACGGACCAGCGCTTTCCCTGCCCCCAATGCGGTGCCGATCTGCGGTTCGATCCGGGGTCGGGCGACCTCTCCTGTGACTTTTGCGGCCATCGGGAGCACCTGACCCCCGAGGCCGCCCCCAGCGCGATCCGCGAGCTCGATTTCGAAACGGCGATTGCCAATCGCCTGCCTCAAGCGGAAATCGAGGTCACGCAGGTTTCCCGCTGCACCAATTGCGGGGCCGAGGTCGCCTTTGACGAGGCGCAGCACGCAACCGAATGCCCGTTCTGCGCCACACCCGTGGTCAGCGATACGGGCACCCACCGCCATATCAAACCCGCCGCCGTCCTGCCATTTGCCCTCGCCGAAGAAACGGCGCGCAAAGCGATGACGGACTGGTTGGGCTCCCTCTGGCTGGCCCCCGGGGGCTTGGCGAAATTCGCCCGCAAAGGTCGGAAGATGCAGGGAGTCTACCTGCCCTACTGGACCTTCGACGCGCGCACCCGCACCCAATATCGTGGACAGCGCGGCACCGTTTATCATCGGACGGTGCGGGGCGCAGACGGACAGAGCCGGACCGAAAGCGAGGTGCGCTGGCGTCCGGTCTCGGGTCGGGTGGCGCGGGATTTCGACGATGTGCTCGTCTGCGCCTCCCCCTCCCTGCCCGCCGAGACCACGCAAAAACTGGAGCCGTGGGATCTGTCGGACCTGACGCCCTACACGCCGGATTTCCTCGCAGGGTTCAGCGCCGAAGGCTACCGGATCGACCTGCCGGAGGGGCGGCAACACGCGCAGGTCCGGATGGACAAGGTCATCGCCCGGGACGTGCGGATGGATATCGGCGGGGACCGGCAGAGGATATCGGCGCTGGAGACCGAGATCGGAGGCGTGACGTTCAAGCACGTGCTCTTGCCGATCTGGCTCGCGGCCTTCAGCTTTCGCGGCAAGACCTATCAGGTGGTGGTGAACGGCCAAACGGGGCGCGTCACCGGCGAACGTCCGTGGTCCCGCTGGAAAATTGCGGGGCTGGTGCTGCTCGGGATTGCCGTTGCCTTGGGCTGGCTGTACCTCAATAACCGATAGCGATAACGGGAGCCGCAGCGCGCCCGAGACCAAGGAGAGCGCGATGATCCTCTGTGCGGGCGAAGCCCTGATCGACATGCTGCCACGCAAGACCAGCGCGGGAGAAGACACTTTTGCCCCCCATGTGGGTGGCGCGGTGCTGAACACGGCGGTGGCGCTGGCGCGGCTCGGCGCGCCCAGCGGGTTCTTCTCCGGCATCTCCACCGATCTCTTCGGCCAGCAGATCGCCGACCGGCTGGAGGCGGACGGGGTCGATCTCTCCCACGCGGCGCGCTCCGACCGCCCCACGACGCTGGCCTTTGTCACCCTGACCAACGGCCACGCGCGCTATGCGTTTTACGACGAGAACACCGCCGGACGCATGATCTCCACCGCGGATCTGCCGGACGCCATGGACGCAAGCGCGTGTTTCTTCGGCGGCATCTCCCTCGCGGTGGAACCCGCTGCGGACACCTATGATGCGCTCTCAGAACGGCTGGCGCCCGCCATGCCGATGATGCTGGATCCGAACATCCGGCCCGATTTCATCCGCGACCGCGACGCCTACATGGCAAGGATCACCCGGATGCTGGAGCGTTGCGACATCGTGAAAGTCTCCGACGAAGATCTGGCCTGGCTCACTCCCGGCATGAGCGCCGATGACGGCGCGCGGGCGCTCCTTGAACGCGGGCCGTCCATCATCTGCCTGACGCGCGGGTCCGAGGGCGCCACGGGCTTCACCCGCTCGGGGCTGGAGGTCAGCGTCGCCTCGCAGAAGGTCGAGGTGATCGATACGGTTGGGGCCGGTGACACGTTCAATGCGGGCATACTGACCGCGCTGCACGAGGCGGGTGCGCTGACGAAAAGCGCCATCGGTAGGGTCTCTGAGGATACCTTGCGCGCAGCATTGGAACTGGGGGCAAAGGCGGCAGCGGTGACGGTGTCCCGCGCGGGCGCGAACCCGCCGCGGCGGACCGAGCTGGGCTGACCGCTCAGGTCAGCCCCTACTGTCAGAGCCCGTCGCGCGCGATGAGCGCAACAAGCTCGCCGATGATCTGCGACTTGGCCGCCGCGATGGAGGCCACATTTCCCGGCTGATAAGGTGCCGCGAGGTCGAACCGCCGCGCCCGTTCCGGCGTCGTGCCTTCGGACGAACTCACGAAATATTGGCCGGACACACGGTACTGGCCATCGCGGGAGGGCAGTGCCTTACTGATCCGGACATCAAGACGAGCCGCCGGACGGTCATAAAACGGCCAGGGCTCCGCGGCGACCCGCGCCGAGGTGCGCGACGCGAGGCCCTGCGCCAGACTTTCGGTGAAGTGGCGCTGGGGGTCGTCGGCCCAGAGCAGGTTATCGTCGCCGACCACCGCGCCGGTTTCGTCCTCGTAATAGATCACTTCCTGCTCGGCGTAGAGGGGCAGCGACACGTCGCGCACTTCCACCGAGCCGACGGAGACCGGGATCCGACCCTGCGCGGAAGTCACCGGCACGTCATAGCGCAACGGGGTCCCACCGCAGGCGGCCAGAAATCCGAGGGTTGAGGCGATAAGCAGAGGTCTCAGCATGATCAACGTCCAAACAGAAGGGAATTGGGGGACCGCTCAAGCTGACGCGCGAGCGAATCGATGGATTGAGCGGCTTCCTGCACCTCGCGGAGCGTGGACTGCAGACGCGCGCCCACGGCTCCGTTGGCATCGTAGCCTTCGATCACCACGCCGCTCTGGGTCAGCAGAACGCTCACGTCGTTCAGGAGGCGCGGCAATTGGTCGGCACCACGCCGCACAGACGCCATAGTGGCATTGGCGTTTTCGACGAGGCCGCCCTCCTGCACCTGAATGAGAGTTCGCTGCACTTCACTCAGCGCATCAGACAGCGCACCCGGCACCCGCTGGGTGTCGGGCGAGGAGATCAAATCGTCGAGGCTCGCCAGCAGGCTGGAGGTCCGTTCACCAATCTGCTGGATCGGCAGGTCGGAGACATCATTGACCAACGCCTCAATCCGGTCGGCCACACGCTTGGCCCGGTCCGCGACTTCGGGCGCCACATTGGCCGCCTCAGAAACGGATTGCGCCGCCTGCCGTGCGTCTTCGAGCACCGGCGTCAGCGAGGCCATGACTTCGTCCACCGCATCCGACCCCTCGGCCATCAGACGGTTGGCCTGATCGAGCGTCCCGTTCTGCTCGGTCAGACGGGTGAACACGCTCCGCAGATCCTGAAGAGCCAGATCGATATTGCCCGGCAGCGCTCTGACCGAAGGCTCACTGACCAGTTCATCGAGCGAGATGATCAGCTGGTTCGTGCTGTCCACGACATCGCCGATGGCCATGCCGCGTACATCGTTGGTCAAACCGTCCAGCGATTTGATCAACTCGTCAGCGCTGGCGAGCGCGGTGTCGATCGCCTCAAGCGTTTCCGGACCATCCTCCATCGTCTCGTAGACTGAGTCGGCGGCCTCCTCAGCAGACTCCAGCGCGTCGATCAGAGCCTGCACGGCGCCGGCCTCATCCAGCTGCGTAACCACCTGTTGCAACTGCTGAGCCGTCTCGGCCAAAGCTCCCATCGTGGCACTGGCCTGATCCGGAATCGCCTGAATGCCTTCGGAATTCACAAAAGACCGGACGTCGCCGAGGAGCGCCAGCACCTCGTTCGGCGTCTCACGCACCCCGTCTTCGTTCAGCAAACGGTTGGCCGACTGCATCACGAGGATGGCGCTGTCGAGTAGTTCTTCGATTGGCAGGTTGTTCACACGGTTGAACACACCCTCGGCCGTATCGGCAAAATCAGAAAGATCGGCGGCAACGGAAGGAATCGCGGGATAGGGCTCCGCCGTGGTATCCAACTCACGCTCATCGGCACCATCCAGCTGCACCAGCGCGACCTGCAAACCGCCCAGCAGCGATGCAGACTGGAGCTGAGCCCGCAGACCCGCCTGAACGGCAAACTTCATGAAGTCGAGCACTTCTTCGGGGGTGGCGTTGGGGTCGAGGCCCATCTTACCCGGCTGGATTTCCAGTGTCGTCAGCAGCCGCACGCCCCGGTCGCCGAACCGGTCCTCGTCGAGGACACCGGTGAGTCCAGAGACCCGTCCCACCACGATGCCACTGAACTCCACGTCAGCACCGACTTCGAGGCCCGGAACGGAATCCTCAAACACGACCGTGAACAGCGCCGGCTGGCCGTCGGAATCCGCTTCAAACACGGAGGACCGCGCATCTTCTTCGTCACTGTAGAGGCGGAACACCGCGTCTTCGGGCAATTCCTGTCCGCCCGATACCGTCGTCTCAAAGGTGATGCCGCCCGTGACCAGCGATGCGAGCGAGCTGACGTTCAGCCGCGCCCCGCTCGCCCCGAAGGAAAAATCGAAGCCGGAGGTATTCCAGAACCGCGTCGCCGTATTGATCAGCCGGGATTCCGGCGTCCGGACAAACGCATCGGCAAAGACGGAAACCCCATCCGACCCCAGATGCAGGTTGCCGATCTTGCCAACGGTGATGCCGCGATAGAGGATCGGAGCGTTCTCAGACAGGCCCGACACGTCATTGCTGCGGATCCGGAAGGTGATGCCCTCGTCATCATTGGTCATCAGCGGCGCGCGGTCGAGACCCTCGAACTTGCGCTGCTTTTCTCCAATCTCGCCGTCCCAACTGCCCATCAAGTACACCCCGGACAGGACTGTCTCCAGGCCCGAAACGCCTTGGGCCGAAACCTCAGGGCGGACGATCCAGAATTCCGCTCCGTCGTCCACATAGGGGCCCACTTTCTTGTCAACCCGGATGCCGACGATCACGTGGCTCAGGTCATCGGAGAACTCAACGTCCTCGACGACGCCCACATCCACATCGCGGAACCGCAACTTGGTTCCGTCCGGCTTTACACCAGCCCCGTCGGCAAAGATCACTTCGATCCGCGGCCCCTGATCGCTCTCCGCTTTCCAGAAAATGCCGATGGAAATCACCAGCGCGAGGATCGGCAAAGCCCAGACGGGTGAGATCCGGTCGCGCAACGTGCGCTTATCGGCCTCCTGCATGTCCGCTTCTGCGGCGAGAGCCTCGCCCGTCGTCTGATCCTGATCACTCATTCCTGTCATTCCCCGTCTCCGGCCATCCACGGCCGTCATTGTCCCAAATCATCCGCGGATCAAAACTCATCGCGGCGAACATCGTGAAGATCACCGACAATGCGAAGGTGATCGCCGCAATGCCGGGTCGCACGGTCACCGCGACGCTGAACTGGATGAGAGCCGATGTGATGATGACGACGAACACGTCGATCATGGACCACCGGCCAATGAATTCCACAAAGTGGTAAAGCTTGTGCCGCTGCTCATTGCGCAGCATGTCCGGCCGCCGCACGGACACGGCCAGATAGGCCACCGCGATGAATTTTCCCACCGGAATGGCCACCGAAGCGAGCAGAATCACCAGCGCGACGAAGTAGCCGCCGTGATGGGCCAGCGTGATGGCGCCACCGATGATCGTATTGCCCGACGTCTTGCCCAGAACCTGCGTGTTCAGCATTGGGAAAACATTGGCCGGGATATAACACATCAGTCCGACAGCCATCCACGCCCAGACCCGCTGCAGCGACATCATATCGCGCGAGACGAGCTTGCCGCCACACCGACCGCAGGTCTTATGCTCCATGGGCCAGACCTTGCTGCACCGGGTGCAGGACACCAGCCCCGCCTCGCGGGCGGTGATCAGCTTCTGCGTTCCAGAGCTTTCCATATGCTCCACCTGTCCATACTGATGTCCTGTAGGACCGTCACGATCACCAGAACAATAAAGAGCCAAAAGGCCGGCCCGATCTCCACTTTGCCGTAAGCGACAATTTTCACCAGCGCCACCGCGCAGCCGATGATAAAGATTTCTGCCATGGACCATGGGCGGAGGTCCTCGCTCACCCGGAAGGCCGTCCGCGCATAAGGGGCGGGTTTCCGGCCCATCATCAAAGGCAGGATCACATAGATCACGAGGATGGACCGGATCGCCGGGATCATAATAATGAACGCCGCCACAAAGATCGAGAGCGCCACGGTGAAGCCCTCATCGAGGAATGCCATCACGGTCTTCAGCACCGAGGTCTTGTTCTCGAACCCCGCCGCGCTGATCCCGAGAAACGGAAAGTAGATCGCGCCTCCCATGAGGAACAGCGTCGTCAGCGCCAGCGAAACCACGTGCAGATAGGCGTCCTTCTGGGGCGCTATGAGGACGTGATGGCAACGTTTGCACACCAGCCGCGCGCCCTCCTCCGGCATCCGCGCATGATAAAGCGCGTCGCATTCCGGGCAGGCGATCACTTCGTCAAGCGACGATCCGGCCATGTCAGTGGAAGACGTGTCGAGCATAATGCGGGTGAAACCTGTAACCAATGTCGTGTCTTTACAGCCCAAAGCTGAGCGTTGGTATCCTTAAAGCAACATGACAAGGATGTAACGGGCCATCGACGCCGCAGCCCGAGTTTTCACCCAGACATGCCGCCTGAAAGCAAATCTGCGGTCGAAATATCGCAGCCGTTTCACCTTGCCCAGCCGGGGATAGGTCGTCAATCTGACGCAAATCGCTTAAATCCAATAACAAAGGCCAGCACCATGGGACGTCTTCTCGCACTCTTTCTCCTGTGCTTCGCCGGTCTGGCGCAGGCACAAGGCTCGACCTCCATCCTGATCGGCACGGGTGGCGTGGCCGGGATCTACTTCCCGGCAGGTGGCGCCATCTGCCAGCTCGTCAACATGGACCGCCCGCGACACCGGACCCGATGCTCCGTCACATCCACCACCGGATCGGTAACAAACCTTCAGGACCTTGATCGCGGCGATCTGGACTTTGCGGTCGTGCAGGCCGACTGGCAGGCCCACGCCTATAACGGAACGTCGATCTTTGAAGCGCCAGGGCCAATGACCGACCTGCGTGCCGTGTTTTCGCTGCATCCGGAATTCTACACGGTCGTCGTGCGGGAAAACACGCCGTATGAGAGCTTCGATGACCTGAAATATCTCCGTCTGAACGCAGGAGCACGCGGTTCCGGTCAGCGCGCGACCACCGAGATTCTGCTCGACGCCATGGGTTGGGGTGCGGATGATTTTGCCGCCATGCCCGGAATTCAGGCCGCCGACCAACCTGCTGCGCTTTGCGCCGGTGAAATTGATGCCATGGTCTACATGGTCGGCCACCCCTCGGCTGCCATCGTCGATGCCACCTCCGACTGCGCCTCACGCATCGTCCGCGTGGACAACGACGGTGTGCGCAAGCTGGTGGACCGCAACCCTCTTTATAATCTCGTGACCATTCCCGGTGGCGTTTATCGTGGCAATGATGACGACCAGACCACGTTTGGGATCGACGCGACGCTGGTCACGCGGGCAGATGTTCCTGAGAAAGTGGTCTATGACCTGGTGAAATCAGTCTTTACCCGGCTCGACACTATGCAGCGGATGCACACCGCCTTTATCGATCTCGACCCACAGCAAATGGCAACCGCCAGTCTCACAGCCCCGCTCCATCCCGGCGCTGAGCGCTACTTCCGCGAAGTAGGCCTCCTGCCCCAGTAGTCGAAAACCCGCCACCCCACCAGCGCTAGCGCTACCATCCGCTTGTTCCCTCGCGCGACTTGCGCCATGGTCCGCCACCATCAGGGACCGCTTCAACGGCCCGATCACACTTAGGGAGAATCCATGTCTTTTATCACCCGCATTTCCGCGATCGCCGTCGCCGCCACCATGGCCGCTCCGGTTATGGCTCAGGATAACCAGACCTTCATCACCATCGGCACCGGCGGCGTGACCGGCGTGTACTACCCCACGGGTGGCGCGATCTGCCGTCTCGTGAACCGTGACCGCAAAGAGCATGGTGTCCGCTGCTCCGTCGAGTCCACCGGCGGCTCCGTGTACAACGCCAACGCCATCCGCGGCGGCGAGCTGGAGTTCGGCGTAGCCCAGTCTGACGTGCAGTATCAGGCGACCAACGGCGAAGGCTCCTTTGCCGAGCAGGGCGCGGATGAGAATCTGCGTGCCGTCTTCTCGATCCACCCCGAGCCCTTCACCGTCGTGGCTCGCGCCGATGCTGGCATCAGCACCTTCGACGACCTCGAGGGCAAGCGCGTAAACATCGGCAACCCCGGCTCCGGTCAGCGCGCCATCATGGACCGCCTGATGGCCGAGATGGGCTGGACCGCCGACAGCTTCGCTCAGGCCTCCGAGCTGCAGGCCGCCGAGCAGTCCCAGGCGCTCTGCGACAACAACATCGACGCCATGGTCTACTCCGTCGGCCACCCGTCGGGCTCCATCCAGGAAGCCACCACCGCCTGTGACTCGGTTCTGGTGACCGTCGACAACGCCGCCAGCCAGAAGCTCGTGGACGAGAACGACTACTACCGCACCGCCACCGTCCCCGGCGGCATGTATCGCGGCAACGACAACGACACCAAGACCTTCGGTGTGGGCGCCACCCTCGTGACCTCCGCCGACGTGTCTGAAGACGTCGTCTACGTGCTGGTCAAGGCCGTGTTCGAGAACTTCGACCAGTTCAAGGGCCTGCACCCCGCCTTCGCCAACCTGTCGAAGGAAGAAATGGCCAATGACGGTCTCTCGGCCCCGCTGCACCCCGGCGCCAAGAAGTACTACATGGAGGCCGGCCTGGTCTCCGAATAAGATCAGCCTGACCTGACATAGGGAACCACCCGCCCCTCCGGCGGGTGGTTTTCTTTTTGCTCCCCTCCGAAAGGCGCCCTCATGTACACCACCCTCACCGACTGGACCGACGCGCATCTGTTCGATCAGTCCGGCAAAACCGTCCTGATAACCGGGGGCACATCCGGCATTGGCTATGTCACCGCACTGGCCCTGACCCGCGCAGGTGCCTCCGTGACCCTGACCGGCCGCGATGAAGCCAAGGTGGCCTCTGCCGTCGAGACTATCCGCAAAGCTGCGCCTGACGGGCAGGTTGCAGGTGCCGTTTTCGATCTCGCCGATCTCGATCGGGTGGCCGATTTCGCCCGCCGCTACGCCACGGAGACGCAGACTCTCGACCTGCTGATCAACAATGCCGGCGTGATGATGTGCCCCCCGGCCACCACGGCGCAGGGCTATGAAAGCCAGTTCGGCGTGAATGCGCTCTCCCATTTTGCGCTGACGGGGCATCTTTTTGACTTGCTGACAGCCACACCCGGCGCACGGGTTGTAACCCTGTCGAGCATCGCCCATCGCGGCGCCGAGATCGACTTTGACAATCTGCGACTGGAAAAGCCCTACGATCCCCGCCGCGAATACTACCAGAGTAAGCTCGCCAACCTGATGTTCGCCCTCGAACTCGGCCGCCGCGCTGACGCGAAGGGGCTCGACCTGTTGTCGGTCGGCTGCCATCCGGGTTTCACGATGACAGAGCTGCAACGCCACGTCCCGCCGGAAATGCTCGCCAGCCTGACCTTCATGGACACCTGGCAGGGCGCGCTCCCGACCCTGCTCGCCGCCACCGCTGACACGGAGCAAGGCGCCTATTTCGGCCCCGACGGTCCCGGTGAGATGGGCGGCTGGCCCGCCCGGGGCGTCATCGATGATGCCGCGCATAAGGATGACGTGGCCGCCCGCCTCTGGGAGACCGCCGAAAAGGCCACAGGGCTGTCCTATCCCTGATGCGCCAAGGATAATGTCTCACCCGCGACCAGCGGGTGAGTCCGTTTAGCCCGTCGCGCGTCCCGCGCGGCGGGCCACCATCCACAGACCACCGATCAGCATGACCGGCAGCAGCACCAGCTTGAAGATATCGACCGCGAGCAGGCTGATCAGCGCCCCGATCAGCTCATCGGCTCGGCTGGGGATGTTTACCGCCGATTCTGCGGAAAAACAACGTATTGCGAGCGCAGCAAGTGGGGCTCTGAAGTGAGCGCGAATGCCTTTCTGATCAGGCTTCTCGCATTTGCTGCGGTGCGGGAAAGATCTTTGCGAGTTTGCGGAGGTTCTGGGCGGTTGCGGCGAGGAGGAATTCGTCGCTCGCGCCGCATGGGCCGCGTAAGCGAAGTCGTCCCAGCCCGAGGATGCGTTTGAGGTGGGCAAAGAGCATCTCGACCTTCTTTCGCAGCTTCATCGCGATGGCATAGTCGTCGGTCTCGGCCAGATCCCGGGCGACCTGGCGGGCGTCTTCATGCTCTTCACGGGTGATCTGTCTGGCATCGGCGTTCGGGCAGCATCTGGCTTTCGAGGGGCACGCCTGACAGACGTCTTTTAGTGCGCGGTAGCGGGCGGTGCCCTTGCCCGTCGGTCGCCGGTTCGGATCGGAATAGTTGCGGCGGAATTGCTTCAGCTCCTGACCCTCAGGACAGATGTACTGGTCGTTCTCCGGATCCCACTCGAAGTCGGTTCTGACCCATGTCCCGTCGGGGCGGGCGGCCTGGTCGATCACCGGGATGTACGGGTCGATCTTGCGGTCAACGAGCCAGCCCAGCATCGGCCCGGAGCCATAGGCGGTGTTGGCGATGACCCAGTCCGGAACGATGTCGAATTTGCCCTTCACCCGGTCCAACATGGTCTTTGTGGAGCCGACCTCGGCTTGCCGGATGGATCGTGCAGCGGGAAACCGATTCACTGGATCGGTTTCTGAGCCGCTGCACCCTCAACGTCGACGATCACACCATGATCGGTATCGATCAGGTAATTGTTGGAATAGCTGAAGAAAGCCGGGCCCTTTGCGGGCTGCTGTCCATTGGCTGGCAGGATCGGAGTGAGAGGTGAACTTGGGCTGGACCTCGCTGGCAGCGCCGAACGCGTTCGCTCGATCACTCAGACCGATGGCGTTTCCGCGCTCACCATCAAGCGTTTCGAGATATTCCCGCACAGCGCGTGGCGCGTCGGCTGGATCAAGGGTCGATGGGTCCCAATCCTCCTTCGGTGTCGAGTTCTGTTTGTTCGCGTTCGTCAGGCGACCAATCCACTGGATTGGCCGCATATCTTCCTCGCCCTCGATCAGGCTCGCATCAACCGCCAGTCGTTGGCCGCTGACCAGACCCTCTGCGATACAGCGTGCAACGGTCGTCTCAGACAGGTGCCGCAGCGGTGTTGTCACATTAACCGTTTCAGGTTTGCGAACTTGCCGAGATCGGCATGGTCGGCCCGGATGTCGACATCGCCTATCAGCTACAAACGCCACCGCTTTCCTCCCGAAATCATCGGCCACGCGGTCTGGCTCTACGTCCGTTTCAATCTGAGCCTGCGCGAAGCCGGGGGAGATGCTGCTCGAGCGCGGGATCGACGTTTCATACGAGACCGTCCGACGCTGGATGGTGAAGTTCGGTCCCGGCATCGCCCGAAATCTACGCCGCCGCCAGGCGCACCCGGGCGACATTTGGCATCTGGACGAAGTCCGTGTGGAGATCTCGGGTCGTGTGTTATGGCTCTGGCGCGCTGTGGATCAGGATGGGATGGTTCTGGACGAGCTCTTGCAATCCAGACGTGACAAACGGGCTGCGAAACGGCTTCTGAAGTCGCTGATCAAGCGCTACGGAATTCCCCGGCGGATCGTGACGGACAAATTGAGATCGTACGGCGCTGCGAAACGCGATGTGGCGCCCGGTCTCAAGCACCGGTCCCACAAAGGTCTGAACAATCGTGCCGAAAACAGCCATTTGCCGTTCCGCAAACGAGAGCGATGCATGCAGGGATCTCGATCTCCGGGAGGCTCACAACGATATGTGTCCTGCCACTCAGACGTACGTAACCGCTTCTCCGTTCCCGCCCGCCGGGTCACGTCCGTCAAGGTGTTGTAATTGGTCGGGTGGCCTGAGGTCATGATCAGGTGGCTTGTGTCGTGATGCTGAGAATGGGATCGGTCTGCTCGTGGTCGATCTGGGTGAAGGCTTCGACCTGCATGTAGCGGCTGGCGGTCTGCCATTCGTCGTTCTGCTCGAACAGCACAGCACCGATCAGGCGAATGATTGAGGCTTCGTTCGGGAGTGAGGGCCGGACTGCCATCGGTTCGAAGGAGGGCCCGAACCCGACGACATCGGCGCGGCGTTTGACCTCCTTGTTGAGGCGCTCGA
>NZ_VFSV01000129.1 GCF_007004065.1 Palleronia caenipelagi | reverse complement strand
TCCATGTCCTGCCGCCCGGCTTCCACCGCATCCGCCATGCAGGCTTCCTCGCCAATGGCATCCGGCGAGACAGGATCGAGAAGATCAGGCGCTTGTTGGATGCAGCGCCAGAACCGGCGCAAACATCAGACGAAGGGACAAGTGACGGCAACGACGAGCGGCACGCGAAACAGTCTTGCCCCAAATGCGGCGACGCGATGGTCATCATTGAGACCTTCCTGCGCAGTCAAACACCCAAATCCCGCGCACCACCTTGGGAGGATGCCGCATGATACAACACGGAAACCCGGCCCCTTCTTACGCAGACCCCGGACCAATCAGTGCGGCCATCTCACAAAATCCTGGGCTGCATCAGGCCTGTGGCGGTAAAATGGGAGCCAAATTGGCCAAGTCGTGTCGGGAACATCAATTGAATTGCACAGCCTGTCATCACAAAGTCGCTCACTCTGCTCAGCCACCTCTGCAGCCGTAACGCACAATCCCCATAGCACCGAAATCCGCCCGTGCTTTCCTCCTTGTCAGATTTATCGCCGCTGCAGCTCACGCTGACAGCAGCAACAAACCTTAGACATAGCGGACCTCGTAGTCATTAGCTTAAAGGTCTGCTTCAGGATCGCTCTGGTTTCAGGACGCTTTTTGAGTTCCTGAAGGTTTTTCGATGTGGGCCGGAGTGCAACGTTTACTTCTCGCGGGGCGTGCGGCCCGCGTTGACAAACCTCGGAAGGAGGAAGCCGCGGGGGCTGCTTGCTATCTATGGGGAAAGAGCGCTGAGGAGTGAGACTGACAATGCGAGGGGCGCGACGCCTTCGTTTTGGATAGGCCTGTTGCTGGCGGTGTACGCCGCCTTCGTCGTTGAAGTTCCAGAGATTGGGCGTTGAGAACGGGACACCGACCGCCATTTTCGACGCTGTTTGCAAGCGGTCTTGGCCGGTCAACCAATGACGACCGGAGCATATCGAAGTGTGGGGTCATGCATTTGATCATGCGGCTTGCTCCCGAGGTGGCGCGCGAGACATCGGTATCTGACCGCGCCGGAAGATCTCGATGACACGCATAGTACCCCCACAGCAGGGACATGGCGCGCGCAGGGTGAGAGAGGTGGTCCTTGAAATTCGACCAGTTTGCCGCCGTGCTAAGCTATAGCATTGGTTTCATTTCAGGCGGCAACCTTCAGGTCCGGAGATTGCTTGTCATAGGCCTCGTCCGGCGTCATGATCCCATGTAATGAGTGCGGGCGTCTTTCGTTGTAGTAGCTGATCCAGTCACCGATCCCGTCCCGGGCTTCGGAACCTGTTTCGAAGGCGTTCAAGTAGACGCATTCGTATTTGAGGGATCGCCAGAGCCGCTCGATCATCCGGTTGTCGATCCAGCGGCCCCGGCCATCCATCGAGATTTTGATCTTTGCGTCGCGCAGCACGTCGGTGAAGTCGGTGCTGGTGAATTGGGATCCTTGATCGGTGTTGAAAATCTCGGGGGTGCTGTATCGAGCCAGCGCTTCTTTCAAAGCCTCGACGCAGAACCCC
>NZ_VFSV01000128.1 GCF_007004065.1 Palleronia caenipelagi | reverse complement strand
GATTTGTATTTGAAGGTGCGTCAGGCTCATTTTCAGGACGGTTTGAGCGGGCGCCAGATTGCCCGGGGTTTTTGGGATCAGCCGGGACAGTGTTGCGAAGATGCTGGCCTGTTCGGAACCGCCGGGGTATCGGCGGACGGCGCCGATCCGACGGCCCAGGCTGGATGCTTTCATTGGTCAGATCGACCGGTGGCTGACCGAGGACAAAGGCCGGCCACGGAAGCAACGTCACACGGCGAAGCGCATTTTCGAGCGGCTGCGGGATGAGTGCGGATTTGATGGCGGCTCCACGATCGTGAGGGATTACGTCCGGCTCTCGAAGCGGACCGGCAAGGAGATGTTCGTGCCGCTCAGCCATCCCGCAGGGCATGCGCAGGCCGATTTTGGCGAAGCACTTGTGGTGATTGGCGGTGTTGAGCAGAAAGCGCACTTCTTTGCCTTCGATCTGCCGCACAGCGACGCCTGTTATGTCCGGGCCTGCCCGGCAGCCACCACGGAGGCCTGGCTTGACGGACATGTCCATGCCTTTGCGTTCTTCGGCGCCATCCCTCAGTCGATCCTTTATGACAACGACACGTGCCTCGTTGCCAGGATCATGCCGGATGGCACCCGGCAGAGAACGCAGCGGTTCAGCGCGATGCTGTCGCACTATGTGGTCCGGGATCGCTACGGGCGCTCGGGCAAGGGGAATGACAAGGGAGCCGTCGAGGGTCTGGTTGGCTACGCCCGCCGCAACTTTATGGTGCCGATCCCGTCCTTTCCGGACTGGGAGGCGTTCAACGCCTGCCTCGAAGAGCAGTGCCGCAGGCGGCAGGGCAATGTTCTGCGCGGCCACAAGGCCAGCATCGGTGACCGGCTGCAAGCTGACCTTGCCGCGATGCGGGACCTGCCGGCAGCCCCATTCGAGGCCTGCGACCTCCGAAGCGGCCAGGTCACGTCGACATCGGTGGTGCGCTGCCGCGGCAACGATTACTCGGTGCCGGTTGCCTATGGCCACCGCGAGGTCTGGATCAAAGGCTTCGTGACCCGTGTCGTCATCGGCTGCGCGGCGCAGGTGATCGCCGATCATCCCCGGTCCTGCGACACCGGCGACATGGTGTTCGATCCGTTGCATGACCTGCCGCTGGTCGAACGCAAGAATGAGACCCTGTCCGCCATTGGTCCGGGGACAATGGTCGAATGCTTTCGATCAGGCAGCCCCCCTGCAGGGGTGGGAACTGCCCGAAGCCTTCAGCACGCTCCAGCGGTTGCTGGAAGCCCGCCAGGGCAAAGCTGGCTAACGAGAGTATGTACAGGTCTTGCGTCTGCTGGAGCCCAGAGGTGGTCCTTGAAATTCGACCAGTTTGCCGCCGTGCTAAGCTATAGCATTGGTTTCATTTCAGGCGGCAACCTTCAGGTCCGGAGATTGCTTGTCATAGGCCTCGTCCGGCGTCATGATCCCATGTGATGAGTGCGGGCGTCTTTTGTTGTAGTAGCTGATCCAGTCACCGATCCCGTCCCGGGCTTCGGAACCTGTTTCGAAGGCGTTCAAGTAGACGCATTCGTATTTGAGGGATCGCCAGAGCCGCTCGATCATCCGGTTGTCGATCCAGCGGCCCCGGCCATCCATCGAGA
>NZ_VFSV01000127.1 GCF_007004065.1 Palleronia caenipelagi | reverse complement strand
AACTCGTCGCGGAAACGGGCGTTGAAGCTTTCGCAGTATCCGTTCTCCCAAGGCGATCCAGGTTCGATGTAAGCCGTTTTCGCGCCGACAGCTTTGATCCAGTCCTGTACGGCTTGAGCAACGAACTCCGGGCCATTGTCAGACCGAATGAACGAAGGCACGCCGCGCAGGATGAACAGGTCGCTCAGCACATCGATCACGTTGCCTGAGTTCAACTTCCTGTCGACACGGATCGCCAGACATTCCCGGCTGTACTCTTCGATGATATTCAATGTCCGGAACGCCTTCCCATCGTCCGTGCGGCAATGCACGAAGTCATATGACCAAACATGGTTTGGATGCTCAGGCCGCAACCGGACACACGATCCATCATTCAGCCAAAGCCGTCCYTTYYTTGGTTGYTTCATTGGCACCTTCAGCCCCTCTCGTCGCCACAGTCTTTCGACGCGCTTATCGTTCACATGCCAGCCAGCATCTCTGAGCATTGCTGCAATCCGACGATAGCCATACCGTCCATATTGCCGGGTTAGCTCGATCATATCTGCCACCAAGCGCTCTTCGTCTGGACGACCAATGGGTACCTTGCGCTGTGTCGATCGGTGTTGTCTCAGAACGCGACACGCGCGACGTTCCGAAACGTTCAGTTCTGCACGAACACGATCAATGCAGGTACGGCGACGAGCGGGGCTCAGAAGTTTCCCTTTGCGGCCACCGCCAGGATCAGCTTGTCCAGGGTCAGATCCGAAACAGCCTTGCGTAGCCGCTCATTCTCTTTCTGAAGACGCTTAAGTTCCTTCAATTGGTCCGTGCCCATTCCACCGTACTTTTTCTTCCAGCGGTAGAACGTCTGTTCAGTCACGCCGATCTGGCGGATCGCATCCAGACGCGGCATCCCTTGCCCCGTCAGAACCTCAACCTGCCGTAACTTCGTAACAATTTCCTCTGGCTTTGGTCGCTTGTTTGCCATCTGTTTCCTCCGTTTTCCTAAACATAGCGGAGGACCACTTCAGTGGGGGAAGACCATACCCATCCCCCGACCTAACCAGGTCTGGTGTGCTGACATCAGCTACATCCCGATGCGCCGGGGGTTTCTCTATCTCGTGGCCATCATGGATTGGCACAGCCGGAAGGTGCTGAGCTGGCGGCTCTCGAACAGTTCGGCATGAGGCCGCCATAGGTCTGAGGACTATGCCGGACGGACGCGGGGTTCTGCGTCGAGGCTTTGAAAGAAGCGCTGGCTCGATACAGCACCCCCGAGATTTTCAACACCGATCAAGGATCCCAAYTCACCAGCACCGACTTCACCGACGTGCTGCGCGACGCAAAGATCAAAATCTCGATGGATGGCCGGGGCCGCTGGATCGACAACCGGATGATCGAGCGGCTCTGGCGATCCCTCAAATACGAATGCGTCTACTTGAACGCCTTCGAAACAGGTTCCGAAGCCCGGGACGGGATCGGTGACTGGATCAGCTACTACAACRAAAGACGCCCGCACTCATCACATGGGATCATGACGCCGGACGAGGCCTATGACARGCAATCTCCGGACCTGAAGGTTGCCGCCTGAAATGAAACCAATGCTATAGCTTAGCACGGCGGCAAACTGGTCGAATTTCAAGGACCACCTCTG
>NZ_VFSV01000126.1 GCF_007004065.1 Palleronia caenipelagi | reverse complement strand
CGGGCGATTGCGCGATCCGCAATGTCCATATCCAGATGAACGCCGACCACGGTCGCATCGCATGGCAAACGTCGACCGGCTACGGTCAGCGCTCCCGTGTCGAAGCCCAGACCGGTCGTTACAAGCAGGTGATCGGGCCCGCGCTACGAGGCCGAAATATGGAGAGCCAGACGACCGAGACTCTAATCGCCGTCAAAGCCCTCAACCGCATGACCGACCTCGGTCGCGCGGCCTATGAGCGTGTCATCTGTTCAGGCAGGGAAAGCGGCAAATGCGCCCTCAGCTTGATCTATGCAACACGCTCGGCTAAGCCTATCAAAAGACAAACTTGTCTCAGGCGTAGTGAGGCGAATAGGACCGCTCCGATGTGCGCATCCTGAGAGAAAAAAGCGTTTAAGTTCATCGGTGTCTCGCGCGAGATCAATCTTATGGCTCATCAGCTCTTTATTGTCGATGAAGTGGGCGAAACACTTGAAGCGACCATAAACATGTTGTTTCTGTCTCTTTTTGATCTGCAGAATGAGTTTATCGACCAGGTCGTTGTGAAAGGGTGGGCGCGCGCATGACCCGCCCCACCGCGCATGATCCCATCACCCGTCAGGTCCGCCAGACTGTGTCCGACCTAATAGCTGGGGACCCGTCTCCGCAACATTTGCGTCTGGCCCTGCGGACGCTGGCCAAATGGCGCTGCCATGTTCTGACGCAGCAGGTGTTGAATCGAAGCGGCTCTCGCGTACAAAGTGGTCCCTTTGCCGGCATGATCTATGATGGCCCCCAATCCGAAGGCGCGCGCATTCCAAGACTGCTGGGCTATTACGAAAAAACACTCGTCCCCTACATCAACCTCATCATTTCCGGCGGCTATGAGCAGGTGATGGATATCGGCTCGGCCGAAGGATACTATGCAGTCGGGATGGCTTTGCGCATGCCCACGGCACGGATCATGGCCTATGAAATCGACCCGAATGCGCGCGCGCTGCTGAAGAGGCTGGTGCAAAGCAACGGCGTCAGCGCCAGGGTGGATTTGTTCGACGCCTGTACCCATGACAGCTTTGCGCTCTGCACACAGTGCAAGACGGCCATCATCTGCGATATCGAAGGGGCTGAGGATACGTTGTTAGATCCAGCCCGAGCGCCCGGCCTGCGCGACGCTGATCTTTTGGTTGAGACGCATCCGGGTAGTGTCCGCGGCGTCATGAGCCGCCTGCGCGAGCGCTTTGCCGCCACCCATGATGTCACCGTGATCGGGCGCCACTGTGATACCGAAAGCCTGCCGGACTGGATGGAACAGCTGGATGACATGGATCGGATGCTGGCCCTGTGGGAGTGGCGGGCCACGCCGACCCCGTGGTTGTGGATGGTGCGCAAATGACCGGGACGCGAATCACAGCACGCCGCATCAATGTGGTGCGTGCAGACGGGCATTGCCAACTTATTGGGGTTGACCGAGCATGTTGCATAGATCAAGCTGAGGGCGCATTTGCCGCTTTCCCTGCCTGAACAGATGACACGCTCATAGGCCGCGCGACCGAGGTCGGTCATGCGGTTGAGGGCTTTGACGGCGATTAGAGTCTCGGTCGTCTGGCTCTCCATATTTCGGCCTCGTAGCGCGGGCCCGATCACCTGCTTGTAACGACCGGTCTGGGCTTCGACACGGGAGCGCTGACCGTAGCCGGTCGACGTTTGCCATGCGATGCGACCGTGGTCGGCGTTCATCTGGATATGGACATTGCGGATCGCGCAATCGCCCG
>NZ_VFSV01000125.1 GCF_007004065.1 Palleronia caenipelagi | reverse complement strand
GGATGTTGTGACCGCAGCCGCAGAGGCCCGCGAAAAGGGCATCACCTTCGGTTCCTTTGAGTGGGCATCGGGTCAGACGTCCGTCGGCTTTCATATGGCCCGTCATTGGTTCGATGGCGCTTCGTCGTCGCAGCAGTTTCGCGATGGTCCTGGTGACACCGCGCCTTACACCGCTGATGAAGACCTTCACTGTTTCAACGCCGTGGCCACGGCAGCCACGGTCGACGAAGGCCATGTCCGGGCGCCGGTCGGTCAGGATGTCCACCTGTTCCAGTGCCGCGTGCAGAGTGTGCCCGTCGAAAGGGTCGAAAGGATTGCCCGGCAGTGATCGCATGCCGGCGACGAAGCCACCTTCCGTGATGGTCGCGACGCTGACCTTCGTGCCGAACTCACAGCGCTTGTGCGCCTTGCCTTTCGAGATACAAGCCACCGCCGGTTCGTGCAGGCTGTAAAGCGTCTCTCGGTCCTGTGGCTTCTGCGCCAGCAACCGGTTTACCAGCGCCGTCATCTCCGCGATCCGCGCTTTCAGCGGTCCCTCAGTCCCCTTGTCTGTCTGCCGTTCGATGTCGCGCAGCACGCGGCCGGTATGGCCCTTGAGCCGACGCAGGGCCTTGCGCATCCTCCTGAACTGGCGGGCGTGGGCATCGCGCCCGACCTGCCCGCAAAGCCGGGGGCCGAGGCGATTGTCGTTCTGGCGCAGGTTGATATCGGCCGCGCGGGCCAGCCCGACCAGCTTGCGCCGTGCGACGTCGTAAAGCCGGGCATCGGTGGGGTGCGCGATGTTCTTTTCCATCACCGTGGTCTCGACAGTAGTCATCTGGAGATGGTTATCCTGCCCCACTCCGGCGCGCTGTCCGGCCTTGATTGTCCCGGACAGCAGCCACTCGACCCCTTCCTCGCCGATCCGGTTGCGCCAACGCGTCATCGACGAGGGGTTGATCGGCAGGCGATGCCGGAAGACCGTCTCGCCGCAGAAATGCTGCCAGTAAGGGGTCCCGGCCCACCGTGCACGACCGCCTCGTCGGACAGCCGGAAGGCGTGCCGGAGATACAAAAACCCCGCGACCAGGCGCGTCGGCGTGGCAGGGCGACCGGTCTGCGACGGGAACAACCCGGCCCATTCCCGCTCGAACAGCTCCCGGTCGATCAGAGCGGCGAGCTTCACCAGTTCGTGGCGCATGTCGATCATCCCGACCCATCGCGCGCGCAGCAGATCATCCTGCTCCGGGGGAGGCCTTCCGGGCTTCATATCGCAGCTCGAAATTGCAGGGGTCCGGCTGCAAAAATACCAAATGCCGGGCCTGAAGCCTACCGGAGACACTGTGTTATATATAAAAACAATGGGATGGGTGTTGTTCAGGGTGAACTATCGAGCAGCCCTATTACCGATGGCGCAAGCAGTGTGGCGGAATGGGAATCGACCAACTGAAGAAGCTCAAGCGCCTGCGGAAAGAGAACGACCGGCCGAGGAAAGAGGTGGTCGCGGGATTTCGGACCGGGTGCTAATCTGTAGTGTCTGAGGAAGAACGCACAGAAATGACGAAACGGAAACGCTATTCGGCAGAGTTCAAGGCGAAGGTGGCTTTGGAAGCCATCCGCGAGGAGCTGACGACGGCCGAGCTGGCCAAGAAGTATGACATCCACCCTACCATGATCAGCGGCTGGAAACGGACCGCGATTGAGAACATGGCACAGGCCTTCACCGGCCAGGCGACCGCGGAGCCGACGATATCGGCGGCAGAGGTCGGAAAGCTGCACGTCAAAATCGGGC
>NZ_VFSV01000124.1 GCF_007004065.1 Palleronia caenipelagi | reverse complement strand
ATCATCCGCCACGCCAAGCTGGAGCAATCCATGAGCCGCAAGGGTCAGTGCCTCGATAACGCCCCGATGGAGAGCTTCTTTTCTTCGCTGAAAAAGGAGCTGGTCCATCGCCATCGGTTCAGAACCCGAGAACAGGCCAGGGCCGCGATCTTCGAATACATCGAGGTCTTCTACAACCGCCAGCGACGGCATTCAGCCATAGGCTACCAGACGCCAGCGCAGGCTTTCGAAGAAATGAGTTGGAAAATCGCCGCGTAGCGTCAACAATCACACTGTCCGGAAACAGGGACGAAGATCAAGACAACGCTAAGATGGCAGGTGGATCCTTCCTTCATTTCAGGAGCGCTCCTTGCCTTTGTTGTTTCGCAAGACTTTTACCTCGATGATGATCCCTGCGAGGTAAGGGTCTGGCGCCGGCGATGCCACCGCATGAGGAAAGAACTTGTCCAAAAAGGAAAAGTCATCTGGCAATTTACACATGAATAGGTTGGCGCGCTGGGGAGGATTCGAACCCCCGACCCTCTGATTCGTAGTCAGATACTCTATCCAACTGAGCTACCAGCGCGTAGGGTGGGAATTACCGACGACTCTGAAGGTTTGCAAGCGCATTTTGATAGTTTTCGAGTGAAGTTATGTTACGGACTTTGGACTTTTGAGGGTTCTCAGATCGGCGGGTGAGTGATTCAAGGTTGCCAATTGGGAGGTGGCCTTGATCGGAATGACTTTGACCGACACCCAAAGGGCGCTCATCGTCCCGCACTGGCTTGGCTGGGAGTGGGATCGTGGACGCGCGGCCCCGTGATCAGCCCCACTTGAGTGGTCCAATGTGATTGTGAGTGCATGACTGGCCTTCGGTCCATCGTGACGACGGTTTCCGGGGCTGGTGGGCGGTAGCCCAATGCACTGTGTGGTCGTTTAGTGTTGTAGTATTTCCTCCATTGTTCGATCAGGATCTGCGCCTCGCGCAGGCTGTAGAAGGTTTCGCCATTCAGGAACTCGTCGCGGAAACGGGCATTGAAGCTCTCCACATATCCGTTCTCCCAGGGCGATCCAGGTTCGATGTAAGCCGTTTTCGCGCCGACAGCTTTGATCCAGTCCTGTACGGCCTGAGCAACGAACTCCGGGCCATTGTCAGACCGAATGAACGAAGGCACACCGCGCAGGATGAACAGGTCGCTCAGCACATCGATCACGTTGCCTGAGTTCAGCTTCCTGTCGACACGGATCGCCAGACATTCCCGGCTGTACGCGTCAATGATATTCAATGTCCAGAACGCCATCCCATCGTCCGTGCGGCAATGCACGAAGTCATATGACCAAACATGATTTGGATGCTCAGGCCGCAACCGGACACACGAGCTGTCGTTCAGCCAGAGCCGTCCCTTCTTTGGTTGCTTCATTGGGACTTTCAGCCCCTATCGTCGCCACAGCCTTTCGACGCGCTTATCGTTCACATGCCAGCCAGCATCTCTGAGCATTGCTGCAATCCGACGATAGCCATACCGTCCATATTGCCGGGTTAGCTCGATCATATCTGCCACCAAGCGCTCTTCGTCTGGACGACCAATGGGTACCTTGCGCTGTGTCGATCGGTGTTGTCTCAGAACGCGACACGCGCGACGTTCCGAAACGTTCAGTTCTGCACGAACACGATCAATGCAGGTACGGCGACGAGCGGGGCTCAGAAGTTTCCCTTTGCGGCCTCCGCCAGGATCAGCTTGTCCAGGGTCAGATCCGAAACAGCCTTGCGCAGCCGCTCATTCTCTTTCTGAAGACGCTTTAGTTCCTTCAATTGGTCCGTGCCCATTCCACCGTACTTTTTCTTCCAGCGGTAG
>NZ_VFSV01000123.1 GCF_007004065.1 Palleronia caenipelagi | reverse complement strand
CGTATGACGCCGGAATGCGACAATCATGGCCTCCTCCGCTTCGGTGAGAACGGTCGAACGCGGCTCCCTCGGCCCAGTCTTCAAGTCCTCCACCGTCGCCCGCTTGCGCCACTTCGCGACGGTCTTGGGATTGATGCCCAGCTCCTTGCTCAGCTGCGTGAGCGAAGCTTGCGATCGCTGTATTGCAGCTCTGACAGCGTGCGTGGTCGAGGCGCTCCCGTGACGAACTTGTCCCATAATGCTTCCTTCCATTCCTGAGAAAGGATCACACCATCAAACCGTGGGATCAAACATCTAGGATCGTGCAGTTTGCAGTGGCCACCGCGATGCGGCTCGACGAGATTTGCCGGGTCGAGTGGACGGATCTCGACCTTGATCGGCGCATGCTCCTGATCCGCGACCGGAAAGACCCACGCAACAAGACCGGCAACGACCAGCGGATACCGCTCTTCGCTGCCACAGGCTTCGACGCCTGGGCGCTGGTTACGGCGCAGGCGAAGCAGCTTAGGCGCGCCAAGGGCTGGATATTCCCCTATAATTCGCGATCCGTCGGAACAGCCCTCCGGCGCGCCTGCGACGAGGTTAGTATCAAGGACCTGCACTTCCACGACTTGCACCATGAGGGCACAAGTCGCCTGTTCGAAGCAGGCTTCGCCATCGAACAAGTCGCGCTTGTTACAGGCCACAAGGATTGGAAGATGCTGCGCCGCTACACGCATATTCGCCCCAAGGCGCTGCACGGATTGGCTGCGGCGCGCGCGCCGGGTCCGTTTGGGAACCTCGCAGCCGAATAACCGCAGAGTGAGAGGATAGCCGTCCCGATCCGTGACGGGTTTGGAGGTCGAGAGAGAGGCTCCCGACCGCCCGTCGCGGGAGAAAACTCATGAATACCGAAATTATCGACGCCGGGCGTGACATCAACGGCGGCTACAAGGTGGATGTGTCGGGGGTTTCGAACGTGGACCGCGTGTCGTCCGAATGGTTCTCGCGGCCTGATGACGAGCGGTACCTTTCGCTCGACGATCTCTTCGCCTCGGTCAAGGGCCGGGCGGAGCACAGCCGGACGCGCACGGTGGAGAGCGCGGCGATCCGGGTCGAAGCGCATCGCGACAACCCGGAGAAGCTGGACCTCGTCCTGCCGGGCACGGATGAGCCGGTTGCGCCAACGCATTGGTCCTTCGGCCAGCTCTCGAGCCTCGACTGTGCCCCCGCGGCCTATCTTCGACAATTGCCTGCGCCGCTGGCGGGATTAACCTGCAATACGGGCTGACGAACCACCGGGCCGAGCAGATCAAGACCATGGAAGTCGCGAATGGCCGCACGGAGTTGCGCGCCGTGACCGGCCCGGACTATGGCCGCAGAGGTGGTCGCGGGATTTCGGACCGGGTGCTAATCTGTAGTGTCTGAGGAAGAACGGACAGAAATGACGAAACGGAAACGCTATTCGGCAGAGTTCAAGGCGAAGGTGGCTTTGGAAGCCATCCGCGAGGAGCTGACGACGGCCGAGCTGGCCAAGAMGTATGACATCCACCCTACCATGATCAGCGGCTGGAAACGGACCGCGATTGAGAACATGGCACAGGCCTTCACCGGCCAGGCGACCGCGGAGCCGACGATATCGGCGGCAGAGGTCGGAAAGCTGCACGCCAAAATCGGGCAGCTGGTCGTGGAACGGGATTTTTTGTTGGAAGCCTCCAGTCTCATCCCCGGCACTGGAGGCAAAAAGCGGTGAAGAAAGACCATCCGATCTCAGCGTCCGGCGGCAATGCAGCCTGCTGTCACTGGCACGCTCAACCCTCTACTACCAGCCGCGTGGGGAAAGCCCCGAGAACCTGAAGTTCATGGAAATCATCGATCGTCAGTTCCTCGAGACGCCATGGTATGGCTCACGCCAGATGGTCCGGCACTTGGCTCGCGAGGGACATAAATGCGGCCGACATCGTGTGCGGCGGCTGATGCAGCTCATGCGGTTGGTGCCTATCTACCAGGAACCGAAGACCAGCAAGAAGCACCCGGAGCACAAGATATATCCATATCTTCTG
>NZ_VFSV01000122.1 GCF_007004065.1 Palleronia caenipelagi | reverse complement strand
GCAACGATACCGTTTACGGAGGCTCGGGCAACGACGAGGTTTTCGGCGATTTCGGCGATGACACTCTCTATGGGGGCTCCGGTGACGACACTGTCACGGGAGACCCGGGCAATGACTCGGTGTTTGGCGAACTCGGCGATGACTCTCTGCGAGGCGGGGACGGGAGCGACACCCTGTATGGGGGGGCCGGGAGCGATACGCTCAAGGGCGATGACGGCGATGACACCGTCTCTGGCGGTTCTGGCGACGACGACGTCTCGGGCGGGGTTGGCAATGACTCGGTGTTTGGCGAACTCGGGAACGACAGTGTCACGGGCGGGGCCGGCCAGGATACGCTGGTCGGGGGAGCCGGCAACGACCTGTTCTTTGGGAACTCCGGCGATGACATCATCGACGGCGGCACGGGCAACGACCGGTTCTTTGGGAACTCCGGCGATGACACCATCGACGGCGGCACGGGCAACGACATCGCCTATGGCGGCGCCGGGAACGACACCCTGCTTGGCGCGAGTGGCGATGACACGCTCGACGGGGGGGCCGGGGCTGACTCGCTGGTGGGGACACTGGGCAACGACCTGCTGATCGGTGGCGCGGGCGTTGATACGTTTGTCGCAGCCAGCGGCGATGACACGGTGGACGCGGGCAGCGGGGATGAAACGCTGCTGGGTGAGATCGGCAACGACGTTCTGCTGGGCGGGGCCGGCAACGACACGCTGAATGGGGGTGTTGGCGACGACACGCTCAGAGGCGAGTCCGGTGACGACCTGGTTGGCGGCGGGTCGGGCGATGACGCGGTCTTTGGCGGATCGGGAAATGACAGCGTCTTCGGAAGTATCGGCGATGACAGCGTGTTTGGCGATGCGGGGGCGGACCGGTTGTTCGGCGGCCAAGGCAACGACATGCTGGAGGGCGGCTCTGGTGAAGACGCGATCAGTGGTGGTTCGGGCGATGACACCATCTCTGGCGGTGCCGGGAACGACACGCTCGATGGCGGCACGGGCAACGACACGCTCGATGGCGGCTCCGGCGACGACAGCCTTTACGGCTCCGATGACGTCGACAGCCTCCTGGGCGGGGCTGGCAGCGACACCATCATCGGCTGGTTTGGCAATGACACGATTGATGGGGGCTCTGGTGACGACTCAATTGATGCCGGCGGACAGCCTGATCTGGTCTATGGCGGGGCCGGGGACGACACGATCACGGATGGGGGTGGGGGGGGATCTCTCGACACGATCTATGGCGGGGCGGGCAATGACATCGTCGATGCAGGCCTCGCAGACGATAGCGTCTTTGGCGGCCTGGGGAATGATACGCTTCAGGGTGGTGCCACTGGCAACGACACGCTCGATGGCGGCTCCGGCGATGACAGCCTGCTCGGCGGGACCGGCACCGATACTCTGAGCGGTGGGATTGGCGCCGATACGCTGCTGGGCGGCAGCGGCGACGACGCTCTGGCAGGCGACAGCGGCGACGACACGCTGGTGGGGGGGCTTGGCAACGACACGCTCGACGGGGGGGCCGGGGCTGACGTTCTCGACGGTCGGAGCGGCGATGACAGCCTGTTTGGCGCCAGTGGCGATGACACGGTGGACGGGGACAGCGGGGATGACTTCCTCCGCGGCGGGGCCGGCGATGATACCTTTTTCGGAGACCCGGGCAATGACACGCTCATCGGCGATTCCGGCGATGACCTCCTCCGCGGCGGGGCCGGCGATGACACCGTGTCTGGCGGAGCCGGGGCGGACGTGGTCAATGCCGATAACGGCGTGGATACGGTCGAAGGGGGCGCCGGGAACGATACGCTCGATGGGGGGTCCGCGTCTGACCTGATCTACGGTGGCAGCGGGGACGACAGTATCGTTGAAAGCGGGAGCACTTTTTCCGCCGATACGATCTATGGCGGTCTCGGAAATGACAGCGTCGCTGCCGGTGCAGGCGATGATACCGTTCAGGGGGATGTCGGCGACGACAGCCTTCTCGGTGAGAGCGGCGATGACACCCTGAGCGGCGGCGCTGGCACCGATATCCTCGACGGTGGGTCTGGCAACGACGTGGT
>NZ_VFSV01000121.1 GCF_007004065.1 Palleronia caenipelagi | reverse complement strand
GACGCTCTCCCCGTCAGCGCATGGATCCCGGTGGATGCGTTTGGACCCGTAGCGCCCCTTGCTGGCTTTGAAAAAATGGCTGATCCGCTCCAGCAGTGCCTTGTCCCGTGCCGCACGCCGCGCCTTCCGACTTTCACGGGCTGCCTCACCGGCGCCGTGACCATAAAACCAACTGCGCGACAGGCGGACCAGCCGGCAAAGTGTAGAAACCGCGTTCTCCCGCTTACGCGGCCCCACTGGGGCCACGGTCAGTCGAACTGAGCTTTGTGGGCAGGGATGAAAGCGCGCTTGTTCATCGTTCGGGCAGTCGCTCGGACCAGTGGCGCTCATGCCCTCACTTCACCGCCCTTGCTGCGAAAAAACGTTCGCAGGCGCACTCGGACCCGTGGCGTTCGCATGCTCACCCCTCTGAAGAATTTCATTCTCCTCCGCGAGACGCTTGCTCTCTTTCCGCAGCCGTTCCAGCTCGGCAGCATCCGCCTTTTGGCGGCGTTTCGCTTCCATCGAGCCGAACGCCTCAATCTCCAGCCGCTAGGTCTTCAGCTGGGTTCCCGTGATTCCCAACTCCTTGGCCACGGTGCCCTCCGTCGCGCCCGGCTCATAAAGCCGGTCAACCGCCGCAGCGTTGAATTCGTCCGTATGTTTCCGTCTATGTCGTCTGATCTCGTCCTTCTCCCATGGCCAAGGGTAAAGTACCCCGCTGTCCGGTGACAGGGACAACGTTCATGGGGGGCGTCGCCTATGTCGCTGGTGGTGAACTCAGCAGCCCGGATTTCCAGTGTTTTCTCGTTGATCCCGAACTGTGTGAACCGGCATCCAAATTTGACCCACTTGGGTTGGTTATGAGCGAGTAAAATTGCCCCGCCTGTTTTCGTTAACATCCGCGCAGAATTGTGTGGAGGAAAGAGCGGGTGCTATTGATGGAAAGTGTATCGAAGATCCGACGATGGATAGTGCGGGAAGGCCGCAGCATCCGATCTGTGGCGCGGGCGACGGGATAGTCGCGGAACACGATCCAGAAGTATTTGAAGGATGAGATCCCGCCGAGCTACCAGCGCCAAGCGCCGGCGGTTCGGCACAAGCTGTGCAACGGGTTCGATCTTCGGCTTCAGGAATTTTTCGTTCAGGTTATGGAGCGCCCACGAAGGGAACGACGGACATGGCATCTGCATTTGGCGGAGGTGCATCGGCTGAGCCGGAGATTTCTGAGAAGGATGTCGAGAAGCTGCATGCCAGGATCGGCCAGTTGGTCGTGGAACGGGATTTTTTGTCGGAAGGTCCGTCCATGAGGCCGCCATTGGTCCGAGGTCCTTGGCGGACAGTCTCATCCTCGACACTGGAGGCAGAAAGCGTTGAAGCGGGACCATCCCGATCTCAGCGTCCGGCGGCAATGCAGTCTGCTGTCACTGGCACGCTCAACCCTCTACTACCAGCCGCGTGGGGAAAGCCCCGAGAACCTGAAGTTCATGGAAATCATCGATCGTCAGTTCCTCGAGACGCCATGGTATGGCTCACGCCAGATGGTCCGGCACTTGGCTCGCGAGGGACATAAATGCGGCCGACATCGTGTGCGGCGGCTGATGCAGCTCATGCGGTTGGCGCCTATCTACCAGGAACCGAAGACCAGCAAGAAGCACCCGGAGCACAAGATATATCCATATCTTCTGAAAGACTTACCCATCCCCCGACCTAACCAGGTCTGGTGTGCTGACATCAGCTACATCCCGATGCGCCGGGGGTTTCTCTATCTCGTGGCCATCATGGATTGGCACAGCCGGAAGGTGCTGAGCTGGCGGCTCTCGAACAGCATGGACGCGGGGTTCTGCGTCGAGGCTTTGAAAGAAGCGCTGGCTCGATACAGCACCCCCGAGATTTTCAACACCGATCAAGGATCCCAATTCACCAGCACCGACTTCACCGACGTGCTGCGCGACGCAAAGATCAAAATCTCGATGGATGGCCGGGGCCGCTGGATCGACAACCGGATGATCGAGCGGCTCTGGCGATCCCTCAAATACGAATGCGTCTACTTGAACGCCTTCGAAACAGGTTCCGAAGCCCGGGACGGGATCGGTGACTGGATCAGCTACTACAACGAAAGACGCCCGCACTCAT
>NZ_VFSV01000120.1 GCF_007004065.1 Palleronia caenipelagi | reverse complement strand
CGTATGACGCCGGAATGCGACAATCATGGCCTCCTCCGCTTCGGTGAGAACGGTCGAACGCGGCTCCCTCGGCCCAGTCTTCAAGTCCTCCACCGTCGCCCGCTTGCGCCACTTCGCGACGGTCTTGGGATTGATGCCCAGCTCCTTGCTCAGCTGCGTGAGCGAAGCTTGCGATCGCTGTATTGCAGCTCTGACAGCGTGCGTGGTCGAGGCGCTCCCGTGACGAACTTGTCCCATAATGCTTCCTTCCATTCCTGAGAAAGGATCACACCATCAAACCGTGGGATCAAACATCTAGGGTCAGTACCCATTGATTATAGACGTGTTTTGAGTGGAATTATCTTCATCAACCGCAATGGTTTACGGTGGCGCGACGCGCCGAAAGAGTATGGGCCCCACAAAACACTCTACAACCGCTGGAAGCGGTGGAGCGATAAGGGCATGTTCGCGCAGATGATGGTCGGTCTGGCCGCCGACCACGGCGAAGAAAGGACCGTCATGATCGATGATGAGGCCGGCGGCGCCATCGGTCCGAGCAGACGGCCGAATGATCTGAAGGCCCACCGAACAGCGACCAGCATGGGCGTCAAAAAGGCGATCTTGGACATATGATCGATCGAACTAAAGGCGGGATGAACACTAAGCTGCACGCGGTCGGCGACAGCCGAGGCCGTCCTCTGAACAAGCTCCATCACGGCCGGTCAGGTCAGCGGCTACGTCGGCGCGCGGGCGCGGTGCAGCAGTCTTCCAGATGTCGAATGGCTGCCGGGCGACCGGGGCTATGACGCCGACTGGTTCAGGGAAGCGTTGGTCTTCCCCCACTGAAGTGGTCCTCCGCTATGTTCAGGAAAACGGAGGAAACACATGGCAAACAAGCGACCAAAGCCGGAAGAGATTGTTACGAAGTTACGGCAGGTTGAGGTTCTGACGGGGCAAGGGATGCCGCGTCTGGATGCGATCCGCCAGATTGGCGTAACCGAACAGACATTCTACCGTTGGAAGAAAAAGTACGGTGGAATGGGCGCGGACCAATTGAAGGAACTGAAGCGTCTTCAGAAAGAGAATGAGCGCCTGCGCAAGGCCGTTTCGGATCTGACCCTGGACAAGCTGATCCTGGCGGAGGCCGCAAAGGGAAACTTCTGAGCCCCGCTCGTCGCCGTGCTTGCATTGATCGTATTCGAGCGGAGCTGAACGTTTCGGAACGTCGCGCGTGTCGCGTTCTGAGACAACACCGATCGACACAGCGCAAAGCACCTGCCGGTCGCCCGGACGAAGAGCGCTTGGTGGCGGATATGATCGAGCTAACCCGGCAATATGGACGGTATGGCTATCGTCGGATCGCAGCACTGCTCAGAGATGCTGGCTGGCATGTGAACGACAAGCGCGTCGAAAGACTGTGGCGACGAGAGGGGCTGAAAGTCCCAATGAAGCAACCAAAGAAGGGACGGCTTTGGCTGAATGATGGATCGTGTGTCCGGTTGCGGCCTGAGCATCCAAACCATGTTTGGTCATATGACTTCGTGCACTGCCGGACGGACGATGGGAAGGCGTTCCGTACGCTCAACATCATTGACGCGTACAGCCGGGAGTGCCTGACCATCCGTGTGGATCGCAACCTGAACTCAGGCAACGTCATCGATGCGCTGAGCGACCTGTTCATCCTGCGCGGTGTGCCTTCGTTCATTCGGTCTGATAATGGCCCGGAGTTCGTTGCTGAGGCCGTACAGAACTGGATCAAAGCTGTTGGAGCCATGACCGCCTATATCGATCCCGGGTCACCCTGGGAGAACGGATATGTGGAGAGCTTCACTGCCCGTTTCAGGGATGAGTTCCTGAATGGCGAAACCTTCTACAGCCTGCGCGAGGCGCAGATCCTGATCGAACAATGGAGGAAACACTACAACACGAAACGACCACACAGCGCATTAGGCTTGTCTTATGACTTCCCTCGGCTCCTTTGCGATAAGGGAGCCGCTTCCCGGCTCCCCAAACATGCCGGGAAGCGGCGGGGGACGGATCGGGAATGGGTCGGCCGTTCTGGGCCGTGCGGTAGTGTGATCGCCCCCGTCTTTTCTCATGACCTGAACGGATAGCAGGGCTTTGGGCCTGCATGACAAGCAGAGGT